>NZ_JAIUIM010000003.1:0-361389 GCF_020165615.1 Mesorhizobium sp. BH1-1-5
ATCACCGTGTTGGGAGCACCGCTGGCGTAAAGGTTGATGGTGATGCCGGCAAGCGCCGTGTCGTCGTTATTGTGCCCGGCCGTGGCGTCGTCGCCGTTGACGTCGGTGTACTTCGTGCCCGAGATCGAGAAGGCCGCCGGCTGGCTCAGCGCACTCCATTCCTCAAAGGTACCGGCGCCAGACCAGTCACCACCCTGGAATCCCATGGCGGTATAGAAATACAGGAAGTTGCCGTTCGCAGGATTGAAATTGGCAGTCGGCACCAGAACAATCACGTCGCCGCCGCCGCCGCTGCCGCTGTCATACTCGGCGTCCATCAGGACCGAGTTGGCCCCCCCAGCATTCATATTATAAGCTAAAGTGGTGTTCCCAGAAGTGAAATGGAAGTTGGGGTCCGTCCCTGCGGTGCTAGGGCCGGCCGCGAAGCTGCCCGCACCAAGACTGCCATTGGCCGACTGGTAGATTTTCAGCTGATCAAGCGAGAGGAATGGATTCGCCCCCGTCTGATGCATATCAAGGCGGAATGCGTAATACGCCCCGTTCGGGTCTATCGTGCCATCGGCGGTGACTTTGACCAGAGAGTTCAGAGCAATGACCATATTGTGCTGGCTAGACGTCTTTTCATCCAACACGCCATCGGCGCTGTTGTAGCCCTGCTCCGCGCCGGCATTCTGGATCTGCGCAAACACCGACCAATTGCCGGTGCCGGAAGAACCACTTACCAGATGGTTGAAAATCGCCGTGTCGCGGCTTGAAAACCGAGCACCAGCCGCGTCCACAATCGTGTTGTCGGCGGTTATGTCGATGTGGGTGTCGGCATAGGCAAAGGTCGTCGGCGGCGTTTTCGGCGCATCCGTGAACGCTGTTGTGGCCGTGTTGCCTAAATCGTCAGTGGCCGTCAGCATGAATGCCTGGTTTGCTGCGTCGCCGTTGACGTACCACGACGTCTGGATCGAGCCGTTGACAACGCCGTCGAGATCGCCGGCGCCGCCGTCGGTGACGGTCCAGGGCGTGCCGGTGCCGGTAAGATCGTAGGCGAGCGTGTCGTCCGCGGTGCCGAGGACGCCGTCGGCGCCGGCGCTGAGGTGGGCGACCTGGAACGTGAGTGTGCCACCATCAGCGACTTCGGTGGCACTAATCCCTACCGCCTCGCCGGGCGCGTAGTCCGCATCCGCCTGGTCGAGCGAGATTGCAAGCGGCGGAACAGGGTCGGTGCTTCCGGTTGTGGTGGTGTCCGTTGTCGCGAGTTGATCGGTCGTCAGATTGTCGGTGATATCGCTAGAGGTCATGACATTCCCCTTAACTTTGAATGCGGCACCCGTCGGGTGCGGTTACTTATCGTCGTTTCTATTTTCATTTCCCGCTCCAGGCGGGCTCACTGTCTGAAGGCGCGGGTGATCTGGTCCTGCAATGGCTTCACCAGGTAGGAGATCACCGAACGGTCCTCGGTCTTGATGAAGGATTCCACCGGCATGCCGGGCACAAGCCTGACCTCGCCGAGGCGCGCAACCTGGGCGGCGGTCGTCCTGATGCGCACGGTGTAGTAGCTGACGCCGGTGCGTTGATCGGTGGTGACGTCGGGCGAGGTTCTCTCGACCACGCCGTCGATTTGCGGCGTCGTGCGTGTATTGAATGCCGAAAAGCGCAGCGAGGCCGACTGGCCGACCCACAACTTGTCGATGTCGCTGGGCGCGATCCTGGCTTCGACCGCGAGGCTGTCATTGTCCGGCACGACCTGCATGATCGTCTGGCCGGGCGTGACCACACCGCCGATCGTGTAGGCGATCGACTGCTGCACGACGCCGTCCTGCGGCGCGCGGATGTCGACTCGCTTCAACTGATCCTCGGCGGCGACCTTGCGCTCCAGAAGCTCGCCCATCTTGCCGTCGATGTCGCGCAGGTCGCTGTTCACTTCGGTGCTGAGGTCGAGGTCGATCTGGATGATCTGCAGTTTGATTTCCGCGATCTTTCCCTCGGCCTGCGCCTGCGCGGCAACGAGCTGGCCGCGTTCGCCGTCGAGGCGCGTAGCCTCGCGCTCGGTCGAGGTCAGGCGATCGATGGAAATGAGCTTCTTGGCCCAGAGCGCGCGCACCGAAGCGAGCTCCTTTTGCTCCAGCTCGATCTCCTTGCTGTTGGCATCCGCCTGGGCGACGTCGCCGGCGATCTCCTTCTCGAGCTGGGCAATGCGCTCCCCGAGCTGGCCTTTCTGGCCGGCGCGGGAGGTGCGCCGGGTCTCGAAATGCTGCTTTTCACCGGCCACCGCCTCGGCGACGTCGGGATCGGCGACGCGGTCCAAAAGCTCGTTCGGAAAGATGATGGCGTCGCTGCTACGGCGTTCTGAATCGAGACGGGCCTTGCGCGCCGTGAGCTGGTCGAGCGCCTTGCTCACCACCGCGAGATTGGCGGCCGGAACGGTACGGTCGAGGCGCAGCAAAAGATCGCCGGCTTTCACCTTGTCGCCGTCGCGGGCATCGATCTCGGCAATGATGCCGCCCGTCGCATGCTGCACGTTCTTGACATGGGAATCGACGACGAGCGTGCCGGGCGCAATGACCGCGCCGGCAATCTCGGTGACCGAGGCCCAGCCGCCGACACCTCCGCCAAGCAGCAGCACGGCTCCTAGCCCAAGCCGTGTGTAGAAGCGGATCGATGCGTGCGAGGCGCCCGACGCAACCATGTCAGTTTCCTCCCTCGGTTCCGTTGGCGACCGCCGGGACGCCGCCTTCCGCGGCCACCCTCAGCGGCGAATTGACCGAGGGGACCGGCCGCAGCGTCGGGAACATCTTGGCGAAAACCTCGTCCTTCGGGCCGAAGTCATGGATGCGCCCCTGGTTCATCGCCAGGACGAAGTCGACGGCGGTCAGCACGTTCGGACGATGGGCGACGATGACGACCACGCCGCCCCGCTCGCGGACGCCAAGCATGGCCCGGATCAACGCCTGCTCGCCATCCATGTCCAGATTGGAATTCGGCTCGTCGAGCACCACCAGGAACGGATCGCGGTAGAGCGCGCGGGCGAGCGCGATGCGCTGGCGCTGGCCGGCCGAAAGCGCCTCGCCATGCTCGCCGATCTCGGTCTCGTAGCCCTGGCGGAAACCCACGATCAGCTCGTGCGCGCCGGCGGCCTTGGCCGCGGCGATGATTGCGTCCGCGTCGGCGTCCGGCTCGAAGCGGGCGATGTTTTCGGCGACAGTGCCAGCAAACAGCTCCACGTCCTGCGGCAGGTAGCCGATATGGCGGCCGCGCTCTTGCGAGGACCACTGGTCGAGATCGGCGCCGTCAAGCTTGACGCGGCCGCTTACGGGCTGCCAGGCCCCGACGAGTGCCCGCACCAAGGTCGACTTTCCCGAGCCGCTCGGGCCGATGATGCCCAGCCCGTGACCGGCCTCCATGGCGAAGCTGGCATCCTGCACCAGCAGCCGCTGGGTTCCCGGGGCCGCGATGGCCACACCGTGCATCATGACATTGGCGCTTGGCGCCGGCAGCGGCATCGGTTCAGTCTCGGCGGGCAAGGCCGCAAGCACCCGACTCAATCGTTGCCAACCCTGGCGCGCGCCGACGAAGCCCTTCCAATTGGCGATTGCAAGATCCACCGGCGCCAGCGCGCGGCCGCTGATGATGGAGGCGGCGATGATGACGCCCGCCGTCGCCTGCTCCTCGATGACCAGCCAGGCGCCAATACCGAGCATGGACGATTGCAGCAGCATGCGCAGCACTTTCGATACCGCGCCGAAGCTGCCGGCGACGTCGCTCACCTTGCGCTGGTCGGCAATGTATTCGAGGTTGGCATTTTCCCAGCGGGCGGCGAGCCCACCGGCCATGCCCATGGCGGCAACGACTTCCGCATTGCGGCTGCCAGCCGCGATCAGCCCGCTGCGCCGGTTCCCGCTCATGGTTGCGGACGATACCGGTTTCCGCGTCAACCGCTCGGCGAACAAGGTCAGCACGACCAGAACGATCGCCCCGAACAGCGCCGCCACGCCGAGCACCCAGTGAAACATGAAGATGATGATCAGATAGATCGGCATCCATGGCAGGTCGAAGAGCGCCGTCGGCCCCATGCCGGACAGGAAGCCGCGCACGCTGTCGAGATCGCGCATCGGCTGCTGGCTGTCGCCCTCGCGCCCAGCCTTCAGCGGCAATCTCAGCATCGAGGTATAGACGCGGTGACCAAGAGCCTCGTCGAGGGCGCCGCCGATCCGCACCAGAACCCGCGCGCGCACGAAATCGAGAAAGCCCTGCCCGCAATAGAGGATGACGAGCAGTATCGAAATGCCGACGAGCGTCGGCAGGCTGCGGCTTGGCAGCACGCGGTCATAGACCTCGAGCATGTAAAGCGAGCCCGCAAGCATCAGCACGTTGAGCATGCCGCTGAACAGGCCGACCGCGAGGAAGGCCGAGCGGCAGCTGGCAAGCGCCGCAGAGAGTTCCGAACGAGCGGAGCCTGTCGGCCGACGGCCGGCCGCTCTCGCCGATGGCTTGCTGCGTGTCACAGCGCTGGGGGTTGCGGCATCCACGGCACTTTGCGCCGCATCGCCGCGGGCGCGGAACATGGCCAGGCAACCGAAACCCGCCATCGCTGCCGCGACGAGCATCGAGCCTATCGATGCAGGCCGGCCGGAGCCGAAGAGGAAAAACATGGCGACGCAAGCGACGAGGATAAGGCCGACAAGCCTCACCTTCGCCTGCGCCGAGCCCAAGGTTGTGCCCATCAACCTGGGCGACGCGTTACTGAACCCCACAGCCACGACACGCCTCTCACATCCGCGAACGCGTCAGCTGCGGCCGCAGGCATACCTGCCGCGCCAGGCGGCTGGCTACCTCATGCCGAAAGCGTTCGCGCCCAACTTCGCGGG
Source organism: Mesorhizobium sp. BH1-1-5 (assembly GCF_020165615.1). Lineage (NCBI taxonomy): Bacteria > Pseudomonadati > Pseudomonadota > Alphaproteobacteria > Hyphomicrobiales > Phyllobacteriaceae > Mesorhizobium > Mesorhizobium sp. BH1-1-5. The sequence continues at coordinate 4,857 of NZ_JAIUIM010000003.1, forward strand.
AGCAGAAAGATCACAAAGCCATGCGACCAGCCACGCCCCGAACAAGGCCGGCCCATGAACAGCCGGCCCAATGGCGGCTCACGGACAGGCGGTGACGCGGTGGTTGATGGCTGAGGCGACTATAAAAGCCGCGCCCGGTGCCTCCCTACCCCTGGTAGCGCCGTAACTCGTTGTTGCCGGTCGGGAGATTTTTTGCGCTACCTTATATTAGGAGATTATTAACTCTACCGGAACGTGCGTCAACGGGCAACTCAATGAAGAGTTTGTGACATGCCTGAAATCTATGCATAAAAGGCGGCTAATCAGTATAAAGAATACTTTGCGTTATTCTTAGGTCCAGCTTGAGCGAAGACCTATGCGCTGACCTATCGGACTTCGGTTGTCGGACCTCGGTCGCCATTGCATGCGCCTGAAGGGATGCGGTCGGGAGAGCCTCTCAGACCACCTTCTTCTTGCCCCGCCTGCCGCCATGCGCTTCCACGGCCTTCTCGACGGCGCGCTTCAGTTCGTCCTTGATCTCGACCGTCTCGGCCATCAGCGTCTCGATCTTGAGGAATTCGAGCACGCGGTATTTCGAGACATTCGGCCGAATCAGAATGTCCGGCGGGTGCTGCCTGAGCTTGTTGGCGATGATCGACTGCATCATCAGTTGCGTGGCGCCATACATCAGGTCGACGGTGGTCGGGTGCCGGCGCTCGGCCTCGCTCGGCGCTCCGACGACATCGACGGCGATGATGATGTCGGCGTCCTTCTCGATGAGGTCGAAAGGCACGGGGTTGTAGATGCCGCCATCGATCAGCACACGCCCCTCGCGCGTCACGGGGCGGAAGACCGCCGGGATGGCCGCCGAAGCGGCAAGCGCCGAATGCAGGTCGCCCTCGGCAAACACCGCGAGGCTGTGGCCGAAATAGTCGGTCGCCGTGACCTTGAGCGGGATCTTGAGCGCTTCGAAATTCTGCGGGATCGCCTCGGGCAGGAAAGCCTTCAGAATGCGCTCGATGTTGAACTGGCTGACGCGGATGCCGCCCTGCATGGCCTCCGCGATCGTGCCCGGCCGCGAGCGCCACATGCGCGCCGCCACTTCGGCCCGGCTGCCGAGGATCGATCGCGCATAATCGTGAACCTCGGCGCCCTTCATGCCCGACGCCATGCCGGCGCCCATGATGGCGCCGATCGAGGAGCCGGCGATCGCCACCGGCTTGATGCCCAGCTCGTCGAGAGCCTCGATGATGTGGATATGCGCAAGACCGCGCGCGCCGCCGCCGCCGAAGGCCACCCCGAAGGTCGGGCTCATCCCTTGCCGCCTCCCGCCACCTGCACCAGCGGCGGCCCGATGACCATCACCGCGGGGTCGGTCGACAGGAGCTTCTTCGCCGCCGCCTTGACGTCGGCCAGCGTCACCGCGTTGATGAGAGCCGCGCGCCGCTTGATGTAATCGATGCCGAGATCGTCGATCTGCAGCTCCACCAGCGTCGCGGCGATGGAGCTGGACGAATCCAGATTGCTGATGGCGTAGGCGCCGACCATGTATTTCTTGATCGCGGCGAGTTCCTCCTCGGTGGGGCCGTTCTGCGCCATGTCCTTCACCACCTGGCGCACGATCGAAAGCGTTTCGGCGGCGCGGTCGGAACGCGTCGCCGTCGTCACCAGCAGCGCGTTGGAATGCTCGTGATCGACGAGATCGGAGCTGACGCTATAGGCAAGGCCGCGCTTCTCGCGCACCTGCTCGTAAAGGCGCGAGGTAAATGTCGAGCCGCCGAGGATCTCGTTCATCAGCACGGCGGCGTAGAAATCGGGGTCGCTGCGCTTCACGCCCGGCCAAGCAAGCTGCAGGGATGTCTGCGGCAAGTCGTAATTCACTTCGAGCTGCTGGCCGAGCTTGGGCTTGACGTCGGCAACCGGAGCCAGCGTCTGCTTGTCCGGCAGGTCGCCGAACACCTCGTCGAGCCTGCCGCTCAGCGTGGCGGCGTCGATATCGCCCACCACCGCCACATGCAGGCCGCCACGGGCGAAGTTCGCCTTGTGGAAGGCCCTGAGGTCGTCGGCGGTGATGGTGGCGAGGCTGCCCTTGTTGCCCTCGTCCGGCCGCGCGTAGGGATGCTGGCCATAGATCGCGCGCAGCCAGCGCTGCTGCGCGATCGTATTGGGGTCCCGTTCATTGGCGAGGATGCCGGAGAGTATCTGGGCGCGGATGCGGTCGATCGGCGCCTGGTCGAAACGCGGGCTGTTCACCGCCAGCTTCAGCAGGCCAAAAGCCTCGTCCTTCTGATCGGACAGCATCCGCATCGAGCCATAGGTGCCATCGCGCGCGCCCTGGAAACTCATCTCGGCGCCGGCATCGTCGAGCTTCAGCTGGAAGGCCTCGCTGTCGAGGTCGCCGGCGCCCTCGTCGAACAGGCCGGTCATCAGGTTGACCAGGCCTTCCTTGCCGGCAGGGTCCTGCGCGGTGCCGCCGTCGAAGACGAAACGGATCGCAACCAGCGGGATCGAATGGTCTTCCACCAGCCAGGCGGTGACGCCCTTCTTCGACTTCACCTCCTGGATGTTCATTTCGGCGCGCGCGGCAAGCACCGGCAAAAGCAGGAAGAACAGGGCGAAGCAAAGGGTGACGACGGCGCGATAGAGCTTGCCTTCCTCATTCGCCGCAGAAGGAGAAACGACCATACGGCCAAGAACCATGCTCATCGTCAATTCCCCGCCTGCTGCTGCGGCAGAAGATAGCCGGTGGTGGAACGATCGAGCACCAGATAGCGGGTAGCCACCGCCTTGACCTCATCGGCGGTCACCTTGCGGATACGGTCCGGCCATTCCTGAACGTCCTTGACATCGCCGCCCGTGGCAAGCGTCGAGCCGTACATGTTGGCCATGTCGTCCTGCTTGTCGCGCGCAAAGATCATGGAGCGCACATAGCGGGTCTTTGCCCGCTCCAGCTCATCGTCGCTCACGCCGTCCTTGACGATATGGGCGATCTCGGCATCGACCGCTGCCTCGACGTCGGCAAGCTTGGCGTCGCCGCGCGGGGCGCCATAGACGGTGAAGTTGGTGGCGTCGAGCATGGTGCCCTGGAAGTAGGCGCCGGCCTCGGACGCGATACCCTGCTTGACGACGAGCTGCTGGTACAGCCTGCTGCGGTTGTCGCCGCCGAGGATCTCGGCAAGCAGGTCGAGCGCCTCCGCCTCGCCGGGCTTGGCCGTGTGATAGGACGGCACGACCCATTGCGTCGAAAAGCTCGGCACGGAAACGCGCGCGTCGGTGAGCGTCACCGTGCGCTTGGTGTTCTGCTCCGGCTCCACGGGGCGGATGCGCGGCCGCAGGTCCGGGCCGCGGGCGACCTTGCCATAGGTCCTTTCGGCCATCGCCTTCACCGCGTCGGGATCGACGTCGCCGGCCACCACCAGCACGGCGTTGTTCGGCCGGTAGTAGGCGTCGTAGAAGGCTTTCGCGTCCGGACGGTTCAATTGCTCCATTTCCTGCATCCAGCCGATGACCGGAATGCGGTATGGCTGGTTCTGCCAGAGCGTCGCGTCGACCTCCTCGTCGAGCACCGCCTGCGGATTGCTGTCGATGCGCGAGCGACGTTCCTCCAAGATGACGTCGCGCTCGGTCTTGATGACATCGTCGGTCAGGATGAGGTTGCGCATGCGATCGGCCTCGAAGCCCATCATTTCTTCGAGCGCGGAAGGCGGCACCGTCTCGTGGAAGGCGGTGTAGTCGTAGGACGTGAAGGCGTTGTTGGAGCCGCCGATCTCGGACACGGCGCGATCGAACTCGCCTGCGGCATGGGTGGTCGTGGCCTTGAACATCAGATGCTCGAAGAAATGCGCGATGCCGGATTTGCCGGGCGGCTCGTCGGCGCTGCCGATCTTGTACCATACCATGTGCGTGACGATCGGAGCGCGATGGTCGGGGATGACAACCACTTCCATGCCGTTGTCGAGCAGGAAATCCTTGACCGCGCCGTCATCGGCCGCGCGGGCCGGAGCCGCGGCGAGCGCCAGCGTGCCGACAAGAAGCGCCGCTCGCAGCCCAATCCCCGTTGGTGTCATCAAGGTCTCCGGTTCCGGTTGCGCGACGATAGGCAAGGTTCGCAGGCGAGGCAAAGTGAATTGTTCGGCATTTTCGAGGCGCTTGTGCCTTTTCCTTCTTCCCTTGCGGAAGAAGGAAGACGCGCCTCGCTCACTCCGCCTCGATGAAGCGGATAATGGTTTCGCCGTAATTGCGTTCATCCATCACGGAAAAACCGGCGCCCGGTTCGAACGGCGCCGAGGCAGCCTCCTCGACGACGCAGAGCGCGCCAGGCAGAAGCCAGCCGCCGGTCTTGGCCGAGCGCAGCGCGCGCTCGCCGAGCCCCTTGCCATAGGGCGGATCGGCAAAGACCAGCCCGAAGGGCGAGATCGTACCGGCTTCGCCGAGATGCGTGGCGTCGCGGCGGAAGATCTTGGTGCGACCGGTGAGCCCGTAGGCCTCGACGTTCTCGCGGATCAGGCCTCGCCCCTCGGTCGATTCCTCGATGAAGACGCAGTAGGAGGCGCCGCGCGACAGCGCCTCAATTCCGAGCGCGCCCGTGCCGGCGAAGAGATCGAGCACGCGGCCGCCTTCGAGCTTTTCAGCGTAACGGTGCGCCAGGACGTTGAACACCGCCTCGCGGGTGCGGTCTGTGGTCGGGCGGATGGCATTGCTTTTCGGCGTCGCCAGCGGACGCCCACGGAATTCACCGCCGACGATCCGCATCGCCGCCCCTCTTCGGACCACGCGGCCTGTCGCCGCCATCGCCTTCCGGGCGCTCGCCGCGAGGCTTGCCGAACGGTTTCGCGCCCGGCTTGCCCTTGCCGCCCGGCTTATAGGATGCCTTGCGCGCCTTCGCCTCGGCAGCCCTGGCGGCATCGGCCTCCGCCCTTCCCTTGCCGATCGGCCGGGCGCCAGGCGCCATCCAGACATTGGCCTTGCGCTGACCCGGCGGCTCGATCGGCCGCTGCTCGCGCTCGGATTTCTTGCCGCCGAAACGGGGCTTGTCGCCGAAACCACCACGCGGCTTGTCACCGAAGCCGCCGCGATCGGGTTTCGGGCCGCGCTCGCCGAACGCCTTGTCCGGCCCAAATGCCCTGTCAGGTTTTGTCGAGAGCTTGCTCAGCGCCTCGTCGCGGCTGCCTTCGCGGCGCTTGCGCGCCTTGATCAGCCCGCCCTCGCCGATCGGCCTGCGGTCGCCGTCGCGCGTGAATTTCGGCCGGTCGGCCTCTTCGTGGCGGGGTCCGCCGCCGCGCACCGGCTTGTTGGAAAACGGCTTCTGGATCTCGGCGTCGAAATTGGCGCCGGATTCCTCGATCAGCCTTTCGCCGAGCTGCTCGCGCAGCACGCGGCCCTTGATCTCCAGAACATGGCCCTCGGGAAGATCCTCGAGCTGGAACGGTCCGTAAGAGATGCGGATCAGCCGCGTCACGTCGAGGCCAAGCGCGCCGAGGATGTTCTTCACCTCGCGGTTCTTGCCTTCCCGCAGGCCGAGCGTCAGCCATGCGTTGGTTCCCTGCTCGCGGTCGAGCGAGGCCTCGATCGAACCGTAGAACACGCCGTCGACGGCGATGCCGTCGCGCAAGCCGGCGAGCGCGCTCTCCTCGACCTTGCCGTGGACGCGCACACGGTAGCGCCGCAGCCAGCCGGTGGCCGGCAGTTCGAGCACGCGCGACAGCCCGCCGTCATTGGTCAAAAGCAGCAGGCCCTCGGTGTTGATGTCGAGCCGGCCGATCGTCATCAATCGCGGCAGATCGGACGGCAGCACGTCAAAGACGGTCTTGCGGCCTTCCGGATCGCGGTTGGTGGTGACGACGCCCGCCGGCTTATGGAACAGGAAGAGGCGCGTGCGCTCGATCGGCGGGATCTCGGTGCCGTCGAGATGGATGACGTCGGAGGCGCTGACATTGAAGGCCGGCGAGTCCAGCACCTTGCCGTTGACCTTGACGCGGCCGGCCGCGATCAGTTCCTCGGCGTCGCGGCGCGAGGCGATGCCGGCGCGCGCCAACCGCTTGGCGATGCGTTCGCCGCTTTCCGGCGCGGCTTCCGCGGGACGCGGCCTCGGCCTGAAGCCACCCTCCGGCTTTCCGCCAGCTCCGCGCGGACGATCGCTGAAATCGCGCTTCGGCCGATCGGCGAAGTCGCGTGCCGGGCGGTCGCCGAACTCGCGCTTGGGGCGCTCGAAACGTCGTTCGCCCCGCTCGCCTTCGGCGGTCGCCGGCCGGTCGCCACGCGGTGCGTAAGGCTTGCGGCCCTCACGCTTTTCGAAGGGCTTGCCGTCGCGCGGCGGGCCTTTGCGGAACGGCCTGTCGCCACCTTCACCCATTTCACGCGGCTTGTGGCTGCGCTTGAAATCGCGGGCCGGGCGCTCGCCTTCGGCGGCCATCGGCCGGTCTCCGCGCGGTGCGTAGGGCTTGCGGCCTTCACGCTTCTCGAAGGGCTTGCCGTCGCGCGGCGGACCTTTGCGGAACGGCCTTTCGGCCCGCTCGGCGCTCTCGCCCGCTTCGCGCGGCTTGTAGCTGCGCTTGAAGTCGCGCGCGGGGCGCTCGCCTTCGGCGGCCACCGGCCGATCGCGCTTCACAAACGGCTTCTTGGCACCGAAGCCCGGCTTGCCGTTGCGGTCACGCTGGCCCGCCGGTTTCGAGCCGCCTTTGCGCGGCCCGCGTGAAGATTTCTTGTCGTCGTCCATTACTTTGCTCGTCTTCGCCTGCTACGGCGTCGCGCGCCCTCGCGGACGCCAACGCAGGCAGTATCATCTTGATTTTGCGCATCCGGCGGCGCGGCAAAAACCGATTCCGGTTTTCAGGGTCTCGCGCTAGATAACAGGATCGCTCTCGGGTGGCGAGGCGTAATCGGAGTGGAAACCGCTTGAAACGACCGGATTTCATGGCCCTGGCGCTTGAAGAGGCCGAGGCGGCCGCCAGCCGCGGCGAAGTGCCGGTCGGCGCTGTTATCGCCAATGGCAACACGGTGATCGCGAAAGCCGGCAATCGCACCCGCGAGCTTGCCGATCCGACGGCGCATGCCGAGATGCTGGCGATTCGCGAGGCCTGCCGGGAGCTGGCCAGCGAGCGGCTGACCGGTCACGACCTTTATGTGACGCTGGAGCCCTGCGCGATGTGCGCCGGCGCGATCTCCTTCGCCAGGCTGCGGCGGCTCTATTTCGGCGCCGCCGACGAGAAAGGCGGCGCGGTGGTGAGCGGCACGCGCTTCTTCGCTTCGCCGACCTGTCACCATGCGCCGGACATCTATCCGGGGATCGGCGAAAGCGAAGCCGCCCTCATCCTCAAGGATTTCTTTCGCGAGAGACGGGAAACGTAGGCCTGCGCGGCCCGTTCCGGCCTACAGGCCAAGCCAGTCGAACCAGCCGCCCTTCTTGCCTTCCGCCTGCGCCTTGAGCCGGCGCTCCTTCTTGTACTCGTCCTCGCCGAGCTCGTTCTGCGGCGCGTCGGCGGAGGCCTGGCGATAGGCAAGCGGCGGCTCGCTCAGATATTTGCGCGTGGTCGGGTCGCCCTGCTTCTGTTCCGCAAGGTTGCGCTGAATCGCGGCCTTGCGGGCGGCACCGCTGGAATCGTCCGGCGTCCAGCGCGGCGGATGGCTGGAGCCCGATTCGGCCAACGCCTTCTTCACCGCCTCGGGATCGGTCTGGATATCCTCGACTGCTTCCGGCTGGTAGTTTGGATCGTTCTGGTGCGCGGTGGCGTCGGCGCGGATGCGGGCGCGGCGCGCCTCCGGCGATTCGGGCCAGTCGGCGCTCGCCGTCTCGATGCTCTGCTGCGGCGGCGGCAGGCTTTCCTTCTGCCCGGGAGCGGGCTTCACCAAGTCGGGACGCGGCTTGTAGTCGATCGGATCTTTACGCTTCGGCGTGATCGAGGCAGCGGCGGAAACATCGTCGAAGAGCTGCGCGGCAGCCGTCTTGTCGGTTCCGTAGGTGGGCGAGCTCATGCAGCCCGACAGGGCGATGGCCGATACCACAAGCGGCGCGACCAGCACGGCGCGCGCAAACGTTCTGTCGGTCATGCCAAAAAGTCCCACTCTAACAGCCTTTCGGTCGCCACCGGCCAACGGCGCGGTCCCCTTCTTCCCCGCACTTGCGATGGAAATCCGGCGACAATTTGTCTTCCGGAGTGTCGCGTGTTTACCTCAACCACTTGTTAAGGGCAACGCACGGGCCGTTTCGGGCCGCCCGGCGTGGCACTTTTGCACCGGCTTATGAACGGCCAAGCGCCTTTAGCTCATGCAGCACGGCGGCGTCGCGGGCCGAGACGTCCGGAAACTCCGGGTTCTGCCCGACATCGGCGGTGTAACGCCAGGAGCGCGCGCATTTGACCAGGCCGCGATCCTCGGCTTTCTCCACCACCACCGCCACGCCCTTGACGTCGTCGAGCGCGAAGGCGCCTTGCGGGGCCTTGCCGTGCTTGACGACGAGGTCGCTGGTGATCGCCATCTCGGCCATGTCGACATCGGCGATCGCGGCTTCCAGCGCCGCGTCGTCGAGCGTCACCACCGGCACGGCCTCGAGCGAGGAGCCGATCAACTTCTCGGCGCGCGCGATCTCCAGCGCACCGGTGACGACGCGGCGCACCTGCCTCACCTTGCGCCATTTCTCGGCCAGCGCCTCGTTGCGCCAGTTCCGCGGGATCGCCGGGAACTGGTCGAGATGCACCGAGACGGCTTCCGGATGGCGGTCTAGCCAGGCTTCCTCGGTGGTGAAGGGCAGCATCGGCGCCAGCCACTTCACCAGGCATTCGAAGAGGTGGCGCACCACCTGCACGGCTGCCCTGCGGCGCAGGCTCGACGGCCCGTCGCAGTACAGCGCATCCTTGCGGATGTCGAAATAGAAGGCCGAAAGCTCCACCACCATGAAGTCGAGCAGCGCGCGGGTGATGCGCTTGAACTCGAAGGCGTCGTAGCCCTGGCGCACCACCTCGTCCAGCTCGGACAGCCGGTGCAGCATCAGCCGCTCCAGTTCCGGCATCGCCTCGACCGGCACATCCTGACCGTCGTCATGGGCGAGCGTGCCCAGCATCCAGCGGATGGTGTTCCTGAGCTTGCGGTAGGCGTCGATATTGGTCTGCAGCACGTTCTTGCCGAGCCGCTGGTCTTCCCAATAATCAGTCGTCACCACCCAGAGCCGCAGGATATCCGCGCCGGACTGCTTGATGACGTCCTGCGGCACGACGGTGTTGCCGAGCGACTTCGACATCTTGCGGCCTTCCTCGTCCATGGTGAAGCCATGGGTGATGACCGTGTCGTAAGGCGCCCTGCCCCTGGTGCCGCAGCTTTCGAGCAGCGAGGAATGGAACCAGCCGCGATGCTGGTCCGAGCCCTCGAGATAGACGTCGGCCGGCCATTTGAGGTCCGGACGGTCCTCCAGCGTGAAGACATGCGTCGAGCCGGAATCGAACCAGACGTCCAGGATGTCCATCACCTGGTGCCATTTCGAGGCATCGTGGTTGCCGAGGAAGCGCGCCTTGGCGCCTCCGGCGAACCAGGCGTCGGCGCCTTCCTTCTCGAAAGCCTCCATGATGCGCTGGTTGACGGCCTCGTCCTTCAGCACATTGCCGTCCTCGTCGGCGAAGACGGCGATCGGCACGCCCCAGGCACGCTGGCGCGACAGCACCCAGTCGGGGCGCTCCTCGATCATAGCGCGGATGCGGTTCTGGCCTGCCGCCGGGACGAAGCGCGTGTCGTCGATCGCCTTCAGCGCGCGGCTGCGCAGCGTCGTGCCGTCGCCGAAGTCCTTGTCCATATAGACGAACCATTGCGGCGTGTTGCGGAAGATGACCGGCTTCTTGGAGCGCCAGGAATGCGGATAGCTGTGCTTCAGCCGGCCGCGCGCGAAGAGCGCGTTGCGCTTGATCAGCTCGTCGATGACCGCCTGGTTGGCGTTGCCCTTCTTGCCGTTGTCGTCGATGACGCGCGCCGCACCGCCCTCGCGTCCCGGACCGAAGCCCGGCGCATCCTTGGTGAAGAAGCCGGCATCGTCGACAGTGAACGGGATCGTGGTGTGGACGCCGCGTGCCCGAAGATCGGCGGCCGCTTCCATCCAGGCGTCGAAGTCCTCGCGGCCATGGCCGGGCGCGGTGTGTACGAAGCCGGTACCGGCATCGTCGGTGACATGCTCGCCCGCAACCATCGGCACCGGGAACTCATAGCCGCCGCCGAGCCCCTTGAAAGGATGGGAAAGCGTAAGCTTGCCAAGCTGTTCGGCCGAGACGCTGTGAAGCCTGTTCAAGGTGACCTTGGCCTTGGCGGCGCATTCCTCCGCCAGCGCGTCGGCAAAGATCAGCTTCTCGCCGGGCTGCGGGCCGAAAGCGTTCTCGGCCGCCGTCACCTCATAGAGGCCATAGGCGATGCGCGGCGAATAGCTCACGGCGCGGTTGCCGGGGATGGTCCAGGGCGTGGTCGTCCAGATGACGACATGCGCCTCGACCAGATCGAGCGCGGCTCCATCCAGCGCCGGCGCGATGCCGGCGACCGGCTGGGCGAGGCTCGCGACCGGGAACTTCGCCCAGATCGTGTCGCTCTCATAGTCCTGATACTCGACCTCGGCCTCGGCGAGCGCGGTGCGCTCGACAACGCTCCACATCACCGGCTTGGAGCCGCGGTAGAGCTGACCGGACATGGCGAATTTCAGCAGTTCGCCGGCGATGCGCGACTCGGCATGGTAAGCCATGGTCGTATAGGGGTGGTCGAAATCGCCGATGACGCCGAGGCGCTGGAACTCGCCGCCCTGGACCTTGATCCAATGGGCGGCGAAGTCGCGGCATTCCCTGCGGAACTCGTTGACCGGCACCTCGTCCTTGTTCTTGCCCTTGGCGCGGTACTGCTCCTCGATCTTCCATTCGATCGGCAGGCCGTGGCAGTCCCAGCCCGGCACGTAGTTGGCGTCATAGCCGCGCATCTGGAAGGAGCGGTTGATGACGTCCTTGAGGATCTTGTTCAGCGCATGGCCGATATGGATGTTGCCGTTGGCGTAGGGCGGGCCGTCATGCAGCACGAACTTCTCACGGCCTGCGGCCTCCTCGCGCAGCTTCTTGTAAAGGTCCATGTCCTCCCAGCGCTTGACCAGGCCAGGCTCCTTCTCGGGCAGCCCGGCGCGCATCGGGAAATCCGTCTGCGGCAAATAAAGCGTTTTGGAATAGTCGATCGTCTCAGCAGTGTCGGTCATCGGGGTGTCGGTCATTGATCTGCCATCTGCGTTGCCCGGCGGCGGAAAGCCCGGGCGTTGAACCAGCATTTTCTTGAAAAAGCGCGAGGGGCGCGCGCGAAAACTCCCGGCGGCTCCAGCGGCGCTCAGGCCGCCCGGAACACCGGGCCCGTAATTCGTATCGCGATCGCGAAAAGGCGCGAAAAGCTCGTCATGGCGTGGCTTTTAGCGGATGGCGCGGCAGGAATAAAGCACGGATTTCGAGGGCTAGCGCCGGTTTGGGTGCCTACATCGAGAAATTGAAGCGGTAGGTGGTCGACACGCCGAACATCCACTGGCTGCGGTCGCCGCGCTCCTTGACCAGGCTGGAATCGGCTGCCGGCCCCATCAAGCGCGAATATTCGGTGAAGACGCTCGCCGTCATCGGCTCGGTCACTTTCCAGGTGATCGCGCCACCGAGGCCCGTCGACTTCACGCCGCCGCCCGGATGGTACTCGCTCAAGCCCGAAGCCGCCGCCTCGGTGGCGTTGACGCCGTAATAGGCATCAAAATAGTTGGACGAGGCGAAGGACACCCGCGGCCCGCCCGAGATGCGCACCGTCGGCGTGATGTCGTAAAAAGCGTCTGCCGCGATGTCGGCCACGAAGCCGTTGTGGGAGCGGATGCCATGCCGCAACTCGGCGCGGGCGCGCAGCCAATCCAGCGGATAGAACTCGAAGAAGCCGCCCACCTCACCGCCGAAGCGCACCGGGTCGAGGCCTTGAAGTTCGTCCTTGCTGGTGCGATGGAACAGGAACTTGCCGGTCAGACCGGCGCGCACGGAGCCGTCGTCGATCAGCGCCAGCGAGATGTTGTCGTTGCGCGAGGTGAAGCGCGCCTCTGGGCCGACCTTGCCCAGCGAGATGATCGGCTGGGCGCTGAACATATATTTCTTGCCGCCCTCGAAATTCGGCGCGACCAGGCCGGTGGCGCCGAGCGTCAGGTACCAATCGCCGGATATCCAGCTGCCGCCTTCGCCCGCCTGGGCGACAGGCGCGGTGAACAGGCCCAAGGCGACGGCCAGAGGAATCTTCCCGACAATACGCATCGTCACCCCTTACGCGAAACAGGCCGGCAACACCACCTGCCGACGCTCCAGCCATGCCGTGCATTCGGTAAAATTTGACTTAAAATCGGTAACATCGGAACCGACTGGCCAACTAGGCGACACGCCGGCTGCGGCGGAACGTCTCTATCAGGTCGCAGGCCGCTTCCAGTCCGCCGGTAAGCGGGTTCGATGCGCCGTAGGCAAGAGCCGCCTCGCGCCATTGGCCCCGGATCGCCGGGTTGCCGGCCTTCTGAATCGCCTGCCGCCAGATTTCGGGATCGTCGCGATTGGCCACAACCAGTCCGGCACCGCTGGCCTCGACATATTTTGCATATCCGCAAGCGTCCGAGGCAATGACCGGCAGGCCGTTCGCAAGCGCCTCGAGGATCACCGTGCCGGTATTTTCCAGGCGAGCCGCGTGCATCATGAAATCGCTCGCAACCACGATCGCCGGGATATCCTCCTGGATGCCCAGCAGGGTAACCCGTTCCGACATGCCGAATTTGGCAATCATGCCGCGAAGCCGCGTCTCTTCCTCGCTATTCTTCCGAAGACCGGCGATCAGCCAGTGGATTCCCGGAAACGGTTGCAGGGCCTTCACCGCCCGGTCGAGACCCTTCACCTTCAACCTGTTGGCGATGGTCAAGGCGATGACCGCCTCGCGCGGAAGCCCGAAACGATCGCGGATTTCATTGCGGTCGACGGCCAGCAGCTCCGGTCTGCGGCGTTTCGGATCAAGCGTTGGCCCGACGACGTGAATGCGGGATTCCTCGGTCCGCCAGAAGCCGCGGTAGAGCGCTGCCTGCTGTTCGCTGAGCGCAATGATCTGCACGGCGTTGCCGGGAGCAAAGATCATCGATTCGAGGTTCTGCTGGCGCATGAAACGGGGGGAAAACGGCCGCCACCACCCGAGCTTCGACGCAAAATAAGGCGGGTCGCCGGCATAGTAGATATCCAGGCCCGCCATCTTGTTGAAACCGACGACGCAGTCGAAGTCGCGCCTGGCTGTCTGCACGGTCCTTCCCAACGCATATTCGGTGCCCGGGTTGGAAAGGACCCGTGCCGGATGGACTTTTATCGTCGCCGAACTCTCGACATGACCCACCTGACGGGTTGTCAGGATCGTCACGTTATGGCCTCGGCCGACCAGTCGCTCACTGATGTTGAGACAATCCCTTTGCAGCCCCCCGTTCATGAAGAGGGCAGAGATTGCGCAGCAGATTCTCATCACATTTTCCAGAGCGCCGCCTACCCCCAAAGTCAGATCGGACGGAGAGATCTCCGGGTGCGCCCCAGACTTCCCCATACAAACAAACACAGCCGGGCGCTCAAATGTTGGTCGTGTTGAAAAGACGAATATGCTGTATATAGCCGGTTATCAAGAGACCTGGATGCTGTCGCGTTCGGCCTTTCCCCAAAAGCCGACTCGAGCGCGCCGCGCGGGATCGATGCAGACCCGAACGCGGTGCCGCAACGGCCGATAACCGCATTCGCCGTCTTGCCGAGGATCGAGTTCAGACGGACCTGTTGCGGGGAAGCTGGCTCCATAAAGTCGGCCTCGACGGCGACCTTTCTTCGAAGGCCAAGAGGGCGCGTATCGGTCGTGCGACTGCTCGCCCCGCCCTTGAGGTCGCGCTCGGATCGGCCGGACAGAGAAAATTGACAGTCGACAGATCGACGGAACTTTGAAATTGGAGTTTCGAGACCAGCCTGCCGACAATCCAAGGGCCATTGAGACGGTCGATCATTGCAAGGAACATTCTATTGCCGACGGTAAGCGTGATCATTCCGGTGAGAGACGGCGCGCAATATGTCGGCGAAGCCCTGCAAAGCATCCTGGACCAGGATCTGGCGGATATCGAAGTCATCGTCGTCGACGATGGATCCCGCGACAACAGCGCGGCGATCGCGACGTCGATCGGCGAGCGCGACGGCCGCGTCAAAGTTGTCGCCAACAGCGGCAAGGGGATCGTCGATGCGCTGAACATGGGGATCTCGCTCGCGCAGGCCCCTCTCGTGGCGCGCATGGATTGTGACGATGTCTCGCTGCCCGACAGGTTGCGCCTGCAGGTGGCGTGTTTCGAGGCGGATGCCGATTTGCAGGTGCTTGGTACGGCGGGATTGCAGATCGACCGGGACGGAAACCTGTTGAGGCCGATCGACGTGCCTGTCGGCGACAACCCATTGCGGGACGCGCTCGCCAGATACAATCCCATGCTTCACCCGACGGTGATGTTCCGGACCGAGGCCGTCCGGCGCGCGGGAGGCTACCGCCGCGCCTTCACCTATGCCGAAGACTACGATCTATGGCTGCGGCTTTCCGAGACGGGGAAACTGACCAACATGGATACGCGACTGGTTAAGCTGAGATCGCATCCGGGACAGGTATCGCGTGTGAAGCAGGATCAGCAAAAGGCGGCCGCGGCATTGGCCAGGCAGTCGGCGCTGCTGCGTTGCCATCGTGCCGAGCCCTTCGATGCGAACGGCCAACCCGCGCAGGCCATCGCAAGCTTTCTGGCATCGCGTGCCGCCACGGGGGTCGGCATCTCCAGCCAGGAAAGACGCGACATCGAGTTGCTGTTGCGAACCCCGGACATACCCCTGGCCCTCACCCTAAAGCTGCTGTTCCTCGCGGCTGTCGGCGCACCCTCCTTCAGGACGCTCGCGCTGGGACCGCGGCTGGCCTGGCGCAGGATGATCGCGCGCTCGCCAAGAATGCGGCTCAACTGATGCGGCCCGAATGATGCGTCTTGTCGTCGATCTCTCGAGCATGGTGCGCTGGCTCGGCCCTCCGGTCGGCCTGGTCCGCGTGCAACGCCACTACGCGGCCGCGGCGGCCGCATTCAAGGCCTCCGAGGTGGCATTCACGGTGTTCGACCCGATCGAGCGGGCCCTTAGACAGGTTTCGCCTGGTATGGCGGCGGAAATCATCGCCGGCGACATTTCGTGCGACATGAGCTTTTATCCGGACCCGGCCCGCATCAAGATGCGTTTTTACGATCGCTGGCCGAACTGGGCGCGGCGGTTGCTGATGGCGATCATAAGACCGCGCCGTATCCTGATAACCGAGATCGGCGCGTTTGGCCGACGCAATCCCGGCAGCCCTTTTCTTCGTTTCCTCGAGCGGATCGAAAGCCGGCTGATGAAGGAAAACGAGCGGCGGCAAGTCGCTCGCGAGGACGGTTCACGCGCCCGCATCGTCCCGCTCAGGACCGTGGCCGGCAACGAATACAATCTTTCGCCCGGCGACCATCTGCTGTTGATGAACAACGACTGGGCGCATACCGATATCGAGGTCATTTCGCGCGAGGCGCGCTTGGCCGGCGCAAAGCTGGTCGTGCTTTTGAACGACATCATTCCGATCCAGTTTCCCGAATGGTACAAGCCGCACGACGTCAAGAGATTCACGGACTATGTGAATCTGGCGGTCGGCCTGGCGGACCGCTTCATCCTGACGTCGAGGCGCGTCACCACTGACGTCGAGGACTATGCCGCCAAGCTCGACGTCCGGCTGCCGGAGCTAAAACAGGTTCCTCTCGGC
Organism: Mesorhizobium sp. BH1-1-5; assembly: GCF_020165615.1. Taxonomy (NCBI): domain Bacteria; kingdom Pseudomonadati; phylum Pseudomonadota; class Alphaproteobacteria; order Hyphomicrobiales; family Phyllobacteriaceae; genus Mesorhizobium; species Mesorhizobium sp. BH1-1-5. Next base: position 20,643 of record NZ_JAIUIM010000003.1, read on the forward strand.
TGCGACAGCGCCCGCAAATCGAAGGCGGACGGCCGCCTGCCGGACGGGCTCGAGACGGATCGCTATATCCTGTTCGTTTCCACCATCGAACCGCGCAAGAACCATTCGCTGCTGATGGACGTCTGGAGGCGCCTCGTCCTGGACGGAACGATCGCGCGTGGTGGCATGAAGCTGGTTTTCGTCGGTCGCAGCGGCTGGATGGTCGATAGTATCCTGGCGAAGCTTCACAGCCATCCCGACTACGGCAAGAGCCTTGTCCATCTCGACAATGTCGATGACGCAACGTTGTCCCTGCTTTACCGCAACAGTGCGTTTTGCGTGTATCCGTCGCTGTATGAAGGATATGGGCTGCCGCCCGTCGAGGCGCTGGCTTACGGAAAGGCGCTGATCGCCTCTACGGGCGGAGCCATCGCCGAAGTGGTCGGCTCGTCGGGACTGTGCCTCGATCCGCTCGACGTCGAAGGATGGGAAAACGCCATGCGGGAGTGGATCGCCTCGCCCGCGGCCCGTGCTCCGTACGAAGCGAAGGCTGCGGAATTCGTGGCGCGAAGCTGGGAGCAGGCCGGCCGGGAGACGCTGGAGGCGACGCTTGCGCCGTTCGCGGACGAAGTCCGGCCATCGCGACAATGACCGCGTTACGGTCACGGACAGCCGGCCGGCCGCGGGTTCGGCCCGTGTTGCTGGACGGACAATGCGGTTGGGTCTAGCTTCCTTTCGCCGCACGACCGGTGGTGAATTTCGAGGGAGATGAAACCATGACTCTGCCAAGCGACGCTCTCAAGGACGCGATCGGCCAGACGCGGGACAAATGGGGATGGTTCGTGGCGCTCGGCGTGCTGTTGCTGATCTTCGGCGGCATCGCCTTCGGCAATCTGTTCATCGCCACCGTCGCCTCGGTCTATGTCGTCGGCTGGCTGATGCTGATGGCAGGGGTCATCGAGATCATCCACGCCTTCGGGGTCAAGACCTGGGGACGTTTCTTCTACTGGCTGCTGAGCGGCCTGCTTTACGCCGTCGCCGGCTTTTTCGCCTTCGACAACCCGTTGCTCGCCTCGGCGGTGCTGACACTGCTATTGGCCATCGCGCTCGTCGCTTCGGGCCTTCTGCGATCCTGGGTGGCCTTCAATCACCGGCCGCAGCAAGGCTGGGGATGGCTGCTCGCGGCCGGCATCATCACCATTCTGCTTGGCCTGATGATCGCCATGGGCTGGCCGGTGAACAGTCTCTGGGTGCTGGGCATTTTCCTGGCGATCGACCTGGTGTTCCAGGGCTGGAGCTTCATCGCCATCGGGCTGGCGCTGAAGCGATAGTCCTCGCCTGCAGCCGGGAAAGTTCGACACGATTAGGCCCGGCGGCTTTGCCGTAACCTCCCGTCAGGAATTGCGCCGCGTTTCACCGTTTCCGTGAAACGATCTAGAACGCGATCCCGGCGTCCAGTTGCGAGAGTGGGCGCACGCCCGCCAGCAGCGCCCTCGCCTCGGCCTCGTCCTTTTTCATCTGCGCCACCAGCGCGTCGAGGCCATCGAATTTGAGCTCCGGGCGCAGGAAGCCGAAGAACGACACCTGGCAGGTCTGGCCATAGAGATCGCCGGAAAAATCGAAGACGTATGTCTCGAGCAGCGGCGCGCCATTGTCGTCGACGGTCGGGCGGCGGCCGAAGCTGGCGACGCCATCGTGAAGCGTGCCGTCGGCGCGACGGAAGCGGACGGCGTAGATGCCTTCCTTCAAGGCCGCTTCCGGCGAAAGCCGCATGTTGGCGGTCGGGAACCCGAGCGTGCGGCCAAGCTGCTGGCCGCCGATCACCTCGGCCTCGACGGTGAAACGGTAGCCGAGCAGGCCGGCGGCCTCCTCCACGTGACCTTCGGCAAGCAGCCCCCGGATGCGGCTCGACGAAACCACCTCCGCGCCCTCGTCGCGAAAGGCGTCGACCAGCGTCACGCCGAAGCCGTGCCGTTCTCCGGCCGCCATCAGAAAGGCCGGGCCGCCCTGGCGGTCCTTGCCGAAATGAAAGTCGAAACCGGTGACGGCGTGGCGGATGCCGAGGTTCTTCTCCAGCACGTCGGTCACGAAAGCCTCGGGCGAGAGCGAGGCAAAATCGCGCGTGAACGGCTGCTCGACCAAAGCGACAAAGCCAAGTCCGGCGAGCAGCCGCGCCTTCATCGGCGGCGGCGTCAGCACGAAGAGCGGCACCTCCGGCCGGAAGACCTTGCGCGGATGCGGCTCGAAAGTGAGCACCAAAGCGGGCGCGCCATTGCGGCGAGCTTCGGCCAGCGCACGCTCCAGGACGGACTGGTGACCGCGATGGACACCGTCGAAATTGCCGATCGCCACGACGCCGCCGCGCAGATGCGCGGGCAGCGGCGAGACCGCCGAAAGACGTTCGAAGGCTTGCATCATGTCGAGGCGCCCGTCATGGCCAGACCACCTATTGCAGACGCGGAATGACGGCGACCGGCTGGTAGCCGTGCTTTTCAAGGAAGCCAGCCAGCCTTTCTGGATCGGGGCGGAGCGGATCGCCATAGTCGCGAGCGTGGATGCCGCCCGACACATACAGCACGTCGAAGCCATTGTCGGCCGCGCCCTTGACATCGGTCATCATGCCGTCGCCGATGGCGAGAACCTCTGAGCGCTCGACGGCACGGCCAAGAAGGCCGGCGACCTCCTTCATGGCGACATCGTAGATCGGCGCGAAAGGCTTGCCGGCAATCAGCGTACGCCCGCCAAGCTGCGCATAGTCGCGCGCCAAGGCGCCGGCGCACCAGATGGTGCGCTCGCCACGCTCCACCAGGATATCCGGATTGGCGCAAATGAACGGCAGATTGCGGGCGCGCAGCCGCTGCAGCAGCTCGGCATAGTCGGCTGGCTTCTCGACCTCGTCGTCATAGAGGCCCGTGCAGACAACGCCGGAGGCCTCGAATTCCTCGACGAGATCGACGTCGAGCCCGTCATAGAGCGTGAAATCGCGGTCGGGGCCGATATGGAAGATCTTCCTCGGACCATCGGCGATCAGGTCGCGGGTGACGTCGCCGGACGTGACGACCCGGTCGCAGGCATCGGCAGGGACGCCGATGACCTTCATCTGGGCGACGACGTCGGCGCTGCGACGCGGAGAATTGGTGATGAGCACGACAGGCACGTTGGCCGCGCGTGCCCGGGCAAGTGCCGCGGCGGCAGGCGGAAAGTGCCATTCGCCATTGTGCACGACGCCCCATACGTCGCACAGGATGGCGGCGTAGCGCCCCGCCAGATCGTCGAGCCCAGCGATGATGTCAGGCGAATCCGCCATGCCGTGTCCCTGATTTGGTCTTGAGGCGCCTAGCGCTGAAACGGATTCCAGCGACGCGCTCCTGGTCTTGTCTTGATGCAAAGCCAAGGCTCCGCGGCAGTCGGCTCCGCATAACCGAAGCGCTTCATCCTGTCACTCGCTTTCCGACATCGACCTTCGGCGGTTTGTCGGGTGCACAGGGTTAATGCCCCGTCAAGGGGGCCGGGCGATCTTGCTGCTTTCGGGAGGGCTAAAATTTAACGATTTATGATCATGCTGAACCAGAAACTATAGGATCTTGGCGGGGGCTAAGGGCATTGATCCGCAAATTTTTACGTGACAGACGAGGCAACTATGCCTTGATGACGGCCATCACGATGATACCGCTGATGGGCGGCGTGGCATTGGCGATAGACTATACCGAGCTGGTGCGGCAAAAGCAGGAAACGCTGAATGCGCTGGACGCCGCTGGCATTGCGACAGCGCAGCAGATCGTCTCCGGTGTTAGCGACGACGCCGTAAAAGCCTACGCCAAGGATTTCTTCGAGGCCAATCTGAGACACGTTCTCCCGGCAAACACGACCTTGACGGTTACCTTACCCAATAACAACGCCGGCGGCGGCACGCTGAAAATGCAGGCGACGCTAAAATATCGCCCCTACTTTCTGCCGGCAGCCGCCATGCTGCTCGGTAAAACTGCCGGCGAAACCGACATCAACGTCGTCGCGACGTCCGAAATCCGGTTAAAGGATACGCTTGAAGTTGCGCTGGTGCTCGACAACTCCGGTTCGATGTCGACCCTCGGCTCCGGGACCGGCCAGAAACGTATCGATCTGCTGAAGAACGCGGCCAAGCAACTGGTCGACACGCTGGCCGCGCAGGCTCAGCAGATGAAGCAGGTCAGCAAACCAGTGCAGTTTTCGCTGGTTCCGTTCTCCGCCTCCGTCAATATTGGCCCGACACATGATCAGGATGCGTGGATGGATCTAAATGGCGTCTCGCCAATCCACCACGAGGATTTCGACTGGTCGACGATGAACGCCGCCAACGATCCCAACAAGTATGTCGAGAAGGCCGGCGGCATATGGTACAAACGCGGTGATGGCTGGGGAGACACCAAGGGTCAGGCCATCACCCGTTTCAGCCTCTATTCCGACATGACCGTCGAGTCCGACCGCGAAACAGTGCAGCCTCCGAAGCAGTATGTCTGCGACGTCACCAAGAAGGACGGCACCTGCAGCAAAGGCCATTGGGTCACTCCGTCCCCGACATACGTCTACACCACGAGCCGCTATGCGAGTTGGCAGGGATGCGTCGAGGCCAGGCCCTATCCATACAACGATGACGACACCACGCCTACGACATCCAATCCCGCTACGCTTTTCGTGCCGATGTTCGCATCCGACGAGGCCGGCACATTGTGGCGCGACTTCAATCGCGACGGCGTCAATGACGTCAGTAGCGCCAGCTATGGTTACAGCAACAACTGGTGGGCCGACTGGCCGTACTCGCCCAACCCGACGGCGTCGCAGCGCCAGTCCGACATGCGCAAATACTTTCTGGTAAAGCCCTACGGGTCGGCTTCGGCGAGTGCCGGCGACGGTCCGAATGCGGCCTGCACCACCAGTCCGATCACTCCGCTTAAAGACGTCACGGCGGCGGCTGAAAAGCAGGAGCTGGACGACGCCATCGACGACATGGCGCCGACCGGCAACACTAATGTGCCGGAAGGTCTAGCCTGGGGCTGGCGAACCGTGTCCAGCAATGAGCCCTTCACCGAGGGACGACCGAATACAGAAAAGGGCAACGATAAAGTCGTTATCGTCCTGACCGACGGCGCCAATACCTATAGCGCCATCAGCGATTCCGGCTATGCCAACAACCGGTCCACATACGCAGCTTACGGATATACCGGGCTGACTTACCCCGGCTCAGGCAGCGTTACGCGCCTGTTCATGAACACCAGCAGTGCCGTTCCGAAGACCACCTATACCGACAGCAACTATACCGCAGCGCTCGACGAGAACATGCAGACCCTGTGCGCCAACGCCAAAGCTGCCGGGGTCATAGTGATGACTGTCTCGCTCGATCTGGTCGACACCAAGACCGACGAAAAGAAAGCCATGGCTGCTCTTAAGGCCTGCTCGTCGGACTCGCGCTTCCGCAAGGATCCGACCGATCCGAGCAAGCCGGCGAAGCTGTTCTGGAACTCGACCGGCGCCACGCTGTCCGATGACTTCAAGGCGATCGGCAACGAATTGTCGAACCTGCGCATCGTCAGCTGATCTGCTCGGACAAACGATCGACGACGCCCGCCCGCAAGGCGGGCGTTTTTCATCGTGGCCATGCCATGGAATTGATTTGGTTAGCGGTTGGTGAAGCCGCCGTTAAGCAATCGAGCGGTTTGCCAAACCGGTCCTTCAGCGTTTTGTGGAAGTGTGGCCCGACAGAGAATCCGCCGGCGGGGGGCCGCTTCAACTACAATGCGCAAATTCTGGCATCAATTCTGCCGCGACCGCCGCGGCAATTATGCGCTTATGACAGCAATCGCCATGGTGCCGCTGATGGGCGCGGTGGCGATGGCGGTCGACTTCAGCGAGCTCAACCGCCAGAAGCAGATGGTGCTGAATGCGCTCGATGCCGCCAATTTCGCCGCGGCGCGGCGGCTTGCCGAAGGCGCCACGGACGATCAGATCAGAGCCTACGCGGCCGACTTCTTCAACGCCAACCTCAACAATATCGACCCCGCCAACATCTCGCTCAACATCACGCTGCCCACCAGCCAGGCCGGCGGCGGCCTGCTTAAGATGAGCGCGACGCTGAACTATCACCCTTACTTCTATCCGTCCTCCTCGCTGCTCGTCGGCGCATCCACAATCGATGCGAACAAGTCGATCAACCTCGATATGGACTCCCAGGTCCGGCTGAAGAACACGCTGGAAGTGGCGATGGTGCTCGACAATTCGGGCTCGATGACGACCCCCGGCACCGGCTCGGGCCAGAAGCGCATCGACCTGCTCAAGCAGGCCGCCAAGCAGCTTGTCGACACGCTGGCGCAGCAGGCGGCGCAGATCAAGCAGATCGACAAGCCAGTCCAATTCAGCCTGGTGCCGTTCGCGGCCTCGGTCAATGTGGGGCCGGACAACGACAACGCCCCCTGGATGGACGTCTATGGGCTGTCACCGGTCGCCAATGAGAATTTCGACTGGTCGACGCTGAACGCACCCGACAGATACGCCCAGAAGGTCAACGGCATCTGGTACAAGAAGGGCGCCGGTTGGGGTGACACGCAAGACCAGGTGCTCAGCCGCTTTTCGCTCTATCGCGACATGCAGGTGGTGACCAGCCACGAGCGCATCGTCGGCAGCAAGCGTGTCGTGTGCGACCAATACCGCTCCGACAACACCTGCAAGCGCAGCCACAACGAGTACGACTACACCGATACCTACGGGCCGTTCGCCAGCTGGCAGGGCTGCGTGGAAGTACGACCCTATCCATACAATATCGACGACACGCCGGCCTCGGGTGGCCCCAACAACACCGGCATCGGCGTCGGCGACCCGGCGACCATGTTCGTGCCGATGTTCGCGCCCGATGAGCCCGGCAACCGCTGGAAGGTGACGCAGGATCCAGACGAGCCGAACCCGATCACCTACGGCGCCGCCAACAGTTGGTGGAACGACGATCCGTCAAGCACCACCGGCAAGACCAGGCAGTCGAACATGGCCAAATACTTCATGCCGCGGCCGATCGATGCCCCGACGCTGAGCACCGGCGCCGGTCCGAATTACAGCTGCACCACCACACCGATCACGCCGCTCACCGATGTCACGCAGACGGATGGGCTTGCGGCCATCAAAGCGGCGATCGACCTGATGCAGCCCAACGGCAACACCAATGTGCCCGAAGGCATGGCCTGGGGCTGGCGCACCGTGTCGAGTGCTGCGCCCTTCACCGAGGGACGGCCGGAGACGGAGCGCGGCAACGACAAGGTCGTCATCGTGCTCACCGACGGCGAAAACACCTATTCGACGGTCAATCCCGACCCGGCCGGCAACAAGTCGACCTATGCCGCCTATGGCTATACCGGCGTCGGCTATAACGGCACCTCGGTCACCCGCCTGTTCGGCGGCACGTCGAGCGCCATCGGCCAGTTCAACTATTCGTCGAGCAACTACACCGCGGCGATGAACGAGCAGATGGCGAAGCTGTGCGACAACGCCAAGGCGGCCAATGTCATGGTGATGACGGTGGCGCTCGACATGTCGTCGACCAGTTCGAGCGACCAGAAGGCGATGGCCGCGCTGAAAGCCTGCTCTTCCGATTCCCGCTTCCGCAAGGATCCGACCGATCCCAGCAAGCCGGCCAAGCTGTTCTGGAACGCGACCGGCGCAACGCTGTCGGACAATTTCAAGGAGATTGCGAACGAGTTGTCGAACCTGCGGGTGGTCGGGTAAGGCATGCCGATATTTCAGGTGAGGTCGGCCTTACCTGAATCTCAACACGCCTTGCGCTGGCGCAACAGGTGCTAACCGCAAGCCCTTGCGCCCTCCCGCGAAGCCGCGCACATCTGCCGCCGCGCTTTGCTGGAGCCATCAATGCCCGACGCCGCCAATCATCTGACCTTTGCGCTGATCTGCCTCGGCATGGTGCTGACGCCGGGCCCGAACATGATCTACCTGATCTCGCGCTCGCTATCGCAAGGGCCGAAAGCCGGGCTGATCTCGCTCGGCGGCGTGGCGCTGGGGTTCCTGTTCTATGTCGTGTCTGCAGCCTTCGGCATCACCGCGCTGATCTTCGCCGTGCCTTACGCCTACGACGCGCTGCGCTTTGCCGGCGCGCTCTATCTGTTGTGGCTCGCCTGGCAGGCGCTGAAGCCCGGCGGACGCTCGCCCTTCCAGGTCCGCGAACTCCCCAGGGATAGGCCGCGCAAGCTTTTCATCATGGGGCTGATGACCAACCTACTCAATCCGAAGGTGGCGGTGCTCTATCTGTCGCTGCTGCCGCAGTTCATCAATCCGGCCAAGGGCCATGTTCTGTCGCAGTTGCTGGTGCTCGGCGTGACGCAGATTTCGATCAGCCTCACCGTCAACGCCATCATCGCGGTGACGGCCGGCTCCATCGCGAATTTCCTCGCCGGACGGCCGTTCTGGCTGGTCGTCCAGCGCTGGATGATGGGCACGGTGTTGACGGCGCTGGCCCTGAGGATGGCGACCGAAGCGCAAAGATAGCCGTCACCCCAAGAACGCAGCCGTCTACATCGGCCGGCGGACCGGCCGGATCTGCTCCGGCTCGACCACCTTGCGATAGAGATGCCAGGTCGCATGGCCAAGGATCGGCATGACCACGGCGAGCCCGGCAAACAGCGGGATCGAGCCGACCACCAGCAACACGGCGACGGTCAGGCCCCAAAGCGCCATTGTCAGCGGGTTGGCCATCACCGCGCGGGCCGAGGTTTCGATCGCCGAGACGGCGCCGACGTCGCGGTCGAGCAGCAGCGGGAAGGCGACGACCGTGGTGGCCAAGACGACAATTGCGAAAACGAGGCCGACAGCGTTGCCGACGAGGATCAGCGTCCAGCCCTTCCCGGTCGTCAGCACGTCGCGCACGAAAGCGCCCACCGAAGCGGGCGGCCCGGCGCCGAACAGGCTGGTGTAGAGCGACTGCGCGGTGAACAGCCACAACAGGAACAGCGCGAAGAGCAGGATGCCGATGACCGCGATCGACGGCAGCGCAGGCGAATGGCGGACATCGAGCGCATGCCGCCAATGGGTGTTCATGCCGAGCTCCCGCCGGCGGCTGATCTCATAGAGGCCGATGGCCGCGAACGGGCCGATCAGCGCGAAACCGGACATCAGCGGATAGACGAGTTGGATGGCGTTCGAGCCCGAGGTCCATTGCGTCAGGATCAGGCCGACGATCGGGTAGACCAGGCACAGGAACACGTAGTGCGAGGGCTTGGCCCAGAAATCCTCGGCGCCGAGCTTCAGCGCGTCCCAGAGGTCCGAGGTGGAAACGTGGCGCACCGTGGGCTGCACATGCATCCCGTACGCATCCGCCATGACATGAAAACCGGCCATAACCGTCCTCCGTTTGTCAGTGCATGAGCCCGAAAACCGGGAGGTTCTCGCCAAGCAATCATGCGCCAGATCAACGCGGGTCGGTCACCGCCTGTGGGTGGCCGCCCGTGGCTGCCACTTCAAGAACGATCGCATCATAATCGATCTTCCGGGAAAAGTCGTCGCTTCACGCGATTTTCATCGCGGCGAAGCTCGTTCTGCCTATTCGGGCGCGTTGAACACCGCCTCGAGGCGATGCCCGCCCGGGTCGATGACAAAGGCCGCGTAATAGTGCGGGCCGTAGTCGGGACGCGGGCCTGGGCCGCCATTGTCCTTGCCGCCATGGGCGAGCGCGGCCGCGTGGAACCGCGCGATGCTCCGCCGATCCGGAGCGGCAAACGCCAGGTGGAACCCCGGCCCGGGCGGACGCTGACCCTTCGGGCGGAACTTGATCGCCAGCTTGTCGCCGCCGCCGGGCGGGCCGTAGCCGACAGCCTGATCGGCCTCGCCGGGCTTGAGATCGTCCCAGACGCGAACATAGCCGAGCGGCGCCAACGCCGCGTCATAGAAGGCGGCCGCGCGCTCGATGTTCGAAACGCCGAGGGAAATGTGGTGGAGCATGGCGGACCTCCTGTCGTCGAATCGCTGCGCCGTCCTGGCGATTTTCACCGCCCTGCCCGGCAAAAGCCACGATCGCCGGTATCAGAGGCCGGATGAGCATCTCGATCACAGCCGACCTGAACCGCCGTTTTCTGCTCAAGGCCGCCGGCCTTGCAGCGCTTGCCGGCATCGCCGCCTGCAGTACCGTCACGGTCCCGACCGGCGAAGGCGCCGGCGCCTCTTCGTCCGCCACAGCGACGCTGGCCGGCATTCGCGCCTCCGCCGGACTGCCGGTGCTGACGCCGGACGCCCAGCTCGAACAGGCGGCGCTGCAGCAGGCCGGCTACATGGCGTCGCGCGAGCGCATGAGCCACACGACCGGCTGGGGCAAGGATTTCGCCTCGCGCATGAAGGACAATGGCGTACGGGGCGCGGCGGCCGAAAACATCGCCGAGGGCCGCTTCGACCTTGAGAAATTGTTCGACATCTGGATGCATTCGGCCGGCCATCGCCGCAACATGCTCGACCCCGACTTCAGCCGCTTCGGGCTGGCCTATGTGCGCGACGGCCGCGATCCCGCCTTGCGCTACTGGGCGCTCGTGCTGGGCCGATAGCCGGCGGCCCCCTATTTTGTCGTCGCCTTGAACTTGCCCATCAGGTAGGGCCCGGAGCGCACCGGCCCGTATTTCGGCGTCTCACCCTCGGCCAGGCATGCGCCCAGAACCGTGATCTCCGCGTCCCAGTTCGGCTGATGGAAGAAGGCCATGGACTGCCGGCGATCCTTGCCGCCCTCCTCCAACGGCGGGTTGACGACGCGATGCACGGTCGACACCCAACGGTCATTGGTCCAACGCGCCATCAGGTCGCCGATGTTGATGACAAAGGCGCCGGGGATCGGCGGCACCTCCGCCCATTCGCCGTCCGGCGTGACGATCTGAAGTCCGCGCGACCCTGGCTGCGGCAGCAGGATCGTCAGGCTGCCATAGTCGGTATGGGCGCCGGCGCGGATCTGCCCTGGTTTCGGCGCGACATGCTGCTCGGGATAGTTCAGCGCCCTCAGCGCGCTGATCGGCGCATCGAGGAAAGCGTCGAAATAGGTTTCCGGCAGGCCAAGCGCGGTGGCGAAGACCCGCATGATGCGCAACGCCAGATCCTCGAGAGCCGCGTAATAGGTCTTCCAGCCATCGACGAAGCCCACGGGCTCGGCCGGCCAGATCGTCTCGGCATAGCAGAAGGCCAGCGCCTCCGGGTCCTTGACGCCCGGCGGCACACGCAGAGGCCCGCCGTTGAAGCTCTCTTTCAAGTCCGGTGGCGTGTCGACGTTACGGGATTTCGCCAGCGCCTCGAGCTCCGGGCCGAGATATCCATAGGGATAACCCTTGTAGGGCGCCTTCGAGCGCTGCTTTTCCTCGGGCGGCAGGTCGAAGAAGGCCTTCGCCTTCGACCAGGCGGCGTCGATCACGGCCTGCGGAACGCCGTGGTTCGTGACCGCCAGGAAGCCGGTGCTGCGGCAGATATGGTCGACCTCGCGGCCGAGCGCCTTCTTTTCCGCGGGGCTCGCAGCCTCGAACCTTCCGAGATCGAATACAGGAAATGACGGGTTCTGCATCACGTTCATCCAAGCGCTCAATACCGGAACGATGCAGTCTGTCCCGGCTGTGATCTAGGACCAACCGGCGTGGCGGTCCTAGTCCATATGGGCTGCGGGCGCCCCACCCGCCGGCGCCGCCTTCGGCTTGCGCAGCAATATCACGAACGGGATCGCGGCCAGCGTCATCACCATGAGGAGTTTGAAGTCGTTGATGTAGGAGATCATCATCGCCTGGGCGTTGACGGCCAAGTTGACCTGCGAAAGCGCGGCCGGATCGCCGCTGGCCGCCGCCGGCGAGGCCGCCCAGAGATTGGGATTGTACGGGTTGATGAAGGCCGAAAGCTCGGTGTGGTTGATCTGCGTGTTGCGCACCATCAGCGCCGCGACCACCGACACGCCGATGGACGAGCCCAGATTGCGCACCAGGCTGAACAGCGAGGTGGCGTCGGTGCGGTAGCGCGCGTCGAGCGTGGCGAAGGCGACCGTCGACAGCGGCACGAACACCATGCCCATGCCAAGGCCCTGGATAACCCCGGAGGAGATGATCAGCCAATTGTCCATCTGCGGCGTAAAACTCGCCATCGTGTAGAGCGACTGCGCGGTGAGCAGGAAGCCGATGGCGACGAGGATCCTCGCGTCGATCCTGTGCATGATGCGGCCGACGACCAGCATCGAAATCATCGTGCCGATGCCGCGCGGCCCCAGCACGACGCCTATGGTCACGGTCGGATAGCCGAAGATGTTGGCCAGCATCGGCGGCAACAGCGACATCGACGCCAGGATCAGCACGCCCATGATGAAGATGAAGCCCAGCCCGGTCACGAAATTGCGGTCGAGGAAGATCTTGGGATCGATGAAAGGATGCTCTGATGTCACCGTGTGGATGATGAACACCCAGAAGCCGGTGAGCGACAAAGCGAGCTCGATCCAGATCTCGGCCGAGTTGAACCAGTCTATCTCGCCGCCGCGATCGAGCATGAGCTGCAGCGCGCCGACGCCGAGCGAGATCATAGCGAAGCCGAAGAAGTCGAAGCTCCGCACGCGCTTGGCGACGACGGGCAGATAGGCGGCCATGCCGAGGAAGGCGAGGATGCCGACCGGCAGGTTGATGAAGAACACCCAGCGCCAGTTGAAGTTTTCCGTCAGCCAGCCGCCGAGCGTCGGCCCCAAGATCGGCCCAAGCATGATGCCGGCGCCCCAGATCGCCATCGCCTGGCCGTGGCGTTCCTTCGGGTTGATGTCGAGCAGGAAGGTTTGCGACAGCGGCACGATTGCGGCGCCGAACACGCCTTGCAATAGGCGGAACAGCACCATCGTCTCCAGGCTCCACGCAAGGCCGCAGAGCATCGAGAAGATCGTGAAACCGACGACGGAGCCAAGGAACAGTTCCTTGCGGCCGAGCCGGTCGGCGAGCCAGCCGGTGACCGGCGTCATGATCGCCGCGGCCACGATATAGGAGGTCAGCACCCAGTTGATGTTGTCGGGCGACGCGCCAAGGTCGCCGGTCATGGTCGGCAACGCGACATTGGCGATCGTGGTATCGAGCGCCTGCATGATCGTCGCTAGCATCAGCGCGACCGTGATCAGTCCGCGATGCGGCACTTCCTTGAAGGCTTCGGGCGTGCTCATGATGCTGAACTTCCAGCAGGTAACAAAAACGTGTAGACTAGGTTTCCGGGCGGCAAAGCCTTCCGTTGAGAGACCTTCATCGCGGTGGGACGCGACTATCGATGTGGGGGTTACATCGACCGAAAGTCTCTGTTGGAGCGGATGCCTGCCGCCCGGAAACCTGAGGACCAACGGGTCCGCGCCGAGGTCCCAGCTTTCGAACGAGCCGCCATGCGGCTTGCCTTGCTGATCCTCGCCACTCCTCCCATCGGACCAATCCCCTCGATGCCCGCCGGATCGCGGCCGGCTTCGCTGTCGTTACTGCGCGTGCTCCCCTGCCGTGGCGTTGCCGAAGATCGACGGCAGGCCGCGCGCCACGCCGGTGTCGACGGTGACGGTGGCGCTCATGCCGGTGCGCAGCGCCATCTTGGCATCGGGATCGGTCAGTTCCAGGCGCACGGGAATGCGCTGCGTGACCTTGACCCAATTGCCGGTGGCGTTTTGCGCCGGCAGCAGCGAGAACTCCGCGCCGGTGCCGGCGCCGATCGCCTTGACCGTCGCCTCGAAGGTGCGGCCCGGATAGGTGTCGACGACGATCTCGGCCTTCTGGCCCGGCTTCATGTTGGTGAGCTGGGTCTCCTTGAAGTTGGCGTCGATCCAGGTGTCGCCTGTCTCGACCAGCGCGAAGAGCGGCGTGCCGACGGAAACATACTGGCCGACCTTGAAGGAGGCGGCCTGATAGATGACGCCTTCGGCCGGCGCCCTCACGGTGGTCTGCGCCAGGTCGTAAGCGGCCTTGTCGCGCGCGGCGAGCGCCGCCATCACGGTCGGATGCTTGTCGGTCTCGATGTCCGGATTGCCGCCGAGCGCGGCCTTGGCGCTGACGATGCCCTGCTCCGCGACGGCCAGTTGCTGCTTGGCCTTGTCGAGGTCGTTGCGGGCCTGGTCGAGCGAGGACTTGGCATTGATGCCCTTCTGCGCGAGATCGGCGGCGCGGCCATATTGCGACTGCGCATAGTCGACCTCGCTGGAGGCGGACTTTTCCTGCGCCGTCGCCTGGCTGTAGGCGGCGCGCAACTGCTCGACATTGAGGCGCGCGGCGGCGACCGCCGCATCGGCCTGGGCGAGCGCGATCCTGTAGGGCTCGGGATCGATGACGAAGAGAAGATCGCCCTGCTTGACCAATTGGTTGTCGGCGATGCCGACCTGGACGATACGGCCGGCCGTGTCGGAAGCGACCGAAATCCTGGCCTGCTGCAGATTGGCGTTCTCGGTTTCCTGATAGCGTCCGCCCGTCACCCAGACATACGCGCCGCCGGCGAGCAGAGCGAGCGGCAACGCGACCATCAACAGGAAACGGCCGAGGCGGCGCTTCTTCTTCGGCGCGGCCCGCTGCGGCTCGGGAGCCATCGCCACCGGCGCGGCGACCGGCTGGGCCGGCGCTTCGGCAACCGGCTGCGCCGGCGCAAGCTTGGTGACGTTGTCGTCTTCTACCTTGGCTGCCGCGTTCATGCTGCTGCGCCTTCCGCACTCTTTATCTTTTCCAGGGACGACGTCTCGGCGTCCGTCAAATTCTGCACGATGGTGTCCAGCACGCGGATCAGGACGCGGCGTTCTTCCGCCGACACGCCGGTCAGCGATTCCTCATAGACCTCGCCGGCAAGGCTCTTGACGTCGGCGTAGGCCGCGTTCGCCTTCTCGGTCGGGAAGATCATGCGCACGCGCCGGTCGGTCGCGTCCTGGCGGCGCTCGATCCAGCCGCCCTCCTCCATGCGGTCGACAAGGCGCGAGACGCTGATCGGCTCGATTTCGAGGAGCTCGGCAAGCCGCGCCTGGGCGACGCCGGCCTCCTTGGCGACGCGGACGAGCAGCCGCCATTGCGCCGATGAAAGACCCAATCCACTGGCGCGCGCCTCGAAACGCTTGCGCATCAGGCGCTGCACGTCGTGGATCAAAAATCCCAGTCTATCGATACCATCTGAAACCATGAGCGATACATATAATAAGCGTGCTTACTATTCAAGTGGATGCTTTGCGCCAGAAGCCGGCAAATCGACATATCAGGCATTCGATGCATTCATGGTTAGCGGCCAGTGAAGACGTTGCCGATGCAACCGGCAAAATATCGCGCCTCGGCTTTCCCGGAAACCAATTCACCCTCAATCCAACCCCTGTTGACGGCGGCTCGGGGATCAGGCCAGACTGCCGTCATCCACCAGGCGTTCGGGGGCCTGAACTCAATGCACCAATATATGCAGGCGAAGCCGCGAAGCTGGCGCGGATCGCCTATGTCGACGCGTGTGATCTGACCGTTGGAGAAGGTGGCCGGACACCGGAAGGTCGTCATATGCACGCTTGCGTCGGGCAAACCAGGCTACGCGCTGGCGGCTCACGAGGCGTTGCAATCATTCCTTCGCCACAGCGATTTCGAAATCTATGTGACGACGGATCCAGGCTCGTCCGCCTTGCTTCCGTGCTCGCCGCGCCTTCATCTCAATCTGGTCGACACAACCGGCCAATCCAGCCGGGCCGGCGGCTTTCTCGCCAAATTCGAGGCGCTGGCATGGTGCCTCGAACGGTCAGGCGCGGAGATCGTGCTGCAGGTCGATGCCGATGCCGTGCTCTTGCGCCGGCTTACGGCGCAGGACGTCGCGGACGCCCTCGGCGATCGCGGCATGGCGATGGTCGAGCAGACCGGCATCGCCGGGTCGGCCATGGGCCGACGCGATTTCCTTGCGCATTACCGCAATTACACCCTGGCGTTCGTCGACGGCTCCCTGGCAGCACCAGGCGAAGAGGATTTCCGCTATTTCAACAGCGGCGTGGTGATTGCGCGCGCCGACGAGTTGCGGCGCTTCCTCGACTGGACGAGCGCACGCCTTCGGCTGCTTCCGCCCGACCATGCGATCGGCGGGCAAATGGTGGCCGACCAGGACTATTTCCAGATCTGGACGAACACGCTGGCCCCTGAGCGGCGGCGCGAGCTTCCCTGGCAATGGAACCACTGCCGCCACTGGGATGACGGCTTTCCGCGAGAGGGCGCGCTGATTGCTCATTTCAGCAATTTCTGCAACGGCCCCGACATCGAGGCGGTCGCGGCAATGCACACGCTGGCCGGCGAAGCCCGTATCCCAGCCGCGCCTGATGGCGACAAGCCAGCCGCGCTGGCCTTCGTTATCGTCACACATAATTCGAGCAAGTTGATCGGCTATTGTCTGGACAAGCTTGCCGACCTCTCGGCGCACCTGCCAAGCGAGATCATCGTCGTCGACAACGGCTCGATGGACCACACGCTTGAGAAGATCGCGCGGCCGGGCGTCACGATCCTGCGCAATACGCGCAATGAGGGCTTCGCGGCAGCGGCCAATCGCGGGGCCAAGGCGGCGCGGGCTGACCAACTCTGTTTTCTCAACCCGGATTGCGTGATGACGCTTGCGGCGGCGGAAGCGGCATTGGCGGTTCTTCGGGCAAAACCCGGAGCGATAGCGGTGCCTGATTATGTCGACTGGCATGGGGAACGAACGGCAGGCCGGCAGCCCGGTTATTCGCGGATCAAACTCATTGCCGACATGCTGCACAGTCACGGCAAGGCCCGGCTTGCCGAGCGGCTGAAGCAGTTGCCGGGTTATGACTGCGACAGTTGGAGTTGGCCGCTTGCCGCCGCCCTTTTTACAAGCCGCAGCAGCTTCGCGCGGCTCGGCGGCTTCGACGAGCGCTATTTCTGCTATATGGAGGACGTCGCGATCGGGGTCGAAATGGTCAAGCGGGGACTCGAGATCGTCAGGCTCGACCAGGTTCTGCCGCATTTCGGTCGGCACGGCGCCGACGTCGCTCCCGTCCTGCGCGCGCAGATGCTCAGCACGGCGCGGATTCAGTTTGCCCGCCTGTATTACGGCCGGACTTTCGCCATCGCGCTGACAGCCCTGCGCTCGCTTCTGCACGGTCGTCGTGCGGTCAAGGATGCGCTCCGGCACGGGCGGCGCGCCGTCACCTTCCTGGCAACCGGATGAATTACTACGTCCTGCCCGGCATAGGGATCTACGGCGGCATAAAGGTCGGCTTCCAGTTCGCGCGACTGCTTGGTGAATTGGGCGCTCCAATCGCGGTGGCGACACCCGGCGGCATGGCGCCTCGCTGGTTCGGGTCGGACCGGCCGGTGGTCAGCCGGGAAGAGACCATCGCCAGGGTCGGCAGGGACGACACGCTGATCTTCTCGCTGCCGCACGACTATCCAGTGCTCAAGGCCACGGGCGCCCGGCTGATGTTCCACTGCCAAGGGACGGATCCCCTGATCGACCCCGTGCTGCGGGACAAGGATGTGGTCCTGCTGACCTGCTGGGAGCAGGCCGCGCATTATGTAAACGCCATCGCCGGACGCGAGCCGACAGATGTCGGCATCTCGATCTCCGACGTCTTCTTCCATGACGGCACGCCGAAGGACGAGCGCACGGTCGCCTACATGCCGCGCCGCGGGGCGGCGACAGCCCAGGCCGCGATGGCGCGCGTGCGGCATCTCCACTACGCACCGATCGGCGACAGCGACGAGATCTCCTGCGCCGCCATCCTGAAACGAAGCGGCTACTTCCTGGCCACGGCCGAGGGTGAGTGGTTCGGACTGCCGGCCCTGGAAGCCATGGCCGCGGGCTGCACCGTCGTTTCGGTTCCCGTCCTCGGCGGCATGGAATACCTCAAGGACGGCGAAAACGCGCGGGTCGTTGCTCCGGTCGATCTGCCGGAGGCGCTGGCCGAACTCAGCGCCGAACATGCCCGCGGCGCCCGCGCCATGCTGCGCGAGAAAGGCGCGGCGATGGCCGGCCGCTATCGCATGGCAGCGCAGCGCAGGAAACTGCGTGACGCCATGCAGGCCGGCTTGCGGAACGCCCTTTCATGGAACTGACCGCGGTCATCTCCTCCTACGGCCAGCCCGCGCTGCTGCGCACCTGCCTGATAATGCTTGAACGTGCCTTGGCGCGGGCAGAGCTTCCCAGCTCGGCGATTGTCGTCATGGACAACGGCACCCTCATACCGTACCGCCCCGTCGAGCTCGGCGTCGCCGATGCGCGGATCGTGCGTTTCGACAACCGGCATCCCTTCTCGGTCGCCTGCAACCGCGGGGCCCGCGAAATACCCGCCGCGCGTTATCTCTTCCTCAACAACGACGTCTTTCTCCATCCCGAGGCGCTGCTGGAGATGCTCGACGTCATGCGCGATCATGAGGCCGGGATAGTCGGCGCCAGACTCGTACTGCCCGACGACACGATCCAGCACTGCGGCGTGAGGTTCGATGGTGGCGAGCGCGGGCCCTATCATCAGGACCATGGCAAGCCTAGCGCCATCGTCACCCGGGTGACGAGCTTTCCCCAGGCGGTCACGGGCGCCGCCATGGTGATCGACCATGCCGTCTTCACGGCGCTTGGCGGCTTCGACGAGGTGTTTCCCTTCGGCTATGAAGATGCCGACCTATGCCTGCGGGCACGGCAGCTGGGCGTCCGCATAGCCTGCGCGCAAGGCTGGGATTCCCTGCATCTGGAATCCTTTTCCGACCGGCGGCCCGATCGCCATCAGGCATCGCGACGCCTATTCTTGGAGCGCTGGCGGGGCCGCTACGCAATCGATGGAGACGAGAACGGGTGACGCGGGAACACGCAATATCGCTGATCGTCCATACGCGGGATTCGGAAGCCACCTTGCCGCGGCTCCTGGATGGCACGCGATGGGCGGCCGAGCGTATCGTCGTCGACATGCAAAGCCGAGACAAGACTGTCGAGATCGCCAACGCCGCCGGCTGCCGGGTGATGTTCACGGCGGTCGTCGATGCCGTCGATCCGATCCGCAATCAGTACCTGGCCGAGGCCAGTCATGAATGGATCCTGGTGCTCGATTCCGACGAATACCTCGCGGCAGACGCGCATGAGGCGCTTCAGCAGCTGATCCGCGAGCACGGGGCGAATGCCGACGCCTTCGCCATTCCGCGCTTCAATTCCATCGCCGGCCATGTCATGCGGGGGTCCGGCTTTTATCCCGACCACCAGGTGCGCTTGTTTCGCAGAGGAACCGTGGCGTGGCAGCCCGGGCATCATCGCCTGCCCAAGGTGTTGACCGGCCGCCAACGGCTTCGCCAGCTGGAGCCGCCGCATTGCGTGCACATCCACCACGAGAACTATCCCGACATCGCCTCGTTCATCGCCAAGCAGGTGCGCTACGCGCTCACCGACGACTACGACCCCGATCCCGAAAAATTCGACTTCGGCATCTACCTGGCCGAGGCTCATGCCGAATTCGCCAGGCGACACGAGCCCTCGCAGGACGGTGAGCTTTCGACCGCCGTGGCCACCGTGCTTGCATGGGATCGCATCATGCGCGGGCTGATCCATTGGGAACGGCTTGGCCGCCGGCAGTCGCTCAACGCCGCCTTCTCGCTGCCGATCTCAATCGCAGCGGCGCCAGGCAAACGCTCGCGTCCAGGCACGCCGCTGCGCAACGTTCCGCGCGAGATCGGCCGATGGATCCGCAGGGAGATGTTGGGCCGACGGAACTGAACGACCAGTGGCGCCTGCGCAACTGTGCCCGAAGACCGGGAGGTCATGGCCGACGTCGCATCAACATGGTGACGACGAAGAAGGCGCCGAGCGAGCTGGTGATGATACCGATCGGCAGTTCCTGCGGCGGCAAAAGCGTGCGGGCAAGCAGATCGCTGGCCAGAAGCAGGATCGCGCCGAACAGCGCGCAGGTCACTATCAGGGGCCGGTGCAGCGGACCGGCCAGCGGCCGGCCGAGATGCGGGATCATCAGGCCGACGAAGCCGATGACGCCGGCCACGGCGACGAGAATGGCGGTCGCCAGGGCAGCGACGAGGAATGTCGTTCGACGCATCCTTGCCACCGGCACGCCGAGGCTCTCCGCGGCGCTTTCGCCGGCGAGGAAGGCATCGAAACGGCGGTGGTTCCACAGGCCGTAGGCAAGGATGATGCCGGCACCCAGCGCCGCCAGGCCGATATTGTCCCATCGCGCAAGACCGAGCCCGCCCATGGTCCAGAACAGTACCGAATGCGCGGCGCGCTGGTCGCCGGCGAAGACGAGATAGTTGGTCAGCGCGGTGAACAGGAAGGAGACCGCGAGGCCGGCAAGGATCAGCCGCTCCGGTCCCTGCCCCCTCACCCGCGGAACGAGCAGGAGCACGATCGCCGCTGCCAGCATGCCGCCTGTGAAGGCGGCGAGCGGGAGCGTCCAGATGCCGAAACTGTCGCCAAACACGGTGATGACCGAAACGGCGCCCGCGGCCGCGCCCGAGGACAGGCCGAACAGGAACGGGTCGGCGAGGTCGTTCCTGGTGACGGTCTGCAACAGCGCGCCGACAACGCCGAGACCAGCGCCGACGGCGATCGCCAGCAGCGTGCGCGGCAGCCTCAAGTCCACGACGATGCTGCCGACCGGGCCGGATGGGCTCTGGCTGTCGAGCCCCGCCGCATGCGCCAGCGCGCCGACGACCTCGCGCAAGGGTATCAGCGTCGAGCCATAGGCGATCGAAAGCAGCGCGAGCGCGACCAGCAGGATCGCGCCCAGCGCCATCGCCAGGACGAAGGGCTTGCGGTGTGGTCTCAAAACGCTTCCGGATGCATGGCCCTGGCGATCTTGCCGATCGCCTCGATATTGGCGGGTCCGGGCGTCAGCTCGGCGTAGCGCAGCGCAACGAAGCGCTCGTTCCTGACGGCGTCCGTCTCTTTCATCGCCGGGTGGACTTTAAGGAAATCGAGCAGCTTCCTGTAGCCGCCGCCATCCTGGTAATCGAGCAGGATCAGGAACTGCGGATTGCGCGAGGCGACCGTTTCCCAGTCGGTGTTGCCCCAGCTCGTCTCCATGTCGGCCATGATGTTCTCGCCGCCCGCGGCAGCGATCATGGCGTTGGGAATGGCGAACTTGCCGGCGGTGAAGGGCTTGTCCTCGCCGGAATCGTAGAGGAACACGCGCGTGCCCTTGGCGCTGCCCACTTTCGCGGTGATGCCGGCGAGCTCGGCCTTCCAGCCGTCGACCAGCTTTTCGGCCTCCGCCTCCTTGCCGAAGATCTTGCCCAGCTTCTCGACGTCGCCGTAGAGCAGGTCCATCGAGGCGGCGGGACGGTTCTTGTCGAGATGGACGCAGCTCTCGGTCAGCACCAGCGTCTTGATGCCATGTGGGGCAAGCGTGTCGGGGGTGACCTCGCCGCCCGGCTTCATGCCGTAGTACCAGCCGGCGAAGAAGAAATCCGGCTGCACGGCGACGAGGTTTTCAAGCGTCGGATATTTCGGCGCCAGCTCCGGGATGGCGCCCTGCTCGGCCTTGAACTCCGGGCCGACCTTGTACCAGCCGGTGATGCCGGTCAGCCCGACGATCGACGGCTGCAGCTTCAGCGCGAAGGCCATCTCGGCCATGTTGAGGTCCTGGATTACAGCGCGTTTCGGCGGCGCGTCGAAGGTGAGCGGCTTGCCGCAGCTGTCGACGGTGACTGGGAAAGCGAAGGCGGCCGGGGCGACGAGCGACAGGGCCAGCGACAAAGCGAGGCGTTTCACGGAATGATGCTCCTTGTTTTGGGGTGGGCAGGTTCAGGATGGCGACGACGCGCGCGTGGGCAGCTCGAAAACGGTGAGCTCGCGGTCCTCGGTCGGGTGCCGCAGGCGCAGCACATCGATGCCGAACACCTCGCGGATAAGCGGCTGCGCCAACGCCTCGCGCGGCGGCGCCAGCGCATGCAGCCGGGCGTTGCTCATCACCGCGACGCGAGTGGCGAAGGGCGCCACAAGCGCGAGGTCGTGCAGCACGGCGACCACGGTCATGTTGAATTCGGCCACCAGCTCGAGCAGTTCTGCGCGGGCGCGCGGGTCAAGGTGATTGGTCGGCTCGTCGAGGAACAGGATCTTCGGCTCTTGCGCGATGGCACGGGCGAGCTGCGCGCGCTGGCGCTCGCCGCCGGAGAGCGAGCCGATGGCGCGCGCAAGCAATGGCAAGAGCCCGGTTCGGCGCAGCGCCTCGACGACGATGTCGCGGTCGTCGTGCCGGCGCCTCAGGCCGGCGTGCGGGACGCGGCCAAGCTCGACATAGTCGATGAGCGCCAGCCGTGGATCGGGCTGGTCGGTCTGGCCGACGACGGCGATGCTGAGCGCCCGCTCGGCGGCGGTGATCCTGTCCAGCCGGCGCCCGGCCAAGCGAACCTCGCCGCGGCTCGGCGACAACGCCCCGCACAACATGCGCAGCAGCGTCGTCTTGCCGGCGCCGTTCGGGCCGATGATGGCAAGGCGCTCACCCGCCGCCAGCGACAGGCTGAGATCCTCGACCAGGGTCCGGCCGTTTGCCGTGGCGCGCAGATCGCGGGCTTCGAGCAGGGGCGCGCTCACCGGACTTGCTCCGTTGCCTTACCCGCGGTGGGGATGCGCGCCAGTATCTTGCCGGCGAGCCTTGCCGGACGCTGGCCGGAATTGCACCAGCCGTCGGGCAGCGAGGCATAGAGCCTGGCGAATTCGACCAGCGGGCCGGCATCGGTGCCCCTGTCGATGGAACCGAAGAGATAGGTGGCTTTGCCTTGCGCCTTGAAGGCCACGGTCAGCGGCCGCGCGCAGCCGGCCATGCAGTCGATGGTCTCGATGGCAAAGGAAGGTGTCTGCCGCAAGGAGAGCCTGGAGCGAAGGTCGGCGCATAAATCCCCGCCGGACCTCAGCCCGGTCAGGGTGTCGCGGCACAGCGAACAGACGATGATACGATGGCTTGAGGCTTCCAACATTTCCGTCACTTTCCAAAATGGCGACGGAAGGATGCTGGGCGAGCCGGCCGACAGGACGGTGCCCGCGTCTCCTCCCGGCACACCCCGTCCGGTCAACTCGTGTCGATGGCAGGTCTCCTGGCTCGCGGGTCGCTGCGCCATCCGCCTTCCCAGCCTTGCCGGCCAGTGGCATTTCGGATGGAGCTCGCCGCTCACAGTTGCGGGGGCAGCCACGGGTTCGACCCAAAGCGGATCTCACCGTGTTCCCTTTTCACCCCTCGCCTTGCGGCTCGGGGACCATGACGCAGCCATCGTAGGTTGTCGCCGTCCGAGTCGCAACGGGCCTCTGTCCGCTCCTTGCGCGAGAGACGTGGCGGGATCGTCGTGTCGTTGCCGCAAGTTTCTGACCCTTTTTGATATGTAATAACATTACCAACTAGCCTACGCTACTTGGCCTGTCAACGTCGTTCGACTTCGCTTGAAACGCAATTTCGATCAAACTGGCGCGCGGCGCGGCGGCTAGGGTCGGCCTGCCAAATGCGAGGAACCATGAACCCGACCGAGAAAGCGCTGTGGTTTGTCGAAAGCCACCTGCCCGACGCCATCAGCCTCGACGAAATAGCGGCAAGCAGTGGCGTGTCGCGCTTCCATGTGACGCGCGCCTTCGGCGCGGCCACGGGACGATCGGTCATGGGCTATATGCGGGCGCGCCGCCTGAGCGAAGCGGCGCGCAAGCTGGCCGGCGGCGCGCCCGACATTCTTTGCGTCGCGCTCGATGCCGGCTACGGCTCGCATGAGGCGTTCACGCGGGCTTTTCGCGAGCAATTCGGCACCACGCCGGAGTTGGTGCGCGCGCAAGGCTCGACCCAAAACCTCGACCTCGTGGAGCCCATTCTGATGGACAGTTCGCTTCTCACCGCACTCGAGCCGCCGCGCTTCGAGACCAGCCGCCCCTTCCTCATCGCCGGCCTCGGCGAGCGTTATCGGGCGGGAACGGAGCTTCCATAAGGCGGAAGGGAGCGGACTTACCGGGTGCCGCTCCAGGTCCTTTTCGACCATTTCGTGATAGCATTGCAGACTGGTTCGGGCAAACGCTGCTGGGCGACCCGCGAACTAAAGCTCCAGGTTCCAGGTCTGGCCGACCAAGTCCTTGCCGAAGGAATGATGGCGTTCCTCGTCGACCAGCCTGAAGCCCGCTTCCTGGTAGATGCGGCGGGCCGCGCCCAATATGTCGTTGGTCCAAAGCGTCAGCGTCCGATAGCCCTTGGCGCGAGCGAAGGTGATGCACTCGTCGACCAGCCGCGCGCCGATGCCGAGGCCGCGCGCCGATGGTTCGACATAAAGCAGCCTGAGCTTCGCGACCTTGGGCGATTTGCGCACGACGAAGACCGAGCCGACCACCTCGCCTTCGCGCTCGGCGATCCAGCTTCGCTCCCATTGCGGGACGAAGTTCTTGACGAACTCGCCGAGGATCTCAGCGACCAGCGCCTCGAAGGTCTCGTCCCAGCCATATTCCTGCGCATAGAGCATCCCCTGGCGACGCGTGACCCAGCCGATGTCGCCGACCTGCAACGGCCGCAGGATATACGGCACCTTCGGTTCGGGCCTGTCGCCAAGCAGATCGTGGACGGTGCGCATGGCCTTGACCAGCCGCTCCTGGTCGGCCGGCGCCAGGCGATCGAGCAGCGCGCGCACCTGGTCGTGCGAATCCTGGTTGAGCGGCGCGAAGGCCTGGCTGCCCGCCAGCGTCAGCGCGATCGAGGCGCGGCGCGCGTCGGCCTCGCTTGCCTCGCGCTCGACCAAGCCGCGTTCCTCGAATTTTTTGAGGAGACGGCTGACATAGCCGGGGTCGAGGCCGAGATCGCGCACCAGGTCGCTGGCGACCAGCCCGTCACGATTGGCAAGTTCATAAAGCACCCGCGCCTCGGTCAGCGAGAACGGGCTCTTCAGCAGGCCTTCGTCGAGCAGGCCGATCTGTCGCGTGTAGAAGCGGTTGAAGGCGCGCACCGTATCGATGCGTTCCTTGCCGGGATGATCGTGGATGGTCATGGGAAGTCCTCCTGTCTTGGACAGGATCAATCATTTAGTTGACTGAGTCAATAAAATGCTTGTGGCGAGCCGCCTCACAACTTCGTCATTCCAGGGCGGAGCAAGGAGCGGAGCGACGCGCGCAGACCCTGGAATCCATGCCGGGACGGTGGTCAGGGAGTGCTACGCCGCAGAACGGAGTTCATGGACCCTGCATCAGGTGCCAAGGATCCAATTCGTTGCATAGCGGAAAGGTAACGGAATGGATTCTAGGGTCTGCGCTCCGCTTCGCGTCGCTACGCCCTGGAATGACGAGGTTGCCGGAAGGCCAGCGCCAAGTACGCCCGCAGTGGTGCCCCTCACCCCATCGGCAGAACCGGCCAGAACTCCACGATCCGTCCGCCGGCGAACACCGCAATCGCACCGAAATGCTGGAGCACGGCCTCGCTCTGCGTCGGCCGCAGAAAGGCATAGTCTCCCGGCTTCACGTCCACTCTCGCCGGCAAGCCCATCAATTGCTGGTTGGAGGAAAGGCCCATCAGGCCGTTCGGCTTCATGCCTTCGGGAAACACCGGCTCGGCCATCCACTTGCCGCCATAGAGGTAGCAGCCCTTGCGCGGAAAGAGGCCAAGCGCCTGCAAGGCCGTGGACAACCACGCGGGTCCCGGCAGCAGCGCATCACCCGTCTTCAGGATCGGCGTTGTGATGAAGGCGGCTGGCTGGAGGCCGTCCAGGCCGGGCGTGTCGAAATCCTTGGGCAGCACGAAGGCCGAGCCCATCGAGACTTCGTTGGCGACTGCCGCGCCATGCAGCAGCGCCGTCTTCGAGCCGCCGATGTTGAGGATGCGGCGCTGGTCTGGCTCCAGCGCCGCGACGAACTCCGCGGCCTTGGCCGAGGCCTGCTTCAGCGCCTTGGCCGCTCCACCGAACAGACCAGGAATCTCCGGCGCATGCGCCTCATAGGCCATGATGCCTTCGCAGTGCAGGCGCTCCGGTATCGTCAGCGCCTTGATCTGCGCGGGGTCTGCAAAACCGCCGCGATGCAGGCCGACATCCACCTCGAAGGCAAAGCGCAATTCGGTGTCGAGCGCGGCGGCCATGGCGCCATATTCGGCTAGCCTCTCCGATGTGTCGATCAGCCAGCAGACGCGCGACCACCAGCCAGCGCCGCCCCTGGTCAGCGCGGCCTTGGCGGCACCGACCGGCATCGGCTTGCCGTAGAGCAAGTCGCCCTCGGGAAAGGCGTCAAGCACGGCCTGCGACACCGGCGGATGGAAGGTCATGAAGCGGTCGGTGCCAAGCGCCCTGGCGATATGCGAAAGCAGCGGCACGCAAGGCAGCGACTTGTCGACCAGCCGCACGCCAAGGCCTGGCGCCAGCCTATCCTTCACCAGCGCGATGTTGCGGTCCAGCCGGTCGCGGTCGAGCACCAGGCAGGGCCGGAAAATGTCGGCGGCCCTCAATGCTTCGGACAGGGCAGCAAAATAGGCGTTCATGGTTGGATGCCGAACAGGCCGGCCATATAGGGCGAGACGAAACGGTTTTGCGGATCGATGTCTCGGCGCACCGCCATCGCGTCGTCCCAGCGCGGATAGAGTTTTTTGAAATCCGCCGCCCTCAGGCTATGCATCTTGCCCCAATGCGGCCGGCCGCCATATTTGCGGAAGATCGGTTCGGCGGCGCGCATGAAGGGCAGCGGATCGTTGGCCGCATCATGGTGGATGGCGATCGAGCAGGTCAGCCTCTTGTGGAAAGGCGAAAGCCAGAATTCGTCGGGCGCCACCGAACGCACCTCCATCGGGAAATAGACTTCCGGAAAGTGCTTTTCCGTCAGCGCGATGATCTCGGCCAACGCTTTGGGACCTTCCTCGTAAGGCAGGTGGTACTCCATCTCGTTGAATTTGGTGCGACGGTCGCTGGCGTAGACGTTGAGCCAGTCCTGCACATAATCCTCGGAGGACACTTTCTTCACCGCGCCCCGGATCAGCGCGCGGCGCAGCGACGGCAGCCAGCGCAAGGCCGTGCGCAGCTTTCGCAGTGTCGCCAGCCCTTCCTCATCGTCCTCGGTCGGCCGCGCCGTCGTCGGCGCGTCGCTGATATCGCTGGCGATGAACTGCACATAGTCGGCGAAGGGGATGTAGTAGAATTCCGCCGAGCGATGCGCGGCCATCATCGTCTCGAAATTCTTGAGCATGTCGCCGACCGGCAGCACCCATTTGCGGCGGCGCAGCCGATAGGTCGCAATGTTGTTCACCGCCACTTCGGTCAGCACGCCGAAAGCGCCCAGCGCGACGCCGGTGGCGTGGATCATATCCAGGTCGTTCGCACGGCTGAACTCACGCAGCTTGCCTCGCCCATCCACGAGTTGCAGCGCCTCGAGCTGCGTGTGATAAGCGCCGAGCGTCGGGCCTGAGCCATGCGTTGCGGTGCCCAGCGCGCCGCCGATCGCCTGCTTGTCGATGTCGCCCATATTGGGCAGGCCCTGGCCGATGTCCTGGAGGATGTGCATCAGGGCGCCGAGCCGCGTTCCCGCCCTCACCCGCGCCCGGTTGGCCGCGGCGTCATGCGAGACCAGCCCTTCGATCTTCTCCAGCGAGACGATGGTGCCCTCGGACTGCACCAGCGGCGTGAAGGAATGGCCGGCGCCGGCGACGCGCAGCGGACCGGGCGCCGAGCGCACCAGCTCGGCCAGTTCGCCGGCATCGGCCGGCGTCGCGATCCGCTTCGGGGAAGCCTTGACGAAGCCGGACCAGTTGCTCCAGGCGTTTGCCATATTGGTTCTCCCGCTCAGGCCCGGCCGCGGCGGCGCGCGACCAGCACGAAGACGCCGAGCAGAAGCACACTGGCCAAAGCGGTGGCGGCGGCGAATTCGGGCACCGGCCGGAAATTCGCGCCGTCGATCAGCAGCGAGGCGGCGATCGGGCCGATGGCGAGGCCGAAGAGTTGGGCTGCCGGCACCAGGAGCACCGCGGTGCGCGTCTCGTCGGCGGTGATGGCGAGGCGGATCTGGTAAGGCACGATGAAGAGCAGGATGAAGCCCATCACCAGCGCCACCGCCCAGAACACCGAAACCCCCGGGCTGGAAGCGAGCAGAACCGAACTGATCGCCGCGACGATGCCGATGATCGTGATGGCAAAACGATAGTCGATGCGCGCCTCGAAGACAGTCGCGGTCAGGGCGCCGATCACCTGCGCGGCCAGGCTTGCCGAAACCATCAGGCCGACGGTCCGGCCGTCGATCCCGAACTGGGCGCCGATGGGCTCGAGGAAAGCCCAGACGGCGCCGAAGAACATGAAATAGCAGAAGATCGACAAGAGCGCGGTGATCGCCGGCACGGTCGCGACATTGGCAAACTGCTCTTCCTTGGGCAGGTCGGCATAGTCGTCCGGCACGGTCCAGGCGACGATCAGCGACAGCAGGCAGACGATGCCGAGCGCGATGAAGCCGCCGGCCGAACCCGCTCTCGGCACCGCATAGAGCGCGAGGATCAGCGCCAGCGCGCATTGCGCCAAGGTCTGCAGCGTGACGAAATAGCCGCCGATGCGCTCGGCCCGGCGCGAGCGGGCGATCAGCTCCGTCGCGACGGCGACCAGCCCGCCCTCCGCCAGACCGGCCAGCGTGCGTGCGCCGATCAGCGTATTGGGACTGCCGGCATAAGCAGTCCAGAAGTTGGCGAGCGCCAAGAGCACGAGCAGCACCGCGCTCTTCCAGCGCATGTTCCTGGCGGGGAGCAGCATCGCCACGATCGCCGAGCCGATGGCGATCGCGATCATCTCGGCGGTGGCGACCAGCGCCAGCTCGTCGCCGCTGACATGGCCTTCCGTGTAGAGCGCGCCGAGCAGCACCGGCTGCAATCCGAGGATGAGCAGGCCGACCGAGCCGATCCATAGCGCCGAGGCCAGTTGCAGGCCGGTCGGGTTGCCGACAAGCCAATCGCCGTTTTCCGCTTGCACGGCTTGCGATGCAGTCACGAGGTGCCCTCCCTTGCAGCTCGATCGAAAAACTGACAAGTTGTCAGCATTTGGCGAAACTGATACTTGATCATGTTTCTTGTCAACCGCGAATTCGCGAGTTCTCACGAGATTTGGCGCATGACGCAGATTAGGCGAGCGGCGACGGAACCGCGGCGAAGGCCGAAACAGGAGCGCAGCCGCGAGCGCATCGACGCGATCCTCGCCACCACCATGCGGCTGATCGGCGAAAAAGGCATCGACGCGGTGACGATGAAGGAAGTCGGCGCGCTGGCCGGCGGGCCGATCGCCACCGTCTATCATTATTTTCCGAGCAAATCGGCGATCCTGGCGATGCTCTACGAGCGGTTTTCCGAGGAAAGCCGCGCGCGTTTCGGCGCGATCATCGCCGGGATAAGCGGGCCGGGCGACGTGACCGCGGCGGCCGACCGGCTGCTCGATGATTATTACGGTCGCGTCGCGGCGGACCCGGCGATCCAGGACCTGCAGAACGCCATCCAGGCCGACAAGGCATTGCAGCATCTCGACATCGCCGAGACGCGGCATCAGGCGAAGATGTTCTGCGACCATGTCGCGCCGATGCTTAAAGCCGAGCAGCGCGAGGCGTTCGGGCGCGTGGTGTTTCTGATCTTCCAGCTTGCCGGCGGCGTCGTGCGGCTGGCGCTGACGCAGGACAAGGAAGAAGGCCGGCGCACGATCGAGGATTATCGCTCGATCATCCACACGCAGTTGAAGCTGTTTCTCTGAACGCGATCAGGCGTCTAGCTTCGGCCCCAGAATCTTGACCAGCCAATCCACGAACACTCTCACCCGCGGCGACAACTGTCGGCTCGGCGGATAGAGCACCGAGATCGGCGTCGGCGTCGGAGGGTTGCCGGGCAGCACCTCTACCAGCCGGCCGGCATCGATGTCGGCGGCAAAGCGGCGGCGCGGCGCCTGGTAGAGGCCAAACCCCTGGCGCACCAGCGTGGCGGCGGTGTCGGAATTGGAAACCGTGACGCGCGACGGCAGCACGATCTCGCGGATCTTGCCATCGACGGTGAACTCCAGCGGCATCACCTGCCCTGTGCGAGACGAAACAAAGCCGATCATCATATGCCCGGCAAGCTCCTCCAGGGTTTTCGGCAGGCCGTGGCGCTCGACATAGGCGGCGCTGGCAAGCGTTACCTCGCGCGCCATGCCGATGCAGCGCGCGATCATGTCGCTGTCGGGGAGCGTGCCGGCGCGGACCACGCAATCGACGCCCTCGCGCACCAGATCAACGAAGCGGTCACCCTCGCCGATATGCACGCTGAGCCCGGGATAGCGGGTAAGCAGCGCCGGCAGTTCTGGAATGACGAGTGTGCGGGCCATGTTGCCGTTAATGTCGATGCTCAAGCGCCCGCGCACTTCATGCGCGCCGAAGGCGCCTTCGGCGTCCTCGATCTCGGCGAGGATGCCGATGCAGCGTTGGTAATAGGCTTCGCCGTCGAGCGTCGTCGTGACATGGCGCGTGGTGCGCCGGAGCAGTTGCACGCCGAGCCGCTCCTCGAGCTGCTTGATCGCGGCGGTGGCGCTGGAACGCGGCAGGCCGAGATCGGCGGCGGCCGCGGTGAAGCTGCGCCGCTCCACGACGCGGGTGAAAAGCCGCATGCTGTCGAACCGATCCATGGCCGATTGTTCGCACAGATTGAATAGTGTTGGCAATCCATGCCCGATTATATCGCTCACTCAGGCGAGTATATGCATCTCCATCCAGACAGAAGGAGATTTCGCCATGACCACCCGTCCCATCGCCCTCATCACCGGCGGCAGCCGCGGCCTCGGCCGCAACACCGCGCTCCACCTCGCCCGCAAGGGCGTCGACGTCATCGTCACCTATCGTTCGCGCGCCGATGAGGCGAAGACCGCAATCGTCGAGATCGAGGCCGCCGGCGGCCGTGCCGCGGCACTTGAACTCCACACCGGCGCCGTCGCCACTTTCCCCGCCTTCGTCGCGGCGCTGAAGCAGACGCTGCAGGAGACTTGGCAGCGCGACCGTTTCGACTATCTCGTCAACAATGCCGGCACCGGCCTGCGCAAGATGATCGCCGAGACGACCGAAGAGGAATTCGACACGCTGATGAACACCCATCTCAAGGGCGTGTTCTTCCTCACCCAGGCGCTGCTGCCGCTGATCAACGATGGCGGCCGCATCATCAACATCTCCAGCGGGCTGGCCCGCTTCGCAGCGCCCGGATCGTCGGCCTATGCGATGATGAAAGGCGGCATCGAGGTGTTCACGCGCTACCTCGCCAAGGAGCTCGGCCAACGCGGCATCACCGCCAACACTGTGGCGCCCGGCGCGATCGCCACGGACTTCAACGGCGGTCATGTGCGTGACAATGCCGAGATCAACCGCATGGTGGCCGGCGTCACCGCACTTGGCCGCGCCGGGGTCGCCGACGATATCGGTCCGATGATCGCGTCGCTGCTCTCCGACGACAATCGCTGGGTCAACGCGCAGCGGATCGAAGTGTCGGGCGGCATGAACATCTAGGTGATCGGTTATGTGACTTGGCGGATCAACCCTTCGAAGCCGTCGGCAAGATTGGCGTTGCCGGCGGCGATGAAGCTCGAAAGGTTCCTGGCGCGCCCGGGGGTCTTGTTGGCATCAAGCAGCACCGCTTTGCCGTCATGCATCACGAAATCGAATTTTCCGTAATCGAAGCCAAGCTGGCGCCTTAGCGCGCGAAGCTCGTCCGGCACCGGAACCGCCTCGCGGCGGATGGTGTCGTCGCCCTTGACGAGGCTTTGCGGCGAGACATGGCGGGTGCAGCGCTCACGCTCACCGCAGAACAGCCAGAACCGTGCGCCGAAGCCGTCTGGTTCGGGTTCGGGAATGAATTTCTCGACGACTAGATCCTGACGTTCGAAGACCTCGGCCGGAACGTCGGCGAGCGAGGCATGGATCTCGTATTTGTCGAAAGCTTCGACGCCGGGAAACGGCATCGGCTTGGCGGCGCGCCGCGCGCGCTGGTTCAACTGCTGTTCCGGCGTTCCCCAATGGTTGAGGCTGCTCTTGACGATGACCTGTCCCTTCCAGCCATCGCCCCGGCCAATGGCGGCGCCGCTGACGCGGCGCTTCGAAATGTCTGTGGCGCCGAGATTGAGACAGAAAGGAAAGCGGCGCGCATAGTCGGCGTACTCGGGCGGCGTCACGGTCACGTCGAGATGCAGCACCGCGATATCGGCGGCCGGCTTCGCCGAGGTGCCTTTCAATATCTGCACCGAATGGCCGCGGCGCTTCAGTTCTTCCAGCACGTCGAAGAGCATGTAAGGACTGTCGCGGCGCATCAGCAGCCCGCGCCGGCTCTGGAAGCGGTCGAACTCATGCGTGATGACCGCGATGCGCGCCATTGTTCCTCACTTGGCTTATCAAGTGCCGTCGATTATTCGATCGAATACAACGCGCTACCGGGCTGGGGTTTGCATGACGGAGCATTGGAATGCAATTCGCAAACATTGGCAGCTGCTCGGCTCGCCCCTGCGGCCGCCGGCGGAGGTGGTCGAAACCTATGACCGGGAGCTCGACCTTGCGCGGTCGCATGTCGTGATGCTCGGTGTGACGCCGGAGCTCGCCGGGCTGGGCGCCACGATAACGTCGGTCGACGAGTCCGCCGCCATGATTGCCGGCATCTGGCCTGGCGACACCGATACGCGCAAGGCGATGCAGGGCGACTGGTTCGATCTGCCGTTCGGCGATGCAAGCGTCGAGGCACTGATCGGCGACGGATGTCTCTCGGTCATCGGCGCCGCCGAGCTCAGGCGCAAATTGTTCGCGTCGATCGCGCGTGCGCTCAAGTCCGACGGCCGCGCCGGCATCAGGCTTTACGCCTCTCCCGAGACACCGGACGACCCGAAGGATGTCCGCGCCATGGTGCTCAGCGGCGGCGTCTCGACTTTCCATGAGCTCAAATGGCGCGTGGCCATGACCGCGATCGGCGGCGCGCCCGACTACATCATACCGGTGACTGGAATTCTCGAGCAGTTCGATGCGCTGTTCCCCGACCGTGCGGAGCTTTCGGCTCGCACAGGCTGGGAGCTGCCGATCATCGGCACCATCGATGTCTACCGGAACTCGTCCGTCGTCTACAGTTTCGCCCCCGCGGCAGCGCCGATCGAGGAAGCCCGGACCTTTTTCGATGATGTCCGGCTGGCCTCGACCGGCACATACGGGCTCGCCGAGCGGTGTCCGCTGCTGGTGCTGCGCTCGCCGAGGCGCCGGGACTAACGGACGAGATTGCTCGTCAGTGTCTCGCGACAGCCGGCGCTTTTTTCGTGCTGGCGTTTCGCGCAAGAAAAATTTCGCGCCGCCGCCCCCTTGCGCGCGCCTTGACTCTCGCAAGGCGCCAGCCTATTTCAGCGCCACGTTAGCACTCGCCCCAAGTGAGTGCTAACCGATGTCCGGCGGCCTCGCCGGATGGAGGAACAGTTCTCACCGTTCTCATTCGAGGAAGAAAACATGGCAAAGTCCAAGTTCCGCCCGCTTCATGACCGCGTGGTCGTACGCCGGGTCGAATCCGAATCCAAGACCGCCGGCGGGATCATCATCCCGGATACGGCAAAGGAAAAGCCGCAGGAAGGCGAGATCATCGCTGTCGGCTCCGGCGCCCGCGACGAAGCCGGCAAGCTGGTTCCCCTGGACGTCAAGGCTGGCGACCGCATCCTGTTCGGCAAGTGGTCGGGCACCGAAGTCAAGCTCAATGGCGAAGACCTTCTGATCATGAAGGAATCCGACATTATGGGCATCATCGGCTGATTATCGGCCTCATCGTCAACTGAATTCCGGGCTTGATCGCAAGCCCTTGCCAGGAGCTAAAACATGGCTGCTAAAGACGTAAAATTCTCCCGCGACGCCCGTGAGCGCATGCTGCGCGGCGTCAACATCCTCGCCGACGCCGTGAAGGTCACGCTCGGCCCCAAGGGCCGCAACGTCGTCATCGACAAGTCGTTCGGCGCCCCGCGCATCACCAAGGATGGCGTCACCGTCGCCAAGGAAATCGAGCTTGAAGACAAGTTCGAAAACATGGGCGCGCAGATGGTCCGCGAAGTTGCTTCGAAGACCAACGACATCGCCGGCGACGGCACCACGACCGCGACCGTTCTGGCGCAGTCGATCGTTCAGGAAGGCCATAAGGCGGTTGCCGCCGGCATGAACCCGATGGACCTGAAGCGCGGCATCGACCTCGCCGTCAGCGAAGTCGTCACCGCCCTCGGCAAGGCCGCCAAGAAGATCAAGACTTCGGAAGAAGTCGCCCAGGTCGGCACGATCTCGGCCAATGGCGACGAGTCGGTCGGCAAGATGATCGCGGAAGCGATGCAGAAGGTCGGCAACGAAGGCGTCATCACGGTTGAGGAAGCCAAGACCGCCGAGACCGAGCTGGAAGTCGTCGAAGGCATGCAGTTCGACCGCGGCTATCTCTCGCCCTACTTCGTCACCAACGCCGACAAGATGGTTGCCGAGCTCGAGGACGTCTACATCCTCCTGCACGAGAAGAAGCTTTCCAACCTGCAGGCCATGCTGCCGGTTCTCGAAGCCGTCGTGCAGACCTCCAAGCCGCTGCTCATCATCTCGGAAGACGTCGAAGGCGAGGCCCTGGCCACGCTGGTCGTCAACAAGCTGCGCGGTGGCCTGAAGATCGCCGCCGTCAAGGCTCCGGGCTTCGGCGATCGCCGCAAGGCCATGCTGGAAGACCTCGCCATCCTGACCGGTGGCCAGGTCATTTCGGAAGACCTCGGCATCAAGCTCGAGAACGTCGGCCTCAACATGCTCGGCCGCGCCAAGAAGGTGTCGATCTCCAAGGAGAACACCACCATCGTCGACGGCGCCGGCAAGAAGGCCGAGATCCAGGGCCGCGTTGCCCAGATCAAGCAGCAGATCGAAGAGACCACGTCGGACTACGACAAGGAGAAGCTGCAGGAACGTCTCGCCAAGCTGGCGGGCGGCGTTGCGGTGATCCGCGTCG
This sequence comes from Mesorhizobium sp. BH1-1-5, assembly GCF_020165615.1. NCBI lineage: Bacteria > Pseudomonadati > Pseudomonadota > Alphaproteobacteria > Hyphomicrobiales > Phyllobacteriaceae > Mesorhizobium > Mesorhizobium sp. BH1-1-5. The sequence goes on from NZ_JAIUIM010000003.1 coordinate 55,483, forward strand.
GCGGTGCGACGGAAGTCGAAGTCAAGGAAAAGAAGGACCGCGTTGACGATGCGCTGAACGCGACCCGCGCGGCCGTGGAAGAAGGCATCGTTGCAGGCGGCGGCGTCGCGCTGCTGCGCGCTTCGGCCAACATCAAGGCCAACGGCGTCAATGCCGACCAGGCTGCCGGCATCAACATCGTTCGTCGCGCACTGCAGGCTCCGGCCCGCCAGATCGCGTCGAACGCCGGTGCGGAAGCCTCGATCGTTGCCGGCAAGATCCTCGACAACAAGGGCGCCACCTTCGGCTACAACGCCCAGACCGGCGAGTATGGCGACATGATCGCCATGGGCATCGTCGATCCGGTCAAGGTCGTTCGCACGGCTCTCCAGGACGCGGCTTCGGTCGCCGGCCTGCTCGTCACCACCGAAGCCATGATCGCGGAGGCTCCCAAGAAGGAGTCGGCTGGCGGCGGCATGCCTGGCGGCATGGGCGGCGGCGGCATGGGCGGCATGGGCGGCATGGATTTCTAAGAAGTCCTACCCATCGCACATACGGAAAGGGCGCCGAAAGGCGCCCTTTTTCATTGAAATATGCTCATGGCGGCGAAGGGAGATTGGCGTATCCTTCGCAACTTCGTCATCCACGGGCGAAGCAAGGAGCGCAGCGACGCGCAGACCCGAGGATCCATGCCGTGACGCTAAGGCGTTGCAGCGGTTCAGAATTCTGCCCTGCCGTGTTCCATAGCGAAGGTCGCGGCATGGATCCCAGGGTCTTCGCGACGCCGCGTCGCGGCTGCTTCGCACTGGGATGACGACATACGGATTGTTCCGGCCAATCGCCGCCGCCGGAGCACAATCTCTCCCGCGCTAGCGGCGGAGCGAATGCAGCCCGAAGCGGAATTGCATAGCTGCGAAAACGAGCCGCCGCAGCATCTTCAATGCAAGCAAGATCTTCCCGTCAGTTCTCATCGCCCGATCCTTCGAGCACCGCTTTCACGCCCGTTAACCCAAGACCGGCGAAGGATGCGATAGACTCTTCCGCCAGCGGTCGCGCCGCGATCAGGCGTTCGGCGATCTCGGCCGAAACACCCTGCTCCGCAAGCACCTGCCTGGCCTGCCCTGTCGGCAGCGCGTTGAACCAGCGATAACCAGCGGCGAGACGCGCGGCGGGGTCGACCTTGCCCCACAATCTCACCCGCGAGATACCGCCATCGGGATAGGCATCGAGCCTGACGCAAGAAACCGGCTCGCTCGTTCGCGCCACGCGAAAAACATGGCGTGTGTCCGGCTGCAGCGGCCGGCGCGACAGCAGCGGCGCCCAGCCATCGTCGCCGGGCGTCGCCTCCCCCGCGCCGGAGAGCGCGACTTCGGCCGAGGCGTTGTATTTGAAATGCGCGGTGTCGATCTCGACCAGCCTGACATGGCCCGGCAGCGCAAGGCTGATGATGGCGTGGTCGTTGCCGCCGTCGCGGCGGCGCCGGGTTTCCCAGCCGTCGCCCATGTTGCGCGCCTTGTCGGGACGGTTGAGCATTGCGGCCGAGGTGTAGAAGCCGTCGCTGCTGGTCACCACCTGGCCGCCATGGTCCTGGCTGGCGAGGTCGATGGTAAGCCCGTCGAAGACCCGCGGGTCCGGCACGACATGGCCATAGACGCGCAGCCTGGCGATGCCGCCGTCGGGAAAAGCCGAGAGGCGGATATGCGTGAAACGTCGGCGATCGGAAACCTCGAAGCGGTTGTGCGCGTCGCCCTTGAGCGGCGAACGCTGCACGATCTCGATCCATTCGGTCTCGGCCGACTGCAGAGCCTTAGGGCCGGGATAGCCTTCGACACCGCAGGCCTCGATGCGGCACGTGGTCGGGAAATTGCCAGTGAAAAAGGACGTATCGACATCGATGCCGGTGATGATGCCGGCCGCACCCAGCCGCACCAACGCCCAATCGTGCCCGGGCTCGCGCCGCCGCTTCGTCTCCCAGCCGTCGACGATCTCGCCGCGCGGTCCGTAATTGCCCGGGACGAAAGCCGAGGGCGTCGGCGTGAGCAGGCTCTCCTTGTCGCCGAAGGATTCGTCGCTCGCGGCCAGCACGCTGCCACCCAGCCAACGCGAGGCAAGATCGACCTCGGCGGCGAAATCCTCCTTCAGCTCGGGCATGGCGTAAGCGTCATGCGCCGGGCCCTTCTCGATCATGTTCATCGCCGGCCTCCCGCGCGCAGCGCCAAGCCCGCCGGACGCGGCCTCAGCCCCAGCGCCTCCGACAGCGGCCAGCCGTCGATGCGCTTTGCATCCGGCTTCGCGTAGGTCGAGACCTTGCTAGTCTTGAGCCCGAGGCCGACGACCGCCTCGGCGAGCCGCACCGCGGCGGCCACGCCGTCGATGACGGGCACGCCAAGCTCGGATGTGATCGCTTCCTCCAGGCCGGCCATGCCGGCGCAGCCGAGACAGATCACTTCGGCATGATCCTGCTCGACCGCCTTGCGCGCTTCCTCGACGATGGAGCGCATGGCGCCGGCGGGATCCTGATCGACCTCCAGCGTGGTCATGCCGTTGGCGCGCACCGAGGCGCAGCGGTCGGCAAGGCCGGAGAGCCGCAGCCGGTCCTCGATCGGCGGCACCGAGCGCTGCAAGGTGGTGACGACCGAATAGCTGCGGCCGATCATCATCGCCATATGGGCGGAGGCCTCGCAGATCTCGATGACCGGCTGCTCGATCAGTTCCTGCAGCCCGTCGCGGCCATGCTCGCCGAAGCCGGCCATGACCACGGCATCGAAGGGTTCGTCATAGGCCAGCACGCGGTCCATGACGGCGACGGCCGAAATGTAGCTCTCGAAATTGCAGTCCACCGCTTCGGGTCCGAAGAAGGGCGTCAGCGTGACGATGTCGGTACCGGGGGATGCGGCGGTCTTGGCGGCCGCGTCGATGACATCGGACATCGACTGGCTGGTGTTGACGTTGACGACCAGGATCTTCATCTCAGGCACTCCTTTTCAATTCTTGCGTCCGGCTTGTTTCTCCGGCCTGCGCTTTTCCGGCGATCAGTTCGCCCATCGGGCGGCCGAAGAGGTCGATGCGCTGGCCGCGCAGGAAGGTTTCCTGCACCACGCCGCTCAGCGTCCTGCCGGCATAGGGGGTGATCGGATGGCGGTGGTGGAGGCTGGCCGCGTCGACGACGAATTCGGCATCGGGTGAAAACAGTGTGAAATCGGCGTCGCAACCGATCGCGATGCGGCCCTTGTGCGCAAGGCCGGCGAGCGCGGCGGGACGCTCGGCCATCCAGCGAACGACGTCGGCCAGCGAATGGCCGCGCTTGCGCGCCTCGCTCCAGGTCACCGGCAGGCCGAGCTGCAGCGAGGAGATGCCGCCCCAGGCGGCGCCGAAATCGCCGGAGGCCAGCTCCTTCATCTCAGGCCTGCAGGGCGAATGGTCCGAGACGATCATGCCGATCGTGCCCTCCCCGACGCCGTCCCAGAGCCGTTCACGGTTGACGGCTTCGCGCACCGGCGGGCCGACCTTGGCGGCGGTCTCGCCCTCGCCGATCTCCTCCGCGCAAAGCGCAAGATAGTGCGGGCAGGTCTCGACGCTGAGCCGCACGCCGTCGGCGATTGCCGAAGCGATCATCGGCAGCGCGTCGGCGCTGGAGAGATGAAGGATATGCGCGCGGGCGCCGCTGGCGCGGGCCGCCTCGATCACCTCGGCGATCGCCAGGTTCTCGATGCCTTTGGGGCGCGAGGCGAGGTAGTCGGCATAATGGCGGGTGTGGACCTCCGGCATCGCGGCCATCGCGTCGGCGCTCTCGGCGTGGACGATGAAGAGCGAGCCGAGGCCGGCGACGACATCCATCACCTTGCGCATATGCCCGGGCGCGATGCCCGGAAAATCGTCCGTGCCGGTATCGCAGAGGAAGGACTTGAAGCCGAGCACGCCGGCGGCATGCAGCTTCGGCAGGTCGTCGAGGTTCGACGGGATGGCGCCGCCCCAGAAGCCCACATCGACATGGCACTGGCCGTCGGCGGCTTCGCGCTTGGCGGCAAATGCCTCGAGCGTCACGGTGGTCGGCACGCTGTCCAGCGGCATGTCGACCAGCGTGGTGATGCCGCCGGCCGCGGCCGCGCGGGTCGCGGTCAGAAAGCCTTCCCATCCGGTGTTGCCGGGTTCGCAAATATGGACGTGGCTGTCGACCAGGCCGGGCAGCAGCACCGTGTCGGCATCGAGCGTGACGGTTTCACGGGCGTTGGCGGGAGCGTCGAGCGCGGCGACACGGACGATCTTGCCGCCGACGACGCCAACCGACACGGCGCGCTCGCCTTCCGGCAGGATGGCGCGCGGAGCGCGGATGAGGAGATCGAGGGATGTCATGGCAATTCCTCCCCGTGCGGCCTGCCGCGACGGAACTGGAGCTGGGATCCTGTCCGGAGGCTGGCTGCAGCCTCCGGACAGATTGCGCGTCAGATACGGGCGAAGCCGAGCAGAGCCTTCACGTCGGCCCGCTTGTGGACCAGCGTCACGCCGATCAGGTAGACGACCGCGCCGGTCAGCCAGGCCTGGAGAGCCGGGAAGCCGATATAGTCGCTGTTGACCGCCGGGATGAGGCCCGCGGTGTAGACGCCGACCACCGTGCCGGCGGCCAGAGCTATGACGCCCGGCCAGTTGGCGATGCCGAGCTCGCTCCAGTTGGCGACGCGGTACATCGGCCGCTTGATGCCGAACAGCCAGGGCAGCAGGAAAAGGTCGATCGCCATGATCGTGCTGGCGACCGGCACCGTGGTCGAGCCGATGCTGGTGACAAGGTTGAACGTATCCTGCAGGTTGGGCAGGTAGAAGGTGAGCACGGCCGCGATGAGGCCGAGGCCGACGACGGTATACTGGCGCTTCCAGCCGCGAATGCCGGAGAGAACGTTCTGCGCGCCGTTGACGGCGATATAGAGGTTGCCGTCCTGCACCGCCCACTGGTTGATGACGATGACGGCGATGCCGAGCAACGCGCTGCCGAACATGGTGAAGTTGACGAAGTAGCTGATGCTCGGGCCGAAATCGGGCTGGTTGGAGAGCGCCGCGATCATGTAGCCCATGACCGGGAAGAGCAGCGCGCCGACCAGATAGGAAATGACGATGGTCGGGATGTTCCACCAGGAGGCGCGGCCGGCCTTGGCGTAGCGGAAGAAGTCCGGCTCGTTACCCCAGGTGGACAGGCCGACCATCGAGCCGATGACCATGATCATGGCGGTCTTGCTGTCGACATGCGGCACTGCCGCCAGCACATCATGCGAGACGGTGGTGAAGGCGAGGATGGTGGCGAAGATGCCCCAGACCAGGATGACCGGCACTGCGACGAACTGGGCGAAGCGCTGCACGCCCTCGAAGCCGAAATAGGTGTTGACGATCATCACGATCGCCAGCAGCGCGGTGATGGCGCCGACCGCCGGCACCGTCATCAGCCCGCCGGCGATGTCGATGATGAACTTCACCGTGAACAGGTAGAAGGCCATGCCGTTGACCACCAGGAGCAGCGAGACGAGGCCGCTGCCGATGGTGCCGAAGATGCTGCGCGCCATCACCGAATGGGTCTGGCCGGTGGCGGCGCCAGCATTGGCCGAGCCGATGCAATAAAGGCTCATGACGGCCGCGGCGATCAGCATCGCCACAGTCAGTTCGGAAAGCGTCAGCCCCTGGAAGCGCGCGCCATAGCCGACCAGCACGGTGCCGAACACCGCCTGCATCGACAGGAACTGCGCCAGCATGCGGAAGTTGGAACGCCGCTTTGCCTGCGGCACGACGGATTCGGTATAGTCGGCAATGTCCGCCTCGGTGACGGACAGGATGGTCTCGACGCTGTCGGCAATCGCCGGCTGCGCCTCGCCCGGCAACGGCTGCCTGGACGAAGTCGGTGTTTGCAAGGTCATCTCAGTATCCCCTTTGCGAGGTGTTCCCCTGGTCGACATGCCGGCCCGTCTTCGCCTTACGGCAGCATCAACGGAACCGATGCAATGTCGCCATGCTTGACCATGAAACCCAGACTTCCTCCCTTCAACGCCCAAAGATCGAACGTTAAGCATTAATCAGATCAATGCACTTCCTCCGTCCGCCTGCGTCTGCTCGACAATTTCCGCAATGAAAAGGTCACGCGCGATGTGGGCCGGGCTTTGCGGATCGGTGACGATGAAGATGTCGTTGCGAGGCACGTCGGCGCCGGCGATCAGCGGCCACAGCCGCCCGGCCTCGACATCGGTTTGCGCATAGCCTTCCGGCAGGAAGCAGAGGCCGACGCCGAGGATCGCCAGCCGCTTGGCCTCCTCGAGATGATCGGACATGCCGGCGATGTTGCGGCCGAAGCCATGCTCGAGCCGGAACTGGGTGAGCTCGTCGCCCTCGTCGGCGCCGGTCAGCACGAAGGCTTCCCTCGCCAGATCGCCGGGATCGGCAACGCTCCCGCCAAAGAGCCTGTGCGGCCTCCCGCAATAGGGCCGGTGGATCTCGGTGAAGAGGTGGAGGTAGGCGAGCTCGGCGCGCTTCACCCGCGAAGGCGAGATGCCGACGTCGATCCGGTGCTGGATGAGCGAGTTGACCACTTCGGTCCAGGCCGCGACTTCAACGATCAGCTCGACGGCCGGGTATTTGGCATGGAAGGCGGCGATCGCCTCATCGAGCGCCGGCGCGACGAGGTTGGAGACCAGCATCACCCGCAAATGTCCACGTATCTCGGACTTGACGTCCGAGAGCTTCGCCGGGATTTCACGGATCGCGCCGGCGAATTCCCGGCAGCGCTCGGCAAGGATGCGGCCCTCCTCCGTCAGCTCGAAGCCGGTCGGGCCGCGATGGCAGAGCGTGACGCCAAGCCTTTCCTCGAGGCGCCGCAACGCGAGGCTCAGCGCCGGCTGCTTGCGGTTCAGCTCCTGCGCCGCCTTGGTCACCGAGCGGGCGTCGGCGATCTCATGGAAGAATTTCAGCAGGTTCCAGTCGAGATTCCTGGCGAATTGCGGTCCGCGAACCGCCTGATCCGACTGTTTGCGCCCCAAAGCATGCTCCCGAAGCCACTTCGCCTGCCGCCCGTTGCGGCAAGGTACGGCAAGTTAAGCCGATATTTTCGGAGCCGGCAAAGCCCTTTGCCTCAGGCGGTAGCGTCGGCCTGCTGCGCCACCTTGCCCGCAAGCACCGCTTGCTCGACCAGCGCGGCCACCTCATCGGCAACGGTCGAGACCGGGGTACGGTCGCGGGTGGCGCGGGCGATCACCATCAGGCCTTCCAGCGAAGATTCGACCAGCAGCGCCAGCGCCTGCGCGCGCCGCTCCGGCACCCCTGCCCTGACGAATGCCTGACGCAGCAGTCCGATCCACTGCTCGAAGGCCGAGCGGCAGATTTCAACAAGGTCCGGCACATCGTTCGGCGCGTCGAGCACGACCGGCGCCACCGGGCAGCCGAGCGAGAACTCGTTCTCCTCCAGCATGCGGGCCACCGACTGGTAGATGTGGTGGACGGCAACGGCGGGATCGCTTTCCTCCGACAGCGCGGCGCCCAGCCGCTCGGTCACGTCGGCGACGCTGGCGCGCGTCACCTCGATGACAAGCTGGTCCTTGCCGCCCGGAAAATGGAAATAGAGCGAGCCGCGCGGCGCGCCGCTGGCGCTCAAGATGTCGTTCAGCGACGTGCCGTGATAGCCGCGCTGCCGGATTAGCAGCGCCGTCGCCTCGATCATGCGGGTGCGTGTGTCCGTCGCCACGTCGACCTCTCGAATGTCAACCTTTGTCAGCAGTACGCATTATAGGGCTTGCCCATAATATGACAATCGGTCTACATAATATGTAAATCGGTCTACATATTTTGGAGGCAACGATGCAGAGCTATCGGCTTGAGGAATTCGGCGACATTGGGAAGCTGGTGGCCCGCGAGGTGCCAATGCCCGAGCCGGGAGCAAACCAGATCCTGGTGCGGGTGCGCGCCACCTCGCTCAATCGCCGCGACACGATGATCCTCAACGGCACTTATCCGCTGGCACCCCGCACGGGCACCGTGCCGCTGAGCGACGGCGCCGGCGAAGTGGTGGCGGTTGGCGACGACGTGACCCGCTTTGCCGTCGGCGACCGCGTGACCGGCAGCTATTTCGCGCGCTGGATCGACGGCCGCATGCATCCAGGCATCATCGACCAGCTCGGCTGCACGCTGGACGGCATGCTGTCGGAATACGCGCTGCTCGACGAGCAATGGGCGGTACGGCTGCCCGACCATCTTTCCTGGCAGGAGGCCGCGACCTTCACCTGCGCCGGGCTGACCGCCTGGAGCGCGCTGACTGGCGCCGAGATTCCAAAGCCCGGACAATGGGTTCTGGTGATCGGCTCAGGCGGTGTCGCGCTGTTTGCCCTGCAGTTCGCCAAGCTCATGGGCTGCCGCGTGGCCGCCGTCACCTCGCGCGCCGAAAAGGCCGACAGGTTGCGGGCGCTCGGCGCCGACCTCGTCGTCGCTTCGGCCGAAACGCCGGAATGGGGCATGAACCTCCGCGAAGCGACAGGCGGGATCGATCTGGTCGTCGAGACCGGCGGTCCGGCGACCTTCCCGCAATCGCTGATCGCCAGCGCGCTTTACGGGCGCATCGTGCTGCTCACTGTTCAGGACAAGAACGGCAAGTCGATCGAGATCCAGGGCGCCGTCTACCAGTGCAGCCTGGTCACCATCGGCCGCCTGTTCGTCGGCAGCCGCGGCGGGCTTGAGGCAATGCTTGCCGCCGTTGCCACGCACAGGCTGAAACCGGTCATCGACAAGGTCTTCCCCTTCGCCAAGACGCGCGAGGCGTACCGCTATTTCGAGCAGGGCGACGTCTTCGGCAAGGTCGTCATCGACGGCGCGTGACCACCGTACTTTCCGCAAACAGAGAGGAGATAAGCCATGACAATCCGTGAAGCCTCGGCCCAATGGCAAGGCACGCTCAAGGAAGGTTCCGGCCGGCTGCGACTGGGCAGCGGCGTGTTCGAAGGCGCCTATTCCTTCCCGTCCCGCTTCGAGAACGGCCCGGGCACCAATCCGGAAGAACTGATCGCGGCCGCGCATGCCGGCTGCTTCTCGATGGCGCTCACCGCCATATTCGGTGCCGAAGGCCATATGGCCGAGAGCATCCATACGATCGCCAAGGTGCATCTCGGCGCCACCACGGCGGGACCGACGCTCACCCGCATCGAGCTCGAAACGCAGGCCCGCGTCGTCGGCATCTCGGCAGAGGATTTCGAGCGGCTGGCGCAAAAGGCCAAGGCGACCTGCCTCGTCTCGCGGGCGCTGGCCGGTGTCGCAACCATCACGCTCAAGGCGAGCCTCGCAGCTCAGTGAAACGACAGGAGAAAACCCAATGAGCCAGGAATTGATCATCGACATCGCGATGGCCAATCGCTCCGCCGGGACAGCGGAAATCATGCGGCGCTACAACGACGTCTTCCAGCGTCACGACCCTTCCGCACTGGACGAACTGGTGGCGCAGGACTGCGTGATCGAGAACACCACGCCGGCGCCGGACGGCGCCCGCCGTACCGGCAAGGCGGCTTGCGTCGAATTGTGGTCGGCGATCGCCACCGCACCCGGCACGCGCTTCGACCTCGAAGAGACATATGTGGCCGGCGACCGGGCGACGATCCGCTGGCGCTTCTGGAAGTCCGACGGCAGCTCGCTGCGTGGCGTCAACCTGATGCGCGTGGCGGACGGCAAAATCGTCGAGGCGATGGGCTATGTGAAAGGATAGGCCTGGCGCGAAAAACCGCGCTCAGGCCCAGCCCGGAATCCGCCCCCGCCAGGATTGGATTCCGGGCAAAGTCCAGGCCTACGAGACCACCCTGTTGAGTTTCACGAAGATCTTCGGGCTGCGCTGGATGGTCTGGAAGATCACGCAGTACCGGTCCGTGAGCTCGAGCAGCTGTGTCAGCCGGCTCTGCTCGACATCCGACTCGATGTCGAAGCGCAGGCGGATTTCCTTGAAGCCGACCGGCACGCCTTCGGTGACCCCAAGCGTGCCGCGAAGATCGACATCGCCCTCGGCGGAGATTTCCGCCGACTTGATGGGAATCTCGAGCACGGCCGCGGCCGCCCGCATCGAGACGCCGGCGCAGGCAATCAGCGCCTCCAGCAGCATGTCGCCGGAACAGAGCTCCTGGCCGCTGCCGCCGGCCTTCGGATGGATGCCGGCAAGCGCAAGCCCGCGTCCGGTCTCGACCTTGCAGGTCACCCTGGTATCGTCGGCGCTGCCCTTAGCCTTCAAGGTAAGAAGCGCGGCCCGCGCGTCCTTGCGATAAAGATCCTTGATCGGCTCCTGCGTGGCGCGAAACGTCGCGATATCCATTGCTGTTCTCCCGTCCTGAATTGCGGTTGCTTGAAATCGTCGGCCATGGTCCGGGCCTATTCCGGGACGGCGATGCCGGAGCCGCCAAGCTCGGCCGGAAAATCCTTCAGCTTCGGCAGCCCATCCTTCATCGGCAGGACCGTCTCGGCGTAGTTGACGTGGACCCCCGGCGTGAATTCCACCGTCGGTATGGTGGCCGCATAGACGTCGACCAGCCCGAGCGGCGGATGATCGGTCATCAGATGCCCGCCGCACTTGGTGCAGAACTGGCGGTCGCTCATCTCGGACTTCTTGAAGCCGGATAGAAACTCCGCGCCCTTGGTGACCTTGACGTTCCCGGGCTTCCACAGCGTGAAGGCGTTCACGGGAGACGCCGACCACGAACGGCAGGAACTGCAATGGCAGTAGCCCATCGCCTCCGCGTTTCCGTGGACTTCGATTTCCACGGCGCCGCAAAAACACCCGCCCTTATGTACCGTCATGACTGTTGATCCTTATATCCAGGTTTGGTTCGACCGTGCTCGGCGCCCGTCTTAGACGGCACCGCACAGTGCCGGCGGGTTTAAAGCTTCCGGCAATGAACGGAATGACGGGGCGTCCGCCTTACTTGACAGCGCGTCCGGAACTGGAAAGGGATATCGCGCCGGATTGCCGCGCAGCTAGAGCGTTTCACCGATACGGCGAACCGCTCTATCTTCTTGTTTTGACGCAATTCCGGACGGGAGGTTACGGCGAAGGCGCCGAACTCAACCGCTCACACTTTTCCTGGAATTGCTCTAGCGGGATAGGGGTGGAATGGCCGGGGATGCTCTGTCTGACCTTTTGAAAACGGTGCGCCTCACCGGCGCGACCTTTTTCGACATCGAGGCCCAGGACCCGTGGGCCATCCGCTCGCCGGCGCCTTCATCGATATTACCGAGGATACTGCCGGGCGCGGATCACCTTATTTCCTACCACGTGCTGACGGCGGGCCGCTGCTTTGCCCGCATTGTCGGCCAGGAAGCGATCCCGATGGAGGCCGGCGAGGTCGTGGTCTTCACCCATAGCGATCCGCATATCATGTCGAGCACGCCCGACCTCAGGGCCGAACCGCCGACGGCGGATGTGCTGGAGATCGCGGCCGCAAGCCAACAGCCATTCCCCATTAACTACGTCAAGGACGGATCGCTGTCGGCCCGGCTGGTCTGCGGCTATCTCGCCTGCCATGCCCTGCCCTTCAATCCGCTGCTCGAAACGCTGCCGCCGGTCATCAAGGCCGGCGACGTCAAAGGCAATGGCGGCTGGCTCGGCCAGTTCATCAGGCTTGCGGTCTCGGAAGTGGCCGAGAAGCGGGCCGGCAGCGAGACGGTGCTGACCAAGCTCAGCGAATTGATGTTCGTCGACGTGCTGCGCCGCTATGTGGAATCGCTGCCGCCGCAGCAGACCGGCTGGCTCGCTGGCCTGCGCGATCCGCATCTGAGCAAGGCGCTGGCGCTGGTCCACGACCGGCCGGCGCATAATTGGACAGTGGAGGCGCTGGCTAAGGAGTCGGCATTGTCGCGCACGGTGCTTGCGGAGCGCTTCACCAGAATCGTCGGAATGCCGCCGATGCACTATCTCGCCAAATGGCGCATGCAGATCGCTTCGGAGCTGCTCAGCGCCGGCAACAGCAACGTCGCCAGCATCGCGGCGGACATCGGCTATGAATCCGAGGCGGCGTTCAGCCGCGCCTTCAAGAAGATGATCGGCGTACCGCCTTCGGCCTGGCGGCTCGGGGTTCGGGCTGCGGCCGGCTCCGGAAGCGACGAGGCTTCCGAAACCGGATCGGAGAGCTAGCGATCCGCCAACGCCAACTTCGCACCAAGCATGACGAAGGCGGCGGCGAAGCTGCGGCGCATCCAGGTCAGCACTTTCGGCCGCGACACGATATGGCTGCGCACCGATGCCGCGAACACGCCGTAGATGGCGAAGACGACGAAGGTCATCAGCATGAAGACACCGGAGAGCTCCAGCATCCTGGCAAAGGCGTGCGGCTCGGTGGTGCTGACGAATTGCGGCAGGAAGGCGAAGAAGAAGATCGACAGCTTCGGGTTCAGCACGTTGACCAGAATGCCGGTGGTGATGGTCCTGGCGGTAGAGCGCGGTGCGGCGTTCTCGTCGATGCTGAGACCGCCTTTTTCCTTCAACGTGTTCCAGGCCATGTAGAGCAGATAGGCGACGCCGAGATATTTCAGCGTCTCGAAGGCGACGGCGCTGGTGTGCAGCACCGCGGCGAGGCCGGTGATGGCGGCCGCCATGTGCGGGATGATGCCCAGCGTGCAGGCGAAAGCCGCGACGATCGAGGCGCGCGCGCCACGCGAAAGGCCGGCGCTCAGCGTGTAGAGGACGCCGGTGCCGGGCGAAGCGACGATAATCAGCGACGTCAGTAGAAATTCGATGCTCATGGATTTCCTCCGCAGCCCTGCCCGGCGGGAAGGTACCGGGAGGCTGGGGCGGCGGCAAGCCGGCGCTTTCCTCGCCCCATAAAATGGGGCGAGGTGGCTCGGCGAAGCCGAGACGGAGAGGGGAACGGCGCCGCCTCTGGAAAGCAATCAGAGGAAACCCGCTAGCGTCGCGGCCCCCTCTCCGATCGCTGCGCGGCCACCTCTCCCCCGCCTTGCGGAGGCGAGGAAAACTAGCGCACCGCCAGCCCGTGCGCCGCCCTTGCCATCAGGCACTCGGGGTCGCCCGGCATGCAGGCGTGGCAGACATGCGGGCGCGCGTCGTAGATGCCGCAAGCAGTCGCTTTGCCGACTTCGCCGCGAAGCGCGGCGCAGCGGCCGTTTTCGAAGCGGATGCCGGACAGGTCGGCGGCGACCAGCGCTTCGGGGATACGCTCGAGCTCGGCGTCGTCCTCGGTCGAAAAGCGCGGCCAATCCGCCGCATAAGCACAACAAGCGCCGCAGCTCTGGCAATCGAAGACGGCAGGGTCAACATCCGGAGACGAACCGGCTTGAGCGGCCGGGTCAAGCAGCGCAGGGCCGGAGGTGGTGCGACCGAGGTCTTGCGGCAAGGCTACTACTTCTTCTTGGTCTTGCGCGTCGGTGCTTCGGCCGGCGTCTTGAACAGATCGGTCGCAACCTCGACAGGCGCCTTCTGCGGAGGCTTGGCTGGTTTGGCGGCAGCGGGCGACCCTGCGGGCTGGTCCTTGGGGGCGAATTTTATGGCCATGTATCAGTCCTCGTCGGAAAAGCGCGATGATGGCGCATTCGGGTTACGCAAGCGGCCGATCAGCGCCGAGACCGCCGTGATGTTCATTTCTTCCGGCGACCACATCCCGGCTGCGTCTATGTGATGCGTTCCGAGCTCACGATGGGTGCTGCCGCTATATGCCGCGTCCTGATGGGTTGTCCGCTGAAGCGTCTTGGGGTCCTCCCGGACGTATTCGATCAGATAGTTCGGACATTCGGAGCGACTGAGCACGGCGATCCGCACCTGCGCATTGCCAAAGGCGCGCTTGCATCGCTCAAGCCTTTCAAGCACGCGCCTGACATATTCGACCGGCTTGTCCAGGCCACCGACAAGATCGGCGATGGTGGCATTGCTGGCTATCTGGATTGAAGGCACGCGTTTGGTGGCCATCGTCATTCTCCCGCTCGCGCCGGTCTTCAGCCATGAGCGAGCACAAAGCAATATGGCAATTCATCGAACTGCCGATCCTACCAACATAATTGACGGCACGATTTTTTTGCGCCTTGCCGGGAACTCTTTCGCCGGCTGCCGGTTTTATCCCTGTCGTCGGCAGTTCATGAGCAATCGAGAACGGTTGACGGCAAAGACGCCTCCCGCGCCATAAAAAGCGCGAGAGGCGTTTTCTATTGTTCAGCGTTCCTGATCAGTCGGACGGATAAGTATCTCGTTGACGTTGACCCTTGGCGGCTGGCTGACGGCATAGAAGATGGCGTTCGCGATATCCTCGGCGGTCAATGCTTCCATCGTGGCAAGACGGTGTTCGAGCCCGGCCTTGGATTGCGCGTTGGTGATGTGATCGCCGAGTTCGGTACGCACAAGGCCCGGCTCGATGACGGTGACGCGCACCTTGTCGGCATAGACCTCGCGGCGTAGCGATTCCGAAAAAGCCACCACGCCGAACTTGGTCGCCGCGTAACCTGTCGCGCCGGGGTTGGCGACGCGGCCGGCCACCGAGGAGACGTTGACGATATGACCCTTCGAAGTCTTCAAGTGCGGCAGCGCCGCCTTGGTCGTCGCCATCAGCCCGATCAGGTTGAGCTCGATCATCTGCCGCCAGTCGTCGAGATCGGCTTCGGCCGCGGGGGCGAGCAGCATGACGCCGGCATTGTTGACAAGGATGTCGAGACGTCCCCATTCGGATACGACCTTGTCGACCATCGCGGTGATGTCGCTGGCCTTGGCGATGTCGGCCTCGATGGCGAGTGCCTTACCGCCCGCCTTTCCGATGCGCGCAACCAGCGCTTCAAGGCGATCGGCACGACGGGCGGCGACCCCGACTTTCGCGCCGGCCGCGGCAAGGGCCACGGCGGTGGCCTCGCCGATGCCGGATGAAGCGCCGGTGACAAGCGCGACCTTGCCCGTGAGTGGTGAATTTGCAGTTGTCATGAGGAATCTCCAGGAACCCGCCCCGCTCCTTCACATAGGCCGCGCCGCCAGGGCTTGAAGTCCCCCATCAGAGCAGTTGACGCAATTTGCGGACGGCCCGGGTTCAATCCTGCTCGTGCGGCCCGGGTTCCGGCCAGGGCTCCCTGGCGGCTTCCGCATACCAGTGCCGCATCGCGGGCGTCGCCAGCACCGCGTCGACATAGGCGCGGGTGACCGGCGCCAGCTCACCGCCATAGGTATCGAAGCGCGTCACCACAGGCGCATACATGGCATCGGCCGCGGTGAAATGGCCGAACAGGAACGGGCCGCCCTGGCCATATTGTTCGCGGCACTGACGCCAGATTGCTTCGATCCGGGCCCGCTGCGCCTCGCCCTCGGCATCGAGCGGCTTGTGGGATTTCGGCCGGCGCAGGTTCATCGGCCAACCGTAGCGCAGCTCGCGGAAGCCGGAGTGCATCTCGGTCGCCACCGAACGCGCCAGTTGACGGGCGCCGAGGTCTTGCGGCCAGAGCTTCTTCTCAGGGTAGAGGTCGGCAAGATATTCAAGGATGGCCAGCGTTTCCCAGACGATCCTGCCCTTATGGGTCAACACCGGGACCAGGCCGGTCGGCGACACCTTGGCAAGGTTGGCCGCCGTCTCCGGCGTGCGCAGCCGCACGAAGCCTTCCTCGAAAGGGATCTCCAGGTGCTTCATCGCCACCCATGGCCGGAGCGACCAGGAAGAAAAGCACTTGTTGCCGATACAAAGGGTGAATTCCGCCAAGACCGTCTCCTGATGATGTCAATCCGCTTCGGCCGTCGTGATCGCCGCCGGCCTGACGCCGGCGCGGGCCTGGATCGCGGCGACCGCCGCCTTTATGTCGGGGTTGACCTCGATCGCCTTGCGGCCTGCCTCGATCGCGAGGTCGACCTGGTCGACCGGCAGCCGCAGCCTGGTCGGGATATCGTTCAGCTTCGCCTGCATCGCCGGATCGACATCGGCGAAGGAAAGGTGCTGGACGACCAGGCGGACGTTGCGGCAGTTCCAGCCGGCAGCCGAGCCGCGATAGGCGGAAACGGTTGAGGCCGGCAGGCCGCAGCGAAAGCGCACCAACTCGCCCTTCCATTGCGAGACGGCGAGCGTCAGCGCGTCGAACTCGTCGCGCACCGAGGCAGCGAGCGTGGTGCTGGTGACGACGTTGAACAGCTCGCTGGCCTTCGGCCCGTGCAGCGACTTCGTCCAGGCCTTGTTCGAGCCGCTGCCGGCGTCGACGACGATGAAGATCAGCGTGTTCAGGCGCACCGCCGCAGAGGGCGACAGCGGTCCATAGGGCGTGCCGGCGGCCGAGCGTTCGAGCGTGAAACCGGTGACGCCGATATTGTCGGTCAGCCCGCCGTCCAGCAGCTTCACATAGGTCTGCGGACCGGCGTTCTGGTAGGAATCGAGCGCGCCGGCATAGGCCCTGAGGCGCAGCGACGCATTGTGGTCGGCCAAGGCCTGGCTCAGCCAGTCAGGCCTGCGGTAGCCGCACTCCGGGCTGGTCGCCGCGACCACGATCGGCGCGAAGACGACCGGCACGGCGGCGGACGCGGCCACGCCATCGGCAAGCCGCACCTTGTCGAGATCGCTGCATAGGGCGGCGAAGGTGTCGTAGGTGAAGAGGAACGGCGTACGATTGTAGATGTCGGAGGCGTTGATCCAGACGATCGGCCCGTTCGGCCTGTGCAACGCTTTGAATGTAGCGCCGTCGAAGAGATGGTCGTTCAGCCATCTGGCGAAGCCGCTGCGGTCGTTGACCCCGCCATAGTAGGCGCGGACGAAGTTGACCGGCGAGAACGATGTCCTGAGGTCGGCCTCGGCATTCTGGGTCAGGAAGCGCTCGCGGAAGTCCCGGTAGCCATCGCTGCCCTTGTAGCCGAAATAGGCGGCGGCGACGGCGCCTCCCGAGGCGCCCGAAATCATCCTGATGTCGTCGACCAGCGTGCGGCGCTTCGGTTGTTCGTCGATGACGATATCGTCGAGCGCCCGCAACACGCCATAGGAGAAAGCGGCGGCCCGCGTGCCGCCGCCCGAGAACGCCAGCCCGACGACGGTCGAACCGTCATCGGCGGCATCGGGGATGTAGGTGGGCGACGGGTGGCCGGCTTGCGGGGTCAGATGGTTGATCGGCCCGACATCGTCGGCGACGCAGCCGGCCACGGCCATCAGAACTGCGACAAAGACCACACGAAGACGCAAACCCGCTTCCCCCAAGGCTACCCTCTCGCGCAGCCGCGGCGAACCCTAACCGGATTGCCTTGTCCGATGCAACCGCACCGCGAAGGAGATCACCTTGGCCTGGAACCCAAACCGCTCCAGCACGTTGTCAGACCCGGATGCGGTTCCCGTATCCAGCTTCCTATCCAGGCCCAGGAGATGCGCGCATGGTGAACAGGGATCAGGTCGCCGGTATTGCCAAACAAATGAAGGGTTCGGTCAAACAGGCGGCCGGCAAGGCCACCGGCAACCGGCGGACCCAGGTCGAAGGCACCGCCGACAAGCTCGCCGGCAAGGTGCAGAAGGCCTATGGCGACGTGAAGGACAAGGTCAAGAAGGCGTTCTGACCTCGACGACCGGACTGCGGAGGCCGCCGCAAGGCGGCCTTTTCATGTCTGGAATTGCTTGGCCAAGGCGTTGGTGAAGACGATCTCGCCGTGATCGCCGACCGCTTCGCCCAGCACCACATCCATGTTGTCGGCCGTCACCCGCGCCAGCGCGAAGCCGCCCATATAGGCCGCCTTCGGCTTGACGATATCGAGCCCGTCGCGCTGGTAGATCATCGGCACTTCGTGCTGGTGGCCATGGAAAACGGCGATCACATTGTAGCCCTTGATCGCGGCCAGGAGCGCCTGGCGGTCGGCTTCACTCCACCAATGCGGGCGGCCGGCGCCATCGTCGTCATAGGTGCGCTTCGCCGGATCCCAGCGCTCGGTCGAGAAAGTGTCCCAGCCATAATGCTGGAACAGGATCACTGGCCGGCCGTCGCCGGCATAGGTGGCGAGATCCTGCTTCAGCCAGGGCAGGCTGCTCGGCGCGCCATGGCCGGTGTCGCCGGCGAAGCGGTGCGTCTGGATAAGATGCAGGCCGCCCCAATCCCAGGAATAGCAGTCGGTGTCGACGTCGTATTCGGTCGCCGGCACCGGCGGCTTGAAGAACACGCCGGGGCGGTGGTTGACCTCGACATAGTCGCGCAATTCGCGGCGATACCAGTCGACATGCGGCGGCGAGCCGTTCTGGTCGAGATCGTGATTGCCGAGCCCGACATAGACCGGGATGTGGACGCGGTCGGGCCCGACGCCTTGCTGATAGCGCTGCGAGAACTGCAGAAGCTGCGTGCCTTCGCTGGGCTCGGTGACCTGGCCACCGCCGTCGTCGGTGATGTCACCGCCGGTGACCAGGCCGAGCGGCGCGCCGATGCGGATACCGGCCGAATGCAGGCCGGTGGCAACGCCGTTGATCTCGGCCGGCCACTGCTTGTCGGCAATCGCGTTCAAGGCCGCGACATTGCGCAGAAGTGCTGCATCGGTCTTGCCTTCTTGCAAGCAGCTGGGACTGAGCCCGCTCGCCATGCGGCAGGCATGGATATCGGCGATGAAGAGGAAGGTGGCGTCGATCGGCTGGATGCGCTTCCCGGTCTGGCCGAAGGCCATGCGCGGAAAGGCGCCGGCGGCAGCGAGGCCACCCATCCGGGCGATGAAGGTGCGGCGCGAAACGGTTGCTGGCAAAGAGCGATTCATCGTCACCCGATTAAACATCCTCGAACCGCCTCGTCCAGTTCAATGCCGCGAAGGCGTTTCACGCGCGGTGCAATCGTGAATAGCGCTTGGTCGACAGCAAGGCGGAGGTCTGTCATTGCTTTGGCACATGCATCCAGGGGAGGAAGGCATGAAAACCCTCACAACCGGCATGACGTTCGCCATGCTCGCCGGAGCCGCGCAGGCCGCGGATTGCGTGGACGCCGAAACCGCCAAGGCCGGCTTCGTGCTGGAAAAGGCCGGCATAAGCAGCGAGTTCCGGCCGGGGCCCGGCGGCATGGTCGCGGTCGCCAACAAATACGAGTCGGACTCGCCGCAGACGCAGTATTTCTATGCCGGGCTGATCGAGGTGTTCCGCGACAGCGACACCGGACGGCTATCGATGATCCCGCTCGGCGATCTGAAGAAGCTGTTCCCGCTGAAAGCAGGCGCCAAGAGCAAGACCGAATTCGTTCGGCTATCTTCGAAAAAGGCGCCAAAGGGCACCGAGACACTGGCTTTGGTCGTCAAGGGCAAGGACAGCTACAAGCTCGGCGACTGCAAATACAACGTGCTCGTGGTCAGCGAAACGATCACTGGCGATACGGGCAATGTCATCGACACCTTCACCGCGCTCTATTCGCCGGACCTGCAGGCGGTGCTGGCGCGGCGGTACGACGAAGGGACGAGCGCGCAAAGCGAAGTTGGGTTCGAGACGATCAAGCCGCTGAAGGAGTGAGGCGTAATTGTCGCCCGCCGGCACTATCCGATCTTCGCCCGTGACAACACGCGGCGACGCCGCTTTGCGGTCAACCTGCCCTGCGATGGCGACGGTTCGAAACTTTCCAACTCCCTCAGGCACGCCCGCAAAACCCCGGCGTCCTGCGCAGTCTTGGCCATCGACATGGCGCCGGAATAGGCCGCCACGACCAGCGCTGCAAAACGCTCCGGATCGGCCCCGCCGTCCGGTTGGTCGGCCCGCATCTTGTCGGCGATCGCCTGCCGCCAATTGGCAAAGATCCTGGCCAGTGCCGAGCGAAATTCATCGTCGGCCAGCGACAATTCATGCGCGAGGTTGTTGAGCGGGCAGCCGCGCACATAGCCTTGGCGCTCAAGCTCCGCCGCCACCGCCTCGAACACGACCCGCACGCCTTCGCGAGCCGAGGGCGCCGCCAGCACGGGGTCGATCCAGGTTTCCCGAACCGCGGCCGCGACCCGCTCCTCGATCACGGCCAGCGCCAACGCCTTCTTGGTTGGGAAATGGTGGTGCAGCGCGCCGCCGGTGACGCCGGCCGCCGCCATCAGATCACCCAGGCTCGAAGCGTGATAGCCGCGCGCCTGGAAGGAGTCTTCCGCCACATCGAGCACGCGCCGGCGCATGCCTTCCGGGTCATTGGTGCGCTTCTTGCGCATCGCCATCTCCCCTTCTCCCCTTGCCCGAACGAAGTGAAGGCGGATGAAGGGTGCTCGAGGGAACGCCAGCGTCTCACTCCGCTGGAATACCCTCATCCGTCTCGACGCTGCGCGCCGAGCCACCTTCTCCCACAAGAAGGTGAAAAGCACGATAGCAGATTGACAAAACAGGACAACCGGTCTGTTTATAAAACAGGACAATCACCCTGTTTCGAGATTCCAACCATGAACCGACCCTCTCGCCTTGCCTCGCCTGTCGTGGAGCTGCGGCAATACACGCTGAAGCCCGGACAACGCGAAACGCTGATTGCCCTCTTCGACCGCGAGTTCGTCGAAACGCAGGAGGCGACCGGCATGACGGTCATCGGCCAGTTCCGCGACCTCGACCGCCCCGACATGTTCGTTTGGCTGCGCGGCTTCGAGGACATGGAGGCGCGGAGAAATGCACTGACCGCCTTCTATGGCGGGCCGGTCTGGGCCGAACATCGCGACGCCGCTAATGCGACGATGATCGATTCCGACAATGTGTTGCTTCTGAAACCGGCATGGCCGGGCGCGGGTTTCGACTTGCCGAGACGGCAAAGGCCAGCCTGCGCCGAAGCCGGAAAACAAAATTCTGAAAGTGCTTTAGGCGGCATTGTTGAGATTTCGATTCATCATTTGCAGCCAGGCAAGGAAGCAGGCTTCACCGAGCGCTTTCGAACAGAAGCGGCTCCGCAGCTTGCAGCGAACGGAGCTAGCCTGCTGGGAGCATTCGTGACGGAGAGCGCCGAAAACACCTTCCCGCGCCTGCCGGTGCGGACAGGCGAGAACGTCTTCCTGTCCGCCATCGGCTTCGACAACGAGGATGGCCATGCCTTCAGCCGAGCACCGCTTGCAACCTCGCCTCACCTGCAGGCTTTCCAGCGATCTGCGGAACTGGCGCGACCGACAGAAGTGCTGCAGCTCTCGCCGACCGCGCGTTCGCTGCTCGGCACATCAGCGATTGCTTAATCGACAGGGCCTATGGTGCCGCCATCCAACTGGATGTCGCTCATGCCGCAATGGTTCACCGCAACGATCTTCGGCCTTCTGGCACTGGCAGCGGTCTGGGGCATATACAGGTCGCTGTCCTCGGGCGTGGCCTATGACGACATCTATCGTTTCGAGATCGGCAGCAACCCGCTGGGCTTTGCCTTCGCCATCGCCAGCCGGGTCCTGATCGTCGCCTTCGCGATAGCGATGATCCTGCATGCGTTGGGCTTCATCGGCGACCCGATGTCGATGCTGCGCTCTACGTTCGGCTGAGTTCAGCCTTCACCGAAAGTCCGGCCGATGGCCTCGGCGACAAAGGCCGGGTCTTCCCAATGCGGGTTGTGGCCGCAATCCCGCGCCCATACCAGACGCGATCCAGCCAGCGCCCCTGCCATCGTCTGCTGGTGCGCCTCGCCGAAAAGCGGATCGCGCCCGCCGGCGATGATCAGCGTCGGGACCTGCACGGACCGCGCCGCGGCGGTCAGATCCGTGCGGCGGACTTCTTCGAGAATAGCGCGCCAGCGTGCCGCCGGAATTGCGGACGCATCCTTCGCGAGGCCGGCGAGAAAGGCCCGCGGCACGCTTGGCTGACAGGCATGCCACCAGTCATAGAACGGATCGGACGGCGAGATCGGATCACAAAGCGCCGCCACGCCGTCGATCAACTGGTGATCCAATCCGAAATCGGACTTCAGCGTGCTGGCCACGATCACCAGCCCGCGGATCAGTTCCGGATATTGTGCGGCCAGCGCGATCGACGCCATGCCGCCCAGCGAATGCCCGATGACGACCGGCCGGTTTAGGCGCAGGCGTCGGATCAGCCGGGCAATGTCGTCGGCGAAGTCGGCGACGCCGCAGCCCTCGCCCGCCTGCGAGCCGCCATGGCCGCGCAGGTCAGGCATGATCAGCCGGCGCCCGGAAAGATGCGGCGCCAGCAAGGAGAAGCTGCGGCTGGTGTCGGTGAAGCCATGCACGAGAACAAGCGGCGGCTCCGAGCCGGCGATCTCGACATAGGCAAGGTCGAGACCGCCGACATCGACGGTCTGCTTGCGCCCCGCCCAAGCGGCCTGCTCGGCCTCCTGCTCTCTGGGCTCCGATAGCGCCGGCCTCACAGTCCGAGCTTTTCCTTGACCGCGGCAAGGCCGGGCTTGCCGTCGAAGGTGGTGACGCCGGCGAGCCAGGCATCGAGCCGATCCTTGTGCAGGGTGATCGACTTCAGCGCCCCATCCTCCGGCTTCATGCCGTCATTGATGAGGTAGCCCATGCCGACATTTTCCATGTCGATGTCGAAGGCGAGGTTCTTCAGGAACTGCGCGACGTTCGGGCATTCCTGCAGATAGCCCTTGCGCACCTGCGTCGTCACGGTGGCGGCGCCGAAATTCGGACCGAAGAACTTGTCGCCGCCGGTCAGGTACTTGAAGTCGTACATCGTGTTCATCGGATGCGGCGCCCAGCCCTGGAAGACGATGAACTGCTTCTCCTTGATCTCGTAGCCGACCTCCGAAAGCATGCCGGCCTCGCTCGACTCGACCACCTGCCAGCCGTCCAGGCCGTATTGCGGATCGGCAATGGCGTCCATCATCAGCTGGTTGGATCCAGGCTCGATGCCGTACATCTTCTTGCCGAACTTGTCGGCGAACTTATGCAGGTCCGACAGGTCCTTGACGCCCGCGTCCCAGACATAGGTCGGCACGGCGAAAGTGTATTTGGCGCCTACCAGATTGACGCGCACATTCTCGATGGAGCCGTCCTTCTTGTAGGGCTCGTAGTAGGTGACCATGGCCGGGTCCCAGTAACCGAGGAACAGGTCGAGGTCTTTGTTCTTCAAGCCTTCATAGATGACGTTGATGCCCAGCACCTCGCTCTGCGGCTCGTAGCCGAGCGCCTGGAGCAGCACCTTGGCCACGCCGGTGGTGAAAGCGAGATCGTTCCAGCCGGGCTCGGCCATGCGAACCGCTTTACAGCTCTCGGCCTCGGCGGCCCAGGCCGCCTGGGAAGCCAGCATCAGGGCCGCGACACAGACGCCATTCGCAAGCATGCGCAACATTCCGGTTCTCCTCATCGTCAAATTGACCTTTAGGTCGACTTATTGTCCCATTGGTCAATTGTTGATCTGGGCGGACGAAAATGTCAACATGGATTCGCCATGCATGGATCAATCCAGTGAAACTCACGCGCCTCAGCGACATACGCCGCAAGGAGTTGCGGCAGGCGGCCTTCGCCGTTCTGGAGCGCGAAGGCATCGCCGGCGCGACGCTGGAAAAGGTCGCGGCCCAGGCCGGCGCCTCGAAGGGCATCGTGCTGCATTATTTCCGCAACAAGCAGGAGCTGTTCGAGCACGCCATGCGCGAGGCCAACGCCGTGCTCTGCCACGCCGTGGTCGCGCGGCTGCAGCGGGCGCGGACGCCGATGGAACGCCTGGACGCGGTGATCGAGGGCAATTTCGAGGAGCACCTGTTCCTGCCGCCGCTCTGCCATGCCTGGCTGTCGCTCTGCGCCGAGGTGCCGCGCGACGAGAAGCTCGCGCGCATCCAGAGGGTGATCCACGCGCGCATGCGCTCGAACCTTTTGTCCGGCCTGCGCGGCCTTGCTTCGCCGGAACTGGCTGAGGAGATCGTGCTCGGCGTCACCGCGCTGATCGACGGTCTGTGGCTCAGGCTCGGCCTGCAGCCGGGCAGCGTCACGCGCGACCAGGCGGTGCGCCAGGTCAAGGACTTCGTCGCGGGCCGGCTGGCCCTGCGCCAGCCGTCGCCCGTCGGGCTGGCCTCCGCCGGATAAAGTTCATACCGAGCGATAGGCCCCCGGCTTGACCGCCTGAGCCGTGCGGCGCTGCATTGCCGCTCCAATTGCAGGAGCATGGCGATGCGACTTCAAGGCAAGCGGGCGCTGGTCACCGGCGGTTCGGACGGCATCGGCCTGGCGATTGCCGAAGCCTTTGCCCGCGAAGGCGCCGACCTTTTGATCGTCGGACGCGACGCCGCCAAGCTGCAAGCCGCGCGCGAAACGATAGCGGGGCATGCGAAAGGCAGCGCCTCGCTCGAAACGCTCTCGGCCGATCTCGCCACCAGCGCCGGCGTCGATGCGGTTGCCTCCCATGTCGGGCAATCCGGCCGGCCGCTCGACATCCTCGTCAACAACGCGGGCGTCGCCTATCTGGTGCCGTTCGAGACGGTGAGCGCGGAGCAGTTCCAGAATTCCTTCGCGCTCAAC
The DNA here is from genome assembly GCF_020165615.1 of Mesorhizobium sp. BH1-1-5. Lineage (NCBI taxonomy): Bacteria > Pseudomonadati > Pseudomonadota > Alphaproteobacteria > Hyphomicrobiales > Phyllobacteriaceae > Mesorhizobium > Mesorhizobium sp. BH1-1-5. The sequence continues at coordinate 79,754 of NZ_JAIUIM010000003.1, forward strand.
GTGACAGCGGCGTTCTTCCTCACCCAGCGGCTGCTGCCGCATCTGAGCGCCGGCGCTTCGGTCATCAACATCTCGTCCTACTTCGCCAACAAGATGATCCCCAAGCGGCCGTCGAGCCTCTATTCGCTGTCGAAAGGCGCGCTGAACTCGCTGACCAAGTCGCTCGCCTTCGAGCTTGGCCCGCGCGGCATCCGCGTCAACGCCATCGCGCCCGGCACCATCGACACCGCCATGCGGCGCAAATCGATCGTCAACCTGCCGGCCGAAGCGCAAGCCGAGCTCAAGGCCTATGTCGAGCACAGCTACCCGCTCGGCCGCATCGGCCGCCCCTCGGATGTTGCGGGCATGGCGGTCCATCTCGCCAGCGACGAGGCCGCCTGGACCAGCGGCGGCATATTCGCGGTGGATGGCGGCTATACCGCCGGGTGAGCGCTCGAGGGGTCGTCCCAGTCCTTGAACCCGAGTTTTCCGACCTCATCGAGTATCTGCTCGCGGATCCAGCAATGCGGTGGCTCATCGTCGCGGCGCGCGTGCCAGTACATCCTCACGGCCGGCGATGGGATCGAGATCGGCGCTCTATAGATACCGAGCGGCAAGGATTTTGCCGCCGCAACCGCGAACTGTGTCGGGACGGCGGCCAGATACGGTCCGCCCGCCACGGCCAGAGCGACGGCCTGGAAATGCGGCAAGGCGAGCGTGACGCGGCGCGTCCGGCCCATTCTGCCCAGCGCATCGTCGGTGAATCCCGACATCGAGCCGTCGATGGAGCGCAATGCGTGCGGCAGCGCGCAGAAGAGTTCGAGCGGCACCTCTTCGCCTTCGACGATGCCCGCCTGGCCGAGCGCGCCATTGTCCTTCGCCGCGATGATGGCGAAAGGTGAGCCGAACAGCGCCACGCTCGAGACCCACTCCGCGACCTCCAGCGGGCGCTCCAGCGCCAGGTCAATGCGATCTTCCTGCAGCAGTTTCGAGACGTCGCCGATGGCGCTGTCGAGGAAGCGGAACGATATACCGGGCGCCACCGCCGCAATGCGGGCAGCAAAGGGCGGCATCAGGAGCATGGAGAAGAAATCGGCGCCCATGAGGGTGAAGGTCCGTTCCAGCCTTGCCGGATCGAAATCGGTCGCCGGCTGAAAAGCACGCTCGATCTCGCGCAGCGCCGCGCGCACCGGCTCGGCCAGGCTTTCGGCCCGGGGGGTCGGCACCATGTCGTTGCCGCGCCGCACGAAGAGCTGGTCGTTCAACGCATGGCGCAGGCGGTTGAGCGCCGCACTCACCGCCGGCTGGCTGAGGCCGATCTGCTCGCCGGCGCGCGTCACGCTCTTCTCGCGCAGAAGCGCGTCGAGCACTCGCACCAGATTGAGGTCGAGCGCGTTCAAATTCATCGCATCAATCCGCCCTATACGATCATTCGATTTCCATCACCGGCTCGTCCTTGCTTAGGTCACCGTCGAAACCGTTTCGTCGGCGCTCAACAAAGGAGAGCAGTGATGACAATGATCAATACGACCGTCGCAGGCAAGGAGCTCCTCTGGTTCAACAACACGCTCGTCGCCATCCAGGTTTCGTCGGCCGACGGCGAGGATGGCATCTGTGTCATCGAACATCGCCAGCCCTACGGCGATTCTGCGCCGCTGCACGTGCACCGCAATGAGGACGAGGTGTTTCATATCCTCGAAGGACGGATACGTTTCGTCGTCGACGGGCGTGAGCGGATTGCCGGCGCCGGCGAAACGGTGCTCGCGCCGAAAGGCCTGCCGCACGCTTACAGGGTCGAGTCTGCCGAAGGCGCGCGCACGCTCACAGTGACGCGCGGTTCGGATTTCGAGACGATGGTGCGCAAGGCCAGCCGCCCGGCGGAGCGAGCCGAGTTGCCGCCGGCGGCGGTGCCGACACCGGAGATGATCGAGATGCTGACGAGGCTGTGCGCCGAGAACGGCATCGACATTGTCGGGCCGCCTATGATTGGCTGATCTCCCCTTGTGGGGGAGATGGCCTTGCCTTCAACCGATTTGCATCTTTCCCGCCCGCAATCTCCGCTTGATGCCGTTTGTGCAACGCGATACGCCCTTGCCCAAATCGACAGACCGGAGATTTCCCGTGAGCGCTGAAAAGACCAGAACCGAAACCGATACGTTCGGCCCCATCGAGGTGGCGGCCGACCGCTATTGGGGCGCGCAGGCGCAGCGTTCGCTGGGCAATTTCAAGATCGGCTGGGAAAAGCAGCCGGCTTCGATCGTGCGCGCGCTGGGGGTCGTCAAGCGGGCGGCGGCCGAGGTCAACATGGAGATGAAGCGGCTCGATCCCGCCGTCGGCAAGGCGATCGTCGACGCCGCGCAGGAAGTCATCGACGGCAAGCTCAACGATCATTTCCCGCTGGTCGTCTGGCAGACGGGCTCCGGCACGCAGTCCAACATGAACGCCAATGAGGTGATCTCCAACCGGGCGATCGAGATGCTCGGCGGCGTGATGGGCTCGAAGAAGCCGGTGCACCCCAACGACCACGTCAATATGAGCCAGTCGTCCAACGACACTTATCCGACGGCCATGCATGTCGCCTGCGCCGAGCGGGTCGTGCACCATCTGATCCCTGCCCTGCATCATCTGCACAAGGCGCTCGACGCCAAGGCGCGTGCCTTCAACCACATCATCAAGATCGGCCGCACCCACACGCAGGACGCCACGCCGCTGACCCTTGGCCAGGAATTTTCCGGCTATGCCGCGCAGGTCGCCTCGTCGATCAAGCGCATCGAGCTCACGCTGCCGGGCCTGCAGGAACTGGCGCAAGGCGGCACCGCCGTCGGCACCGGCCTCAACGCGCCGGTCGGCTTCGCGGAAAAGGTGGCGGACCGCATCGCCTCGATCACCGGCATCGCCTTCGTCACCGCGCCGAACAAGTTCGAGGCGCTCGCCGCGCACGATTCCATGGTCTTTTCGCACGGCGCGATCAACGCGGCGGCTGGGGCCCTCTTCAAGATCGCCAACGACATCCGCCTGCTCGGCTCCGGCCCGCGCTCTGGTCTCGGCGAGCTGTCGCTGCCGGAGAACGAGCCGGGCTCATCGATCATGCCGGGCAAGGTCAACCCGACCCAGTGCGAGGCGCTGACGCAGGTTTGCGTGCAGGTGTTCGGCAACAATGCAGCGCTCACCTTCGCCGGCAGCCAGGGCCATTTCGAGCTCAACGTCTACAACCCGCTGATGGCCTACAACTTCCTGCAGTCGGTACAGCTGCTGGCCGATGCCTCCGTCTCCTTCACCGACAATTGCGTGGTCGGCATCGAGGCGCGTGAGGATAATATCAAGGCGGCGCTCGAGCGCTCGCTGATGCTGGTGACGGCGCTTGCGCCCACCATCGGCTACGACAACGCCGCCAAGATCGCCAAGACCGCGCACAAGAACGGCACCACCTTGCGCGAGGAGGCTCTTGCCACCGGGCTGGTCAGCGAAGCCGATTACGATCAGCTGGTGCGGCCGGCGGACATGACGCATCCGGGGTAGGTCTCGACGCCGGAAGGCCTGCGAGGTCGTCATTCCAGGGCGAAGCTCCGTCGCGGAGACCCTAGAATGCATGCCGTTACTTCGGGCATGAGCACAGCAGGGCAGAATCTGCACCGCGGCAGCTGCTTTGAAGTCACGGAATGGATCCTCGGGTCTGCGCCGCGTCGCTTCGCTCCTTGCTTCGCCCGTGGATGACGAAGCCCCAGGGATTTTGCGGCAGCACAATTTGCTCCTCGTGCCCAGTTCGCCGACATGAATTTCGCGCCGCTCCCAGAACAGTAGGACATAGGTTCTGTGAACAATGTGTCGCCTCATAGGTGGCTTTTGGTGAACAGTCCTCATCGTCTATCTGACGGACCATTCAACCCGTTCGGAGAACCGCCATGTCCATCAACTCTTCCGTCGCCGGCAACGGCGCGGCGTCCAACAGCTCCACCACGATCCTGCTCGGCCGCATCCTGCTTTCCGTCATCTTCCTGCTTTCCGGCTTCGGCAAGCTCACCGCCATTTCCGGCACTGCCGGCTATTTTGGCGCTCTCGGCCTCCCGGCGCCGACCGTCACCGCTATCGTCGTCGGCCTGATCGAGCTGCTTGGCGGCCTTGCCATCCTCGTAGGCTTCCAGACCCGCATCGCCGCCTGGGTGCTCGCGATCTTCACGATCGCCACCGGGCTGGTCGCGCACACCGGCTGGGCCGACCAGATGCAGATGATCCAGTTCCTCAAGAACCTGGCCATCACCGGCGGCTTCATCCTGCTCGCCTCTTCCGGCGCCGGCGCCTATTCGATCGACGCCAAGCGCGCCTGATCTTTGCCCCCCAAGATCCCAACTTATGGGGCGGGTATTTTTCCGCGCCGCTTTTTCGTTTTCCAATGCAGGCGTAAACTGCATCGGCTGACGGCAAGGGAGGTGGCCATGTTTCGCAACGCGTTGCTTCTGGTCTCGCGGCTCCTTCTTGCCGCGCTCTTCGTGCCGTCGGGCTTCCAGGCGCTCACCAACATCGGCGGCACGATCAACTATTTCACCGGTCTCGGCGTGCCGCTGCCGACTTTGGCGGCCTGGGGCACCGGCCTGTTCGAGCTGATTGCCGGGCTTCTGATCCTTGTCGGTTTCCAGACGCGGGTCGTGGCGCTTCTGCTTGCGGCTTTCTGTGTGGTTGCAGGTTTCATCGGCCATTACGGCCAGGGCGGCGAGGATGCGAGCCTCGCCTTCCTGCACCAGCAGATGCTGATGAAGGATATCGCCATTGCCGGCGGTTTCCTTGCGCTCGCCATGGCCGGCGCCGGCGCATGGTCAGCCGACGGGCGCGGCTTCGGCATCGGTGCCGAAGTGACTTAAGCCCGACCCTATTTCACCGAAACGCTCGGGCCCCCTTCGACCGCCAGCACGAGGCGGCGGTTGGTGATGCGCGCGAGCTGTGCCAGGCGGCCAGCCGGGCGCTCTCCGTAAAGATCGGCGAGCGAGGCCGGCAGCACCAGCGCCAGCGCGCCGTTGCCGCGGCTTTCCCATTTGAGCCCAGGCATCACGCCGGGCATTGCCGCGGTCAGCAGGTAGACCACGCGCATCATCGCCGCCAGCGTGCGGGCCCGCTCGAGCAGCCTGGGCGGTGCCAGCGCCTTGATCTCGGGCGCGATGCCGTCGTTGAAGATGCCGTCATGGCGATAGGCGTTGGCCAAGGCCAGATAGGCGCGGCCAGGATGGTCGACGCCGATGAAGGAGGCATGCGCGATGATGTTGAGCGACTGCCTGCCGCGATATTCGGGATGCGCGCGCCAACCGATATCGGCGAGCAGGCAGGCGGCATGGCGGTAGCGCGCCTCGTCTTCCGTCTCGTCGATGCCAAAGGCCTTGAACGCCTTGCCGGTCCATTCGACCAGGTCATGCGCGTGGTGCACCGAGCGCGAACGCAAGAGCGCCAGTTCCTCGGCCGCCGAGATCAGCGGATCGGATTTCTGCTCGTCGGCGTCGAGCAGCGAATAGAGGAAGCCTTCGCGCACGCCCTGCGCCGAGACGACGATCTTCGAGGGCTGCATTGCCGTCATGATCTCCTGCAGCACGACGGCGCCGTAGGGCAGCAGCGAGCGGCGGTTCTTGGAGACGCCCTCGATGCCCCTCACCTTCTCGACCTCGCCCTTGGCCACCTGCTTCAGGAAAGCCTGCGCGCTGTCGGCTGAAATCTCATAGTGATGCATGACGCCGAGCGGGTAGTTGGTCATCTCCATATGCAGCCTGGCGAGGTTTCGCCAGGTGCCGCCGACAGCATAGAAGACCCTGCCCTGTCCGCTTTTGAGCAGCTTTGCCCGCGCCAGCTCCTGGCGCGCGATCTTCTGCGCCTGGACAAGCGAGTTCCTGGCCATGTCCTGCAGGCGCAAGCCGCCGAGCGGCAGCGTGATGCCATCGCCGATCGCTTCGCGATTGATGTCGATCAGCTCCAGGCTGCCGCCGCCTAGGTCGCCTGCGATGCCGTTGGCCGGATGGAAGCCGGATATGACGCCGAGCGCCGAATAATAGGCTTCCTGACGACCGGTGAGCACGCGGATCTCGGTCTTCAGAACGTCCTCGGCGCGATGGATGAAATCAGGACCGTTGCCTGCCTCGCGCGCGGCGGCGGTGGCCAGCACATACATGTGCTCGGCGCCCGCCTGGTCGGACAGCGCGCGGAACCGGCGGAATTCCTCCATCGAGCGCGTCACCGCCTCGGGGTCGAGCCTGCCCGTCGAAACGATGCCGCGGCCGAGGCCAGCCAGCATCTTTTCGTTGAACAGCAGCGTGGGCGAGCGCGCCAGCCCCTCATAGACGACAAGGCGGATCGAGTTCGATCCGATGTCGATGATCGACAGCGGCCGCCGGTCCTGAAGCCGGCCCTGGGAAACTGCGATCACGCGGCGCCGTTCTTCTTGCGGCGCTTGAACTGGGCGATGCGCTTGGGCGCATGCGACTTCAGCGCGTCACCCCGTCCGGAGAGGCTCGGATTGGTCATGAAATATTCCTGCGCGTTGAACGGCTCTTCGCCCTCCTCCAGCACAACGCGCCGGGAGGTCCCGTCAGCCAATACGTCGAAACTTTGCTGGTTGTCCATGATGTTGCCCAGCATGATCTGGCCAAGCACCTGTTCATGCACAGTTGGATTGGTGATGGGCACCAGGGTCTCGACGCGGCGGTCGAGATTGCGCGGCATCATGTCGGCCGACGAGATGTAGACGATCGCCTCGTCCGACGGCAGGCCGTGGCCGTTGCCGAAGCAGAAGATGCGGCTGTGCTCGAGGAAACGGCCGACGATCGATTTCACCCTTATGTTCTCGGAGAGGCCCGGCACCTGCGGCCTGAGGCAGCAGATGCCGCGCACGACGAGGTCGATCTCGACGCCGGCGCGGCTGGCGTCATAAAGCGCGTCGATGATGGTCGGATCGACCAGCGCGTTCATCTTCATCCAGATGCGGGCCGGCCGGCCCTCGCGGGCATGGACGATCTCCTCCGAGATATGCTTCAGGATGCGATTGCGCAGCGTGAAGGGCGACACCGCAAGGCGCATTTCCTCGGCCGGCTCGGCATAGCCGGTGATGAAGTTGAAGACCTGCGCGACATCGCGCGCGATGGTCGGATCGGTGGTGAAGAAGGACAGGTCGGTGTAGATGCGCGCGGTGACCGGATGGTAATTGCCGGTGCCGAGATGCACGTAATTGCGCAGCTTGCCGTCCTCGCGGCGCACCACCAGCGACATCTTGGCGTGGGTCTTGAGCTCCAGGAAGCCGAACACGACCTGGACGCCGGCGCGTTCGAGGTCGCGCGCCCAGCGGATGTTGGCCTCCTCGTCGAACCGCGCCTTGAGCTCGACAAGCGCCGTCACCGACTTGCCGGCCTCGGCGGCATCGATCAGCGCGCGCACGATCGGGCTGTCGTTGGAGGTGCGGTAGAGCGTCTGCTTGATCGCCACCACTTCGGAATCGGCCGCGGCCTGGCGCAGGAACTGCACCACCACGTCGAAGGATTCGTAAGGGTGGTGGACGACGATGTCCTTCTCGCGGATGGCGGCCAGGCAATCGCCGCCATGCTCGCGGATGCGCTCGGGGAAGCGCGGATTGTAGGGCGTGAATTTCAGGTCGTCGCGCGGAATGGCGACGATCTCGGAGATCTGGTTGAGCGCCAGCGGGCCGGTGAGCACGCTGATGCGGCTCGACGAGACGCCGAGCTCGCCGGCGACGAAATCGCGCAATTCGGCAGGCATCAGCGTGTCGAATTCGATGCGGATCACCGAACCGCGGCGCCGCCGCTTCAGCGCCGTCTCGAACAGGCGCACCAGGTCTTCGGACTCTTCCTCGACCTCGATATCGCTGTCGCGGATGATGCGGAACGTGCCCGAGCCCTTGACCTCGTAGCCGGGGAAGAGCTTGCCGATATAGATGCCGACTGCTTCCTCCAGCGGGATGAAGCGGACATGGTGCTTGCGGTCGGGCAAGCGGATGAAACGCTTGAGCGCCACCGGCAGGCGCAAGAGCGCGCTCATCGCCTCGCCATTCTTGCGATGGCGCAGCTGCAGCGCGATCGAGAAGCCGAGATTGGGGATGAACGGGAACGGATGCGCCGGGTCGATCGACAGCGGCGTCAGCACCGGGAAGACCTGCTCCTGGAAATGGTCTTCAAGCCAGGCCTTCTCGTCCTTGGTGAGCGCATCGCGGGTGATGCTTTCGATGCCCTCCTTGTTGAGCAGGGTCATCAGCGTCGACAGGCTCTTCTGCTGGTCCTCCTGCAGGCGTTCGACCTCGCGCAGCAGCTGCTCGAGCTGCTGCTCGGGGGTGCGGCCGTCCGGGCTTTTCAGGGCGATGCCCTCGCGCACCTGGCCGGCGAGGCCGGCGACGCGGACCATGAAGAATTCATCGAGATTGGCGGCCGAGATCGACAGGAAGCGGACGCGTTCGAGCAGCGGATGATGCTCGTTCAGCGATTCCTCCAGCACGCGGCGGTTGAATTGCAGCCAGGAGAACTCGCGATTGACGAAACGGTCGGGATTGCCGCCGTCCGGGCTGGCCGCCTCGACGGTGATGAACTCGCTCAGTACAGGCTTCAGTTCGTTCATGGTTTCCCGCTCTGCCCGCAACTTTCTGGGAGCGCCGCATATTGCCGTTCAGCGACGCTCTAACATTTGTTTGTGACGCATGATCGTCACGGAATCGCTCCGCGCCCAGCCGCATGCGCTTAACCGGCTCAACTTATCCTCTGCCAGGCTTTTGCGACAGTTTGATTTCATCGATCTTGCAAACTGGCCTGTTATGCTCCAGATGCAGGCTAGTCACACCACTGGCCAAACCCAATTGGAGACGACGATGGCAGGCGGCAGCATCCCCCATTTCCAGAACGACGCGGGCCATCCGGTCATCGAGATCGGCGTCAAGGAATTCATGTGCACCGGCGCCAACCCGCCTTTCGACCACCCGCATGTGTTCCTCGATATGGGCGACGACAATGAAAAGGTCTGTCCCTACTGCTCGACGCTCTACCGCTATTCGCCGTCGCTGAAGGCGACGGAAACGCAGCCGGCCGGCTGCCTCTATGTCGATCAGGCCGCCTGACCCTTTTTTCCCAACCATGGCTGAAACACGGTCCCGGCAAATCGTTATCGCCGGGGCTGGCATCGCCGGACTGACGGCGGCGATCGCTTTCTCGACGCGTGGCTTCCCGGTAACGCTGTTGGAGCAGGCCAAGCAGCTCGAAGCGGCCGGCGCCGGGCTCCAGCTTTCCCCCAATGCGACCCGTATCCTGCGCCGGCTCGGCGTGCTCGATCGCCTGCTGGCCGACGCGATCCGGCCGGAAGCGGTGGTGCTGAAGGACGCAAGAAGCCTGCGTGAGCTGGCGCGCGTGCCGCTTGGGGAGGCTGGTGAAAGCCGTTGGGGCGCGCCCTATCTGGTGGCGCACCGCGCCGACCTGCAGGCGGCCCTGATGGCCGCGGCGGCAAACCGGCCAGATGTGGAGCTCGTTACCGGGGCGCGGGTGACCGGCATCGCCGCCGACCCGCAAAGCGTAACCGCGACTGTCGAGATCGAGGGCGAAACGACGCATGTCACGGGCGGCCTGGTGGTCGGAGCGGACGGCGTGTGGTCCTCGGTCCGCGCCGAGCTTGCCCGGACGGCCGGCTTTGCGGCAAGCCGCTTTTCGGGCGAACTCGCCTGGCGCGCGACGATCCCGGCGGAAAGCGCCGCCGGCCAGGTCTTTATGCAAATCGGCGCTGCCGACTGCGTCACCACCTTCCTGCATCCCGGCTTCCATATGGTCGCCTATCCGGTGAGCAAGGGCAGCGCCTTCAACCTTGCCGCCTTCACCAAGGGCGAGCGCATCGCCGAAGACTGGTCCGGCCATGCCGACCCCGCCATCCTCTCAGGGGCCGTGCGCGGCACGGCGGCAACATTGTCGAGGCTGGTGGCGCTCGCCGGCCCCTGGACGGCTTTCCCCATCCACACGGTCGAGCAGCGCCGCTGGACGATGCCGGAAGGCATCGCGCTGATCGGCGACGCCGCGCATGCCATGACACCCTTCGCCGCGCAGGGCGCGGCCATGGGGATCGAGGACGCCGCGATGCTTGCCGATCTGGTCGCCGATTTTCCTGGCGATCCCAGGCAGAGCCTGACCATCTGGGAGAATCTCAGGCGGCCGCGCGTCGAACGAGTGCTGAAACGCGGTGCGCTGAACCGTTTGGCCTGGCACGCCTGGGGACCGGTGGCGATCGCCCGCAACCTGGTGCTCGCAGCTCGGCCGGCGGAGAAGCTCGCGGCGGATCTGGACTGGCTCTACGGGTGGGAGGAGCAGAAGGTCGTGCGGCGGTAGCGCGTCTGGTGGCCGGATAGGCCGGCGGGACAGCACCCCCCTCTTTCCTGCAGGCCAGAGAGGGGTGTGACGGAACTCGGCGCTCGCCTAGACGAGCGCTAATCATACAACCCCATCGACCACCACAGCGAAACCGGCAGCGGGTTCCACCATCCCGTGCGAAGGCCGGCAACGCGCAGCCCAGCTGCCGTCCAGGTGTTGCAGCCGACCAGCGCGTTGAAATGGCCGTTGGCTTCGTAGAAACGGTCATAGGTTGAATAGCCCGCATCCTCGATGACCACAGGCCCGGCGGGCCCCTGCTGGAAGCTCTCCGCGATATAGTCGAGCAGCGCTGCAAAATGCGCCTCGTCGATGTCGAAATCGGCGACATCGGGATGTGGCTCCTTGATCGCTCCCGCGATATCGACATGCATCACAGAGGCATCGAGCGTCAGCGCTTTCACCACCGGCGCGGCCTTCAGTTGCGACCAGGTCGGCGTCTCCAGATAGAAGGCGCGGCCACCCCAGCCGAAAACGATATAGCGCGCCTCCGGCGCTTCGATCGGCAGATCGGCATCCGCGAGGAAGGCAAATCGCCGGCGCACGCCGTCGTCGAGGGGCACGGCGATGTCGGTGTGGATCGGGTTCCTCAGCACCAATATGTGCCGCGTCCCCTCGCCTTCGGCCATGGTCGCAGGCCAGAGAGGGCGCGGCACCAGCGTGCCGAGCGCGACGGCGAGCAGCACCGCTCCTACGAGCATTGCCAGATATCGCAGGAATTTTCGCATCAGGCGCGATAAGTCGGCCGCATTTGCCGCAGCTTTCGAGATTGGCTGAAGCCGTTCGTGACTTCGTCATCCTCGGCTTCAGCCGAGGATCCACGCCCCCACCCCTGCCGCAAGCGCAACGGTGTGGAATTCTGAACCGCGGCAACGCCTCGATGTCACGGCATGGATTCCAGGGTCTGCGCCGCGGCGCTTCGCTCCTTGCTCCGCCCTAGAACGACGAAGCGGAGGCGCGCCGCCTCAGTGCAGGATCTGGCTGAGGAACAGCTTCGTGCGCTCATGGCGCGGATGGTCGAAGAACTCGGCCGGCGTGTTCTGCTCGACGATCTGGCCCTGATCCATGAAGATCACGCGGTTGGCGACCTTGCGGGCAAAGCCCATCTCGTGGGTGACGCACAGCATGGTCATGCCCTCTTCCGCCAGCCCCACCATCGTCTCCAGCACCTCCTTGATCATCTCCGGATCGAGCGCCGAGGTCGGCTCGTCGAACAGCATAATGCGCGGGTTCATGCAGAGCGAGCGGGCGATCGCCACGCGCTGCTGCTGGCCGCCGGAGAGCTGTCCAGGATATTTGTTGGCCTGTTCCGGGATCTTGACGCGCTTGAGGAAATGCATGGCGATTTCCTCGGCCTGCTTCTTCGGCATCTTGCGCACCCAGATCGGCGCCAGCGTGCAGTTCTCCAGGATGGTGAGATGCGGGAACAGGTTGAAGTGCTGGAACACCATGCCGACCTCGCGGCGCACCTCGTCGATCTTCTTCAGATCGTTGGTGAGCTCCTTTCCATCGACGATGATCTTGCCCTTCTGGTGTTCCTCCAGCCGGTTGATGCAGCGGATCATGGTCGACTTGCCGGAGCCGGACGGACCGCAAATGACGATGCGCTCGCCGCGCATCACCTTGAGGTTGATGTCCTTCAGCACGTGAAACTCGCCATACCATTTGTGCATGCCGACGATGTCGATGGCGACATCGGTGGTCGAGACATGCATCTTTCCGGCATTGACCTTGAGGTCTTCCGCGCTGACGGCGTTTTCTGATGACATGACCAATTTCCCCTTTTTTATCTTTTGACTAGATGCGCACCGTCACGCGACATGCATCAGCGTTTGTAACCGGTGTCGAGCCGGCGTTCAGTATACATCGAATAGCGCGACATGCCGAAGCAGAACAGCCAGAACACGAAAGCGGCAAAGATCAGGCCCGACTTGGGGGTCTGCGGCGTCGCCCAGTTCGGATCAGCGAAATTCTGCTTCACCACGCCGAGCAGGTCGAACATCGAGATGATCAGCACCAGACTGGTGTCCTTGAACATGCCGATGAAGGTGTTGACGATGCCGGGGATGACCAGCTTCAACGCCTGCGGCAGCACGATCAGGCTCATCTTCTGCCAATAGCCGAGGCCGAGCGAATCGGCGCCCTCATACTGGCCCTTCGGGATCGCCTGCAGGCCGCCGCGGATCACCTCGGCCATATAGGCGGCGGCAAACAGCGAGACGCCGATCAGCGCCCGCAGATACTTGTCGAACGTGACACCCTCGGGAAGGAACAACGGCAGCATGACGCTGGCGAAGAACAGCACCGTGATCAACGGAATGCCGCGCACCATCTCGATGAAGACGATGCACAGCCACTTGACGATCGGCATCTTCGAACGGCGCCCGAGCGCCAGCACGATGCCCATCGGCAGAGACACCGCGATGCCGACGAAGGAGAGGCTGAGCGTGATGAGAAGTCCGCCCCAACGCGCGGTCTCGACATGCTCCAGGCCGAAGGCACCGCCGACCAGCAGGAAGAAGGCGACGATCGGCAGCGCCACGAACAGCAGGATGGCGTTCAACCCCTTGCGCGGCACGCGCGGGATCAGCATCGGCACCAGCAGCGCCACGAACAGGATGGCGACCAGAATCGGCCGCCAGCGCTCCTCGATCGGATAGGTGCCGAACATGAACTGGCCGAACTTGGCGTTGACGAAGGCCCAGCAGGCGCCGGTCCAGCCGTCGGGCTGGATGCCGCCCTGCGCGGCCGTGGCGCAGACCGAGCGGTCCGGCCCGGTCCACTGCGCGTTGATGAAGGCCCAGTTGACGACCTGCGGCACGATCCACAGCACAATGGCGATACCGAGGACGGTGAGGACGGCGTCGCCAACCGAACCGATCAGGTTCTTGCGCACCCATGCGATGGCGCCGCGCTCACCGGCAGGCGCCGGCTGCGCCAGCGTCATCTCGGTGCGCACCCAGGACATATCGTGTTCCTGCATGGCCCTACCTCTCCACCAGCGCCATTCTGGCGTTGACGATGTTCATGACAAAGGACGTCACCAGGCTCAGCACCAGATAGGCGATCATCATGATGAACACGCCTTCCACCGCCTGTCCGGTCTGGTTCAGCACCGTGCCGGCCGTGGCCGTCAGATCGGGATAGCCGATGGCGATCGCCAGCGAGGAGTTCTTGGTCAGATTGAGATACTGGCTGGTCAGCGGCGGGATGACGATGCGCATCGCCTGCGGGACAACCACCAGGCGCAGGATCGGGCCTGAGCGCAGGCCGAGCGCGCCGGCTGCTTCACTCTGGCCCTTGCTTACGCCCCTGATGCCGGCGCGCACGATCTCGGCGATGAACGCGGCGGTGTAGAAGGAAAGCGCCAGGAGCAGCGACAGGAACTCCGGCTTGATCCAGAAACCGCCGGTCAGGTTGAAGGTCGACTGTTTCGGGAAATCGAAGGTAAGCGGCATGCCGCTGAGCAGGAAAGCGAGCACCGGCAGTCCCACGATGAGAGCGACAGACGTCCAGAAGACCGGGAATTGCTGGCCGGTCGCCCTCTGCCGCTGTCGCGCCCTGTGGGCGACGAACCAGGCCATTGCGATGGCGAGCAGCAATGCGACGCCGATCAGCCAGGAACCGTCCCCCCAGACAGCGCGCGGCAAATAGAAACCACGCTGGTTGAGGAAGGAACCGAAAGGCAGATGGATGCTCTCGCGCGGCGCCGGAAGCACGGCCAGCACCCCGGAGTACCAGAAGAAAATGACCAGCAGCGGCGGGATGTTGCGGAATATCTCGACATAGACCGTGCAGATCTTGCGGATCAGCCAGTTTTGCGACAAGCGGCCGATGCCGACCGCGAAGCCGACGACGGTGGCAAGGACGATGCCGGCGACCGCGACGATGATCGTGTTGAGCAGGCCGACGACGAGCGCCCGGAAATAGGTCGAGTCCGACGTGTAGGCGATCGGCGTGTCGGAGATGTCGAAGCCGGCCCTGCTCTTGAGGAAGCCGAAGCCCGAGGCGATGTGCAGGCGCCGTAGATTGTCGATGACGTTGTCGACGATCCACCAGATCGAGCCGAACACCAGGATGATGACCAGCGTCTGAAAGAACAGGCTGCGTATTCTCGGGTCATTGATGAAGGAGCCGCGACTCGGCTCCTCGCGAAGGATTTCCTGCGAAGCCATGGACCGTCCCCTGAAAAGAGAAACCAGGAGGCAGACGACCTGCCTCCCGGATCACGTTTCAATCAGCGGATCGGCGGGCCGTATTGCAGGCCGCCCTTGGTCCACAGCGCGTTGATGCCGCGCGCGATCTTGAGCGGGCTGCCCGAGCCGACATTGCGTTCGAACATTTCGCCGTAGTTGCCGACAGCCTTGACGATGTTGACAACCCAGTCGTTGGAAAGGCCGAGATCGGCGCCGTACTTGCCGTCGGGCTCAGTGCCGAGAATACGCTGGATGTTGGGATCGGTCGACGTCTTCATCTCGTCGACATTGGCCTGCGTGATACCGGCTTCCTCGGCGTTGAGCAGCGCGAAATAGGTCCAGCGCGCGATATGCGCCCACTGGTCGTCGCCCTGGCGCACGGCCGGGCCGAGCGGCTCCTTGGAGATGATCTCGGGCAGCACGACATGGTCGGCTGGCGAAGAGAGCGTCAGACGGATGCCGTAAAGGCCGGACTGGTCGGTGGTGTAAGCGTCGCAGCGGCCCGCGTCATAGGCGGCGTTGACCTCTTCCAGCTTCTCGAACACGACGGGGTTGTACTCCATCTTGTTCTTCTTGAAGTAATCGGCGAGGTTGAGCTCGGTCGTGGTGCCGCTTTGCACGCAGACGGCGGCGCCCGAAAGCTGCAGCGCGGAGTTCACCCCCGGCAGCTTCTTGGCGTTGATCATGAAGCCCTGGCCGTCATAGTAGGTGACGCCGACGAAATCGAGGCCGAGCGCGCTGTCGCGGTTGCTGGTCCAGGTGGTGTTGCGCGACAGGATGTCGATCTCGCCCGACTGCAGCGCGGTGAAGCGCTCCTTGGCGCTGAGCGGCGTGAACTTGACCTTGGATGCGTCACCGAAGACAGCGGCCGCAACGGCGCGACAGAAGTCCGCGTCGATGCCTTTCCAGTCACCCTTGTCGTCCGGCGCCGAGAAGCCGGCGAGGCCGGTCGAGACGCCGCACTGGATGAAGCCCTTCTGCTTCACGGTGTCGAGCGTGCCGGCCGAAGCGGCGGACGCCATGAACCCGAGCGCGGCGGCGCCAAGGATGCCGATTGCAATGTGTTTCATGACCCACAGACCCTTTTCTGTTACAGGCGCCCCTGCTGCCAGGCGACACTTGATCTTTTTTCGTTTGTGAATGCAGCTCCCACTTCAAGGCCCACTCCCGGACCCGCATCGGTTGCCGATGCGCTGCCTCCCATTCACGAAACGCATCGAAGGCGATTATTCCTGTGAGGTCAAGGGAAATGACCGAATCCCGGGAGGTTTGAAAAGCAATTGCCGCAAATGCCTGAACTGCGCACAAGAGCGCCATGAAACCGGCAGGCCATGCAAACAAATCAGTCAAGTTGCGTCGTCGCGAATCCATGGCCAGGCAGCAAAATCCGCTTCGGCAATAGCGATGCTTTATTGGGCGCGCATGCCGTTGGATTGGCCCAGCGGAAGACCGGCTTTTGGCGGGCCCGGCGCGGTTGCGCGGGCTTGGCCGCCGCTTTATGGCTGCTCCCCAGACATCATTCGACCCCTTACATCAATTGGCTGGCGACGAACCATGGCTAGAGACGGCATCGAGATGGGCATCAACACGCGGCTTGCCCATTCCGGCAACAACCCGCGCGACTATTTCGGCTTCGTCAATCCGCCGGTCGTGCACGCCTCGACGGTGCTCTACCCGGACGCGGCATCCATGGCCGGGCGCAGCCAGAAATACACTTACGGCACGCGCGGCACGCCGACGATGGACGCGCTGACGCTCGCCGTCGATGCGCTGGAAGGCTCGACCGGAACCATCGCCGTTCCTTCGGGGCTCGCCGCCGTGACGGTGCCGCTGCTCGCCTTCCTCGCCGCGGGTGATCATCTTTTGATCGTCGACAGCGTGTATCATCCGACACGCCATTTCGCCGACACGATGCTGAAGCGGCTCGGCGTCGAGGTCGAATATTACGCGCCGCATATCGGCGCCGGCATTGCATCGCTGATCAAGCCGAACACGAAGGTGGTGTTCACCGAATCGCCGGGATCGAACACCTATGAGGTGCAGGACATCCCGGCGATCGCCAAGGCGGCGCACGCGGCGAACGCCATCGTGATGATGGACAACACCTGGGCGACGCCGCTCTATTTCAAGCCGCTCGACCATGGCGTCGACATCTCGATCCACGCGGCGACGAAATATCCGGCCGGCCATTCCGACGTGCTGCTCGGCACTGTGTCGGCCAACGAGACCTATTGGAAGCAACTCTATGAGGGCTTCTGCATGCTCGGCTGCTGTTCTGGACCCGACGACATCTACCAGGTGCTGCGCGGGTTGCGCACGATGGGGGTGCGGCTCGAGCATCACCGCAAGAGCGCGCTCGACATCGCGGGCTGGCTGGAGACGCAGCCGGGTGTCGCGCAGGTGCTGCATCCTGCGCTCGAAAGCCATCCAGACCATGCGTTATGGAAGCGCGATTTCTGCGGCTCGAGCGGCATCTTCTCGATCGTGCTCGACGGTGGCGGGCAAAAGGCGCAGCACGCCTTCCTCGACGCGCTGAAGATCTTCGGCCTCGGCTATTCCTGGGGCGGCTATGAGAGCCTCGCCGTTCCAGTCTTCCTCGGCGACCGCACCGTTGCCAAGGGCTCCTATGCCGGCCCGCTGATCCGCCTGCAGATCGGGCTGGAGGATGTCGAAGACCTCAAGGCCGACATTCTGCGCGGGCTCGCCGCGGCCGCGGCCGCGGGGTGACCGGCTGATCGGCGCAGGATACCACAACAGCGGCAGACAAGCCCCGGCCAAAGCAGTAGCATGGCCCGTGCAACCAACTCGGGAACCTTTTGCCGGCAGGCGCATCCAATCGCGGATGTAACAATTGCCGGGAGATCGGGGCGAGATGAGAAAGCCTGCTATTGAAGCCGCAGAGGTCAGCGCGGCCGAGGCCGGCGACTTGGCGTTGGTGTGCCGGGCTCTTGCGTGCGATCCGGATGCGTTCCGCGCCATCATCAAGACGCACAACCAGCGGCTCTACCGCATCGCGCGCGGCGTGGTGCGCAACGACGCCGAGGCCGAAGACGTCGTGCAGGAGGCCTATATGCGCGCCTTCGCCAATCTCGGCGCCTTTCGCGGCGAGGCGTCGCTTTCCACCTGGCTGTCCCGCATCGTCATCAACGAGGCGCTCGGCCGGCTGCGCAAGCGCAAGCGCATCGTGGCGATGCCCGAAAACCCGGAGGCGCAGATCATCCGGTTTCCCCTAAACCCAAGTGACGATCCGGAGCGGACGATGGCGCAGCGGCAGATCCTCGGGCTCGTCGAACGGGCGACCGACAGCCTTCCCGATGTCTATCGCACCGTCTTCGTCGCACGTGTCATCGAGGGGCTGAGCATCGAGGAAACCGCCGACCTTCTGGGCGTGCGGCCCGAGACGGTGAAGACCAGGCTGCACCGGGCGCGGACGCTGGTGCGAAAGGCGCTGGACGACGAGATCGGCCCGGTGTTGCTCGACGCCTTCCCCTTTGCCGGCCGGCGCTGCGAGCGGCTGACGCAGGCAGTGATGAGAAGGCTCGGATTCGAGCCCTGATTTCGGTCTTCTCCCGGGAACGTTTCGTTCTCGCCTGCATCCAATGGCAGTCAACACCAGATGAAGCCCGGGGCCAGCGCCGCCGGGCGAAGGAGATGTCATGTTTATGCGATCGACCGCCGCCCTCGCCGCCCTTTTCTTCGTGAGCACGGCGCCGCTGGCGCTAGCCGCCGAAAAGCCCACCGATCCGCAGATCGCCCACATCGCCTATACGGCCGGCGCGATCGACGTCGAAGCGGCCAAGCTGGCGATCAAGAAGTCCAAGAACAAGGAAGTCGTCGACTTCGCCAAGGACATGGAGCGCGACCATGAGGCGGTGAACAAGCAGGCGCTCGACCTGGTGAAGAAGCTGAAGGTCACGCCCGAGGACAACGACACCAGCAAGGCACTGGCCAAGGCCGCCAAGGAAGAGCGC
Source organism: Mesorhizobium sp. BH1-1-5 (assembly GCF_020165615.1). Taxonomy (NCBI): domain Bacteria; kingdom Pseudomonadati; phylum Pseudomonadota; class Alphaproteobacteria; order Hyphomicrobiales; family Phyllobacteriaceae; genus Mesorhizobium; species Mesorhizobium sp. BH1-1-5. The sequence goes on from NZ_JAIUIM010000003.1 coordinate 98,273, forward strand.
GCCAAGCTGGCGAAGCTGAAGGGGGCTGCCTTCGACAAGGCCTATATCGACAACGAAGTGGCCTATCACAAGCAGGTCGACAGCGCTCTCGAAACCCTGCTCATCCCCTCGGCCAGCAATGCCGAACTGAAGAGCCTGCTGGAGACCGGCCTCAAGATCTTCCAAGGGCATGAGCAGCATGCCGAACATGTCGCCGGCATGCTGAAATGAGGCCGCTGCTTCTTGCGCCGGCGCTGGCTTTGGCGCTCGGCTCATCCCCCGCGTTCGCGGCGACGATCGAGGTGACGATCGACAAGCTGGTCTTCTCGCCCACAAACATTCAGGCCAAGGTCGGCGACACGATCGAATGGACGAACAAGGACATTCTCGCCCATACCGCCACCGTCAAAGGCGGCTGGGATGTGATGATCCCGGCAAGGTCGAAGGGCAAGGTAACGCTCAAGGCGGCCGGGGCGGTCGAGTATTTCTGCCGCTTCCATCCCAACATGAAGGGCCATGTCGGGGTGGCCCCTTAAACCGATCCAGCTGTCGAGCGAGGTGCGCCGCGCCTCGCTCGACTTAGCGATGGTCGTGATCCTTGTGCCGATGCCGATGCGCGGCCTGTTTTGCCCGATTGCCGCAGGCCGCCATGCTGCACCAGCGGCGCCGGTGCCCGCGCGTATGATCGGCAAAAAGCAGCGTGCAGGCCGGACCTTCGCAAGCCTTCACATGTGAAAAATCCTCGGTGCAGACGAGTGAGGCCAGCGCCTCGCCGATCGGCAACAGGAGCGCCTCGGGCGTGCGCCATTTGCGGGCCGTCTGAAGGGCCAACGCCGCGCCGCTGTCGGCCGGCGCGATCCGGCTGAAGGTCTCGTCGCGTTCCAGCAGGCGGTTGAGCGGGTCGAGTTCCGCCAGATCTGCAGCCACCAGCGCCCGCCCCTTGTGCCCATACACAAAGCCCCTGAACCATTCGCGCAAATGCCGCGCCTGATCGGCGACCTTGTCGAGCTCGCCGGGCAGCGCCTGCCTGCGAATGGCTACCAGCGCCGCTTCCGGCGCCAGCCGCGCCTGCTCCAGCCAGTCCAGCAAGCCCTCGCCGTCGTCGATCCAATCGACAGGCGTGTCGAGCGGGGTCGCGATCGAGTTGAGGAAATCGAGGCCGGGCGCGTCGCCGACAAAAAGCGCGGGTGAACGAACCATCGAGAACTCCAATTCAGCGCCAGGCAGCTTTCGCCGAGGGCATCCATCGTGAACACGACTCCGTGATAACCGGTTCGCAGCTTCTTGACAAGTTATCCGTCCAAGTCGTAACCGTTCTAAATCATTCAATATGGTTATCAATTCAGCAAGAGGAAGCGACATGTCCGCGAAGCAAATGAATGTCGTGCTGGTCCATGGCGCCTGGGCCGACGGATCGAGCTGGGCCAAGGTCATCGCGGCGCTTGCCCTGCAAGGCTCCAATGTCGTGGCGGCGCCGCTGCCGCTGATGTCCTTCCAGGATGACGTTGCGGCGCTCGACCGTACGCTGGAGCGCATCGAGGGGCCGATCACCCTGGTTGGCCACGCCTATGCGGGCGCGGTGGTCGGCGCCTCGCGAAGCGACAGGGTCGAGGCGCTGGTCTATGTCGCCGCGCTCGCGCCGGGCGAAGGCGAGACGGTGGCGGACGTGTTCACCCGTGCCGAACCGCACCCAAAAGCGCCGAGACTCACACCGGACGCACACGGGCTGATCTATCTGCCCGACGACGCCTTTGCGGATGCCTTCGCCCAGAAAGCCTCGGCGCAGGAGCTGTCTGTGCTGCGCGCGGTCCAGCGGCCGATCTCGCCGGCCTGCATCACGGTTCCCGTAGGGAGGCCGCTGTGGCGCGATCGGCCAGCCTGGTTCCTGATCGCAGAGGAAGACCGCATGATCGCCGCCGAAACCCAACGTTTCATGGCGGCGCGCATGAAGGCAAGGACGCGCTCACTGCCGCTGGATCATACGCCGATGGTCACCGCGCCCGACGCTGTCGTCGAGATCATCCTGGAGGCTACGCGGCGCTGACGCTTAGGCTTTCGAATAACCCCCAAATGCAAATCGACACAGTTATGAAAACGGAGAAAAAGATGACCGCTTACAGGACGATGAATGTCGACGGCTTCCATATTTTCTACCGCGAGGCTGGCCGGCATGGCGCGCCGAAACTGCTCCTGCTGCACGGCTTTCCGAGCTCGAGCCATATGTTCCGCGACCTCATTCCGCTGCTCGCCGACCGCTTCCATATCGTCGCGCCCGACCTGCCCGGCTTCGGCCGTTCCGACATGCCGCAGGCCGGCGAATTCACCTACACGTTCGACCGCATCGCCGAGATCATCGACCGCTTCACCGAGGTGGTCGGCTTCGATCGCTACGCCGTCTATGTCTTCGACTATGGCGCGCCGACGGGCTTCCGGCTGGCAGTGAAGCATCCCGAGCGCATCGCCGCGATCATTTCGCAGAACGGCAACGCCTATGAGGAAGGCCTGGGTGAGGGCTGGAACCCGATCCGCGCCTATTGGCGGGACCCCTCGCTCGCCAACCGCGAAGCGCTGCGCCCCGCCTTCAAGCCGGAGGCGGTCGCCTGGCAGTACACGCATGGCGCGCCCGCCGAGCTCGTTTCTCCCGACGGCCATTCGCTGGACAGTTTCTATCTCAGCCGTCCGGGCGCGGAAGAGATACAGCTCGACCTCTTCGGCGACTACAAGAACAACGTCGCGCTCTACCCGGCCTTCCAGGCCTATTTCCGCACCCATAAGCCGCGCTTTCTCGCCGTGTGGGGCAAGAACGATCCGTTCTTCCTGCCGCCGGGCGCAGAAGCGTTCAAGCGCGACATGCCGGACGCGCTGGTGCGCTTTCTCGACACCGGCCACTTCGCGCTCGAAACCCATGCCGGGGACATCGCCGCCGCCATCCGCGACTTCCTCGGCTGACCAGGCAAAAGGAGATTCGCCATGTCGAAATCCGTCGCCGTCATCACCGGCGCCAGCCAGGGCATCGGCCAGGCCACCGCCATCCGGCTGGCGCGGGACTTTTCCGCGCTGGTGCTGGTTGCTCGCAACCGGGCGAAGCTGGAAGAGACAGCTGAGGCTGCGAAAGCGGCCGGTGCCGAGGTGTTGGTCATCGATGCCGACCTTGCCCGGCCAGATGCCGCGCAAGCGGTGGTCGACCAGGCGCTCGCGAGGTTCGGGCGCGTCGACGCGCTGCTCAACATCGCCGGTGCCGTCCCGCAGATCGATCTGTTCGAGATGAACGACGAGCAATGGGACGCCGGCCTTGCGCTGAAGCTGCACGGCGCCCGGCGGCTGACCGTCGCTGCATGGCCGGCGCTGAAGGCGGCCGGCGGCTCGGTGGTTCTGATGTCCGGCAATTCGGCGCTGTTTCCCAAAGCGCCTTATGCGGCGGTCGGAACGATCAACGCGGCAATCGTGGCGCTCGCCAAAGCCTTTTCCGACCGCGGCATCGCCGAGGGCGTGCAGGTCAACAGCGTGCTGCCGGGGCCGGTGATGACCGGCCGGCGACGCTCCTACCTCGAGCACTGGGCGCCGCTGCACAAGATGAGCGTCGAGGATGCGACGGCGAACTTTCCGAAGGAAGCCGGTATCGCCCGCTACGGCGAGCCGGAAGAGATCGCCGACTTGATGGCTTTCCTCGTCTCGCCGGCGGCGCGCTGGATGACCGGCTCGACGCTGCGCATCGACGGCGGCGAAGTGAAGTCTGTCTGAAGGAGGACAATGAAATGATTGCCTGGGACCGCATGACGCGCGCGCATGTCTTGCGCGCGATAGAGGATTACGACCGGCTGGGGCCCGACCGGTTTTTCGCCGAGCACGGCTTTGCGCCGACGACGACCTATGAATTGGCCTGGGGAGACCGCCTCTACCCGCCAGAAGCCATCCTCGGCACCGCCTATGAGCTCGCCACGGGCGCGCGGCTCGCCTCCGGCGATTTCGAGGGCGGCAAGAGCGGCGCAGTGAAGGTGCTGGGCGCGCTGGGATTCATCGTCCGGCTGAAGCAAAGGTGACGTAGCCCGCGCTTGCCAGGTCGATTCCGCAAATGGTCGTAAGGCCTTGACGCAATTGAGAAAGCCGAGGCCGCTAGCGGTACCTCGTACACAATCGGCAGCGCAATAATATTCTCCTCGACCGTGGATATACGGATTGGTTTGGCTTCCAAATCCGGGTTTTCAGCGGCATTGCGTGCAGCGCAATTCCACCCATTCGATCCAGGACCCGCCATGGCATTCCGCCTCTTTGTTCCGATCCTTGCCGGCGCCACGCTGCGTGAGCGGATGATCGCCTGCCTCGGCGCCGTGGTCGCCATCGCGCTGACCGGTGTGGTTAGCGGGCTGGCGATGGGCAAGGGTGAATATGTGGCGATGCTGGTGGCGCCGGTGGGTGCCTCCGCGGTGCTGCTCTTTGCCGTACCATCGAGCCCGTTGGCGCAGCCCTGGTCGATCATCGGCGGCAACACGATCTCGGCGCTTGTCGGCGTCACGGTGGCGCGTTTCGTTCATGACCCGGTGATCGCCTCGGGTCTCGCCGTGGCGCTGGCCATCGCCGCCATGTCGTTCACACGCTCGCTGCATCCGCCGGGAGGCGCAGCAGCTCTCACTGGCGTGATCGGCGGCCCGGCCGTGGCGGCCGCCGGCTTTCTATTTCCTTTTGTGCCGGTGGCGTTGAACTCGATCCTCCTGGTGGCGCTGGGCTTCCTCTTCCACAAGCTGTCGCGGCGCAACTATCCCCATGTGCATGTGCCCGCCGCCAGCGGTCACGGCACCGCGGATCGGCCACCGGCCGAGCGTGTCGGCTTCCGGCCCGAGGATGTCGATGCGGCGCTTTCCGCGCTCGACGAGACCTTCGACATCGACCGCGAAGACCTGGAGCGCCTACTGCGCCAGGTCGAGCTGCAGGCGATGGTGCGTTCGCAGCGCACCCTGCTTTGCCGGGACATCATGTCCCGCGACGTGATCTCGGTGCCGGAGACGGCCTCGGTCGACGAGGCGCGCAAACAGCTGATCGATCACAACATCCGCACCTTGCCGGTGGTCGACGCGGACGGCCAACTCACCGGCGCAGTCGGCCTGCGCGAGCTCACAAGAGCCACCGATACGGTGAAAGGGGTGATGTCGAGGGCTGGCACTGCCTCACCCGACACGCCGGCGATGAGCTTGCTGCCAGTGTTGACCGACGGGCGCAGCCATGCCGTGGTGATCGTCGATAGCGAGCGGCATATACTCGGCCTGATCACCCAGACCGACATGCTTGCGGCGGCCGCGCGCGTGCGACCGGTGGGAACCCCTTTCGCCGAGGCGGCGGAATAGCCTGCCAAGCGCCTGGCTTGGTGGCTAAGTTACCCAGCTTTTCGAGGCAGGAGGGGCGACGCCGGGCCTGTCTCAAGGCGGCGAGACCACGAGGCGGCAAACGCGATTTGCGTCAGTTGCCGTCTCAGTCCCGCGCGGCGAGCAGCCAATCCATGACTTCAACGGCCTGCGCCGGCGGACGGTCGGGCGCCAGGATCGTCAGGGCAAGGCCGGTCGGGACGCGCAAAGCGGGGAACGGCGCCACCAGCGAGCCTGCGGCCAAGGCGCGTGATACCAGCGTCTCATGCCCCATCAGCACGCCGGCCCCGTCGACCGCTGCCTGCAGCGCCATGCTGTAGAGCGAGAATTCAGAACCCGCCTCGATCGATGGACCTTTCATGCCGGCCGCCCTGAACCACAGGCCCCAGTCGCCGGTCCAGGTCGTGTCCCAAAGCAGAAGCTGCGCCGCGAGATCGGCCGGTGCCTGCAACTGTTTCGCCAGCGAAGGCGCGCAGACCGGGAAGATCACATCGTCGCAAAGTCTTGACGAGCGCCCTACACCCGGCCTGGTGAGAAAGATGGCAAGGTCGAAAGGCTCGCGGCGGAAGTCGGGCGGCTCCTCCAACGCATGGATCGAGGGGCGCAACGCCGGATGCGCCGCCCGCAACGCCGGCAAGCGCGGCGCCAGCCATAGCTGCGCGATCGAAGGCAGCGCCGCGATGCTGACCTGCGGCTTCGGCGCCGAGGCGCGCAGCTCCTGCACGGCCAGCCCCATGGCGTCAAAGGCGGTTGAGAAGGAGGGGAGCGCCGAACGGCCGGCCTCGGTGAGGTGCAGCCCTTGCGCATGGCGCACGAAGAGCGCCGAGCCCAGCCATGCTTCGAGCGCCTTGACCTGATGCGACACGGCGGCCGGCGTTACGCCTAGCTCATCCGCCGCCTTGGCGAAGCTTTCATGCCGCGCCGCCGCCTCGAACGCCCTGAGCGCGTTGAGCGGCGGCATGCGAGGTCGCGGCGGATTGACGGCCATTGTCCGGCTTTCCCCCAAAAAGGGCAGCCGCGGCCAGCGGCTGGCCGCGGTAATCTGTCTGTCGAAAAGCAGCCAGCGCCGGCGCCCCGCAGGCCTATTTGAGGGGCACCGGGGCCAGCTTGCCATCGACCTTCCGCCATTCAAATACGACGAAGCCCGGCTGCTTGATATCCCCCTTCTCGTCATAGGAGATGGCGCCAAGCACGGTCGGGATCGTGGCGCCCGAATGGAGATAGTCGGACGCCGCCTTCGGGTCGTCTGCCTTGGCCCTGGTGATCGCCTCGGCGAGGATCTGGGTCGCGGCATAGGCATAGAGCGTGACGGCTTCCGTCGGGACGTTCTTCGCCTTCAGGTCGGCAACGGCGTCCTTCGCTTCGGGAAAGGTCGCCGGATCGGGGAAGGACGTCATCAGCGTGCCGGCCGCGCCATCACCGCCGATGGCGCCGAACTCGCTGTTGGATATGCCGTCGCCGCCCATCAGGACGGTTTTCACGCCCTGGTCGTGCATCTGGCGCACGATCAAGCCCGCCTCGGTATGCTGGCCGCCATAATAGACAAGCTCGGCGCCGGATTCCTTGATCTTGGCGACAAGCGCGCTGTAGTCCTTCTCGCCGGGATTGATCTCCTCGTGCAGCACTTCCTTGCCACCGCCCGAATTATAGGCCTTGGCCATTTCGTCGGCGAGGCCCTTGCCCGCCGTCGACTTGTCGTCGACGATCGCGACCTTCCTGTCCTTGAATTGCTCGAGCACGAATTTTGCGGCGATGATGCCTTGCTGGTCGTCGCGGCCGCAAGCGCGGAAGGCGTCCCACAGGCCGCGCTCGGTGACCGTGGGGTTGGTGGCGGTGGGCGTGACGAACAGGATTCCGTTTTCGGCATAGACTTCCGATGCCGGTATGGTGACGCCGGAATTGTAATGGCCGACGACATAACGCACGCCGTCAGCAACAAACTTGTTGGCGACCGAGACGCCCTGCTTCGGATCGGAGACATCGTCGCCGACCGAGACGGAAAGTTTCTGGCCGAGAACGCCGCCATTGGCATTGATGCGCGCCACCGCCGTCTCGACGCCGACGCGGTACTGCTCACCATAGGCGGCGTTCGGCCCCGACATCGGGCCGGCGACGCCGAGCACGATATCGGCTCGGGCGGCACCGGCCGCGGCGGCCGTCATCAGTGCAGCAGTCATCAATCGCAGAATCATGCGCATGGTCATTCCCCTTTTTTGAAGATGCGGGCTCCCTGCCCGCTGGTTCAGGCGATCAGCTTACGAAGTGCAGCTTCGTGAACCGGCGCCGGAATTCACTGACGTCATTCGCGAGTTGCTCCGGGGCATCGTTGCCGCGAAGCCCCCTGGCAATGAGGGCGGCAAGCTCCGGCATGACCTTCTCGGTCATACCCCAGCGCACTATCTCCGGCGTGCCGATGCGCAGGCCGTTCATGTCGCCCTCCACCGCTTCGAGTGGCAGGCCGATGCCGCAGGTAAGGATGTTGGCGCGCCTGAGCCGCTTTGCGGCCACCTGGCCGCCGCCAAATTCGGCGGCTTCAATCGCGAACTGATGCGAAGTGGTGTGGCCCTTCGCAGTCGAGAACACTGGCAGGCCGCGATCCGCGAGTTCCCTGGCCAACGCCTTGGCGGTAGCAGCCATGGCAGCGGCATAGGCGCGGCCGTGTTCCTTCCAGTCGAGCATGGTGATGGCCAAGGCCGCCGACTTCGCTGCATCGAAATTGGCAGTCATGCCGGGAAAGGCGATACGGTCGAGCTTTTCGGCGATGCCGGCATCGTTGGTGACGATCAGGCCGGATGGCGGGCCACCGAGGCTTTTGTACGTGCTCATCGTCATCAGATGGGCACCTTCCTCCAGCGGTTGCTGCCAAGCATGGCCGGCGATCATGCCGCAGAGATGGGCGGCGTCGAACAGCACCAGCGCGCCAACCTCGTCCGCAACCGCTCTGATCTCACGGATCGGATGGGGCAGAAGATTGAGGCTGCTGCCGATGGTGATCATCTTCGGCTGTACTTGCCGGGCAAGCGCGCGCAGCTTGCCGACATCGACGGTATAGCCGTCGGCATCGACAGGTGCCGGGTGGATCGACAGCCCATAGAGCCCGGCGCAGCCCGCCATATGATGCGTGACATGACCGCCGATCGCAGGCGGTGGCGCAATGATCGCATCGCCCGGACGCGCCGCGACCATGAAGGCGTAGAGGTTGGCGATCGCTCCCGAAGGCACGCGTATTTCGGCATAGCGCGCGCCGAACACTTCTGCCGCCAGTTCCGCGGCGATGACCTCGATCCGCTCCACCCCCTCGAGGCCCATCTCGTATTTGTCGCCGGGATAACCGAGCGACGGGCGCGAGCCGAGACCGGAAGCAAGGGCCGCTTCCGCCTTCGGGTTCATGACATTGGTCGCCGGATTGAGATTGACGGCGTCATCCTCGTGGATCGACCGGTTGAGAGCGATGCCGCCCTCGATCGCGGCCAGGACGACCGCACTGTCCTGCCCGCCGGTGGCTCTGGCAAGGTCCTGGACGAAATCCTCGCAATGGGCGGGAACCCAGGGCCTGCGGGCAAGAGCGGTCATCGGTGCCTCCATGCTGGATCGGATGGAGCATCGTGGCGCGACCAAGGCTCGGCGCGCAAACGAGGAGTTCTAGCCGTTAGGCTTAGATTTTTGAGGGGTAAGAGAATCCTGTTCCCTGCCACTCCGCCTTGTCTCGTCCGGCCGTGTGATGTGAGTCCATGACCCGTCCCAAGCCGGCCTGCGTCTGCCCAGCCACGCTGCCAGCCCTTCACCGAGATCGGCTGTCGGCGCCATGCGGGCGAATTGCTCGGCTTCGACGAGCAGGCCTTCGGCGATGCTCTGGTTGAGGCCGCGTGCCACTGCGGTGAGGATGCTCGCCACCGCCGGCTGCGAGTGGCTGACGATACGGCGCGCGAGGTCGAACGCGGCCGGCATCAGCTGACCGTGCGACACGACGTGGTTGACGAGACCGAGCTCCAGTGCCCGGGCGGGTGAAAACGCATCCCCGGTGAGGAGCAGTTCCAGCGCGCGCTTGCGACCGGCCAGTCTCGGCAGGCGCTGCGTGCCGCCGAATGTCGGCGGCATGGCGAGTTTTATCTCGGGCTTTGCAAACAAAGCGCGATCGCTGGCGATCGCCAGCGGCACCGCTTCGGTGATTTCGCAACCGCCGCCGAAAGCGAGACCGTTGACGGCGGCGATCACCGGCTTGCGGAAGGCTTCCAGCCGCGCCGTCAGATGTTGGCCGCGCGTCACGAAATCGCGCAGCGCGGCATCGGTGCCTTCGGCCACGCTCACTGCGAATTCACGGATATCGGCGCCGGCGGAGAAGGCGCGATCGCCTGACCCAGTGAGGATCACGGCGCGCACGCCATCGTCCGTCTCGACCTGGTCGAGAAGCGAAAGCAGCCGGTCGATCAGCGCGTAATTCAGCGCGTTCAGCTTGTCGGGGCGGTTGAGGGTAAGGATGACGACGCGGTCGCGCGTTTCGCTCAGCACAAGGTCAGTCATGACTTTTCCTTTCCGGCAGTTCGGCGGGATAAGGAGCAGGCTTTCGATTGCTTGTATATTCACTAGTCGGTATACTTTGAGCATGAGCGAAAAGACCAATCCCACCCGAAAGCGCCTCGTCGATGCGGCGACCAAGCTCTTTTATGCCGAAGGCATCGGCCGCGTCAGCGTCGATGCGGTGGCCGAGAAAGCGGGGCTCACCAAGCGAACGCTCTACTACCATTTCAAGAGCAAGGACGATCTGATCGCGGCCTATCTCGAGGGCCGGGACCAGCCCAATCTCGAGCAGATGGCCGGCTGGTTCGATGCGGCGGAGGGCGGCGCGGACAGAAAAGTGGAAGCAATCTTCACCAACCTCGCGCGGGTGGCGCGCCACCCCAAATGGAAGGGCTGCGGCTTCCTGCGCACGGCGGCCGAGTTGGCCGCGACGCCCGGGCATCCGGCGGTGAAGGCCGGGGCGCGCCACAAGACCAATTTCGAAAAATGGCTGGCCGGCGCGCTTTCGAGCCACCATGTCGGCGCGGCGAAGATGCTGGCGCGTGAGATCGTGCTTCTGATGGACGGCGCCTTTTCCAGCATGCTGATCCATCACGATCCCGACTACGTCGCCGCCGCCGGCCACGCCGCCGCGACGCTGGTGCGGGCGCGGATGGCAGGCAAGGACGGCGCTTAGGCCTGGACGCTCCTGATTGACGCGATCCGGCCGGGACGCGCCTTCAGGACCATGCCAGCCAGGCCGTACCGGCGAGAAGCGTCACCAGCGTCAGCGGCAGGCCAACCTTGAAGAAGGCGGAGAAGGAAAGCTCCTTGCCCGCCGCCTTCGCCTGCTCGGCGACGATCAGGTTGGCGACCGAGCCGAGCAACGTGAAATTGCCGGCAAGCGTCGAGCTCATCGCCACGACCAGCCAGGCGCGCTCCGGGTTTTCCAGCCCGGGAATGAAAGGCCGCAGCGCCAGCACCGCCGGCACGTTGCTCATGATGTTGGAAAGCACCGCGGTGAAACCGGAGAGCCGCCAGACATCGTCGAGGCCGATGTTCTTCGCCCAGGCGATCATATCGGGTGTGAGCAGCGTGCGTTCCGCGCCCGCCACCACCACGAACAGGCCGGCGAACATGAAGAGCAGCGGCCCGTCGATCTCGCGGTAGATGCGCCGCGGCTTGATCGCCCGCGTGACCAGCAGGAAGGCGCCGGCAATCAGCGCCGCCTTGGCGACGGGTACGCCGGCAAAGAAGGCGAGCGCCAGCAAGACACAGACGATGGTGGCCTTCAGCACCTGCCCGGGCAGCATGCGGCCGCGATAGACCTCCGGGCTGAGTTCGGCGGGGCGGGAAAACTCGGCGCGGTAGACGATGCGCACGATAAGGATGACGCAGAGCAGGCCGAACAGCGCCACCGGCGCAAGCGCCAGCGTGAAAGCCGGATAGGAAATGCCGGACAGCGCGCCGATCACCATATTCTGCGGATTGCCGGTGATGGTGGCGACGCTGCCGCAGTTCGAGGCCGTGCAGGTCGCGATGAGGTAGGGCACCGGATTGCGGTTGATGACCCTGGTGACGTGGACGACGATCGGCGCCATCACCAGGCAGATCGCGTCGTTGACCAGGAACGCAGAGAGCACGCCGGTCAACAGCGTCACCATCACCAAAAGCATGAAGGGAGCATGGGCGTGCTCGATGGCAAAGCCGCCGAGCGCCCGAAACGCGCCCGAAACCTTCAGATGCGCCACGACGATCATCATGCCGAGCAGCAGCGTTATGGTGTCGAAATTGATGGCTTTGTAGGCATCCTCGATGCGGATCGCGCCGATGGCGATCATGGCGGCGCCACCCAGCAACGCGATGCCGGCGCGGTCGAGGCGCAGGCCAGGAATGCGGCCAACGGCTACGCCGGCATAAGTGGCCACCAGGATGAAAAGCGCGCCCGCGCCGGTCCATGTCATTGCAAGAAGCTTCCCGTTGCCTGCCCTGCCCGTCAGAATCGGCCGGAGCACGGCGCGGCAACACATTTAGCAAGGGCTGCGCAAAGGGAAAGCACCCAAAGATGTGAAGCGCGCCGACGCTTTCGTGGCTTTCACATTCATAAACCCTAATGTAAAGAACAGTGAATTAACATATCTGACCGATAATCCAGGTGTTGGGGACTAAACGGATGAACACGGTCGTTGAGGCGGAACATCGCATCCCGTCACGGGAGGAATTGATGCGTCCGCAGGAATGCTCCCGCTGTCACGGGGCCAAGAAGGTTTTCGTTTGCGCGCGCTGGCTGAGCTCGAACGGCCATTGCTGCCCGGAAGGCACGCACAGGCTGAGTTGCCCTGGGCACAGCATCGTCTGTCTCGAGTGTAGCGGGCGCCAGAGCTAGAGCAATTCCAGGAAAGGTGTGAGCGGTTTTTCGTCCGGAATTGCGTAAAAAACAAAGAGATAGGGCGTTTAGCCGTTTTCCGTGAACGGCGAAACGCCCTAGCGAGACCCGTGGAGTGCCGGTCGGCCGCCAAACGCCGTCACAACGGAATCTTCCTTTCCCCATAGGCCGAGCCCGCTGTCATTAAAGTTTGACGCAGCCAGACCTGGCTAACTTGCTGCATTCATTGCCCGATGGACTCGACTATTGCCTTGCGCTTTGCCGCCGCCTACCACTTACTAAACTCCACGGTTTCCTCAGGCCCGACAAAGCAATGATCGTCCGACTGCGACGCGCCCTGCGATGGCAAGCGCTTCCGCTCCTTGCTGGCTTTGCCATTGTCGCGCTGATCATCGGCGCGCGCGCAATCCTCGCCGAAACGCAGATTGCCGACCGCAATGCCAGCCGCGAAGCAATCGAAGGCCAGCAATTGCTTGCGAGCCTGCTTTCGCTCGCCCAGGACGCCGAGACCGGCCAGCGCGGCTATCTGCTGACGGGCGAAAAGAGTACCTGCTGCCATACCAGCAAGCGGTCGATGGGCTGCCGGCGCTGCTCAAGCGCATCGACGAGATGTTTCCGGCCGGCAGCGACAGGGCGCAGCAGGTCGTCGGCATCAAGGACGCGCTTACCCGCAAGCAGGCCGAGCTCAAGGAGACGATCGGGCTCTACGACACGGGCAACACGGCGAAGGCTCTGGACATCGTGCGCGGCGGCCGGGGCAAGCTGGATATGGACCAGATCCGAGCCAATATCGACGCGATCCGGCGCATCGATGGCGCGAGCCTCGCTTCCCGCGCGGAGCGCATGGAGCAGATCGAAGGCTGGTTGCGCGCCGGCTCGTTCGCCGCGCTGCTGGGCATCTTCCTGCTCGGCATCTACACGATCCGCCAATCCAGCCGCAGCTTCCAGGAGGTGGCTACGGCGCAGAACGCTTTGAGCGCCAAGAACGCGGCGCTGCTCAACGATATCGAGACGCGTGAAAAGGCGGAGTCGCAACTTCGCCAGGTGCAGAAGATAGAGGCGGTTGGCCAGCTCACGGGCGGCATCGCCCATGATTTCAACAATATGCTGGCCGTCATCACGAGCGCCATGAACCTCGCGCAGCGCAAGCTCGCCCGCGGCGAGCATGACGTGCAGAGCTTCGTCGAGGCGGCAGCCGATGCCGCGGCCCGCGCCGCCAACCTCACGGCCAGGCTGCTTGCCTTTTCCAGGCAGCAGCCACTGGCGCCGCAGATCGTCGACGCCAATCGCCTTGTCACCGGCATGTCGGACCTTCTGCGCCGCACGCTGGCCCACGCGGTCGAGATCGAAACGGTGCTGGCGGGCGGTCTCTGGAAAACGCATGCCGACCCGAGCCAGGTCGAGAATGCCATCATCAACCTGGCCGTCAACGCGCGCGATGCCATGGACGAAAAGGGCAAGCTCACCATCGAGACGGCCAACAGCTATCTCGACGAGGCCTATGCGGCGGCGCATCCGGAGGTGAAGGCCGGCCAGTATGCCATGATCGCGGTGACCGATACCGGCGCGGGCATGTCGCCCGACATCATGGCCCAGGCTTTCGAGCCATTCTTCACCACCAAGCCTGCGGCCAAAGGCACGGCTCGGGCTCAGCCAGGTGTTCGGCTTCGCCAAGCAATCCGGCGGTCACGTCAAAATCTATTCGGAGCCCCGCGAAGGCACGACGATCAAGATCTATCTTCCCCGTTTTCCCGGTTCGGAAGAAGCGGCGCTGCCGATAAAGGCGGGCGGCAGGAGCGATGTCCCGGCAACCAAAACCGTCCTGCTCGTGGAGGACGACGCCCGCGTGCGTGCTTCGACGGCCGCCACGCTGCTGGAACTCGGCTACACGGTCATCGAGGCCGCCAGCGGTGAAGAGGCGCTGCGCAAGCTCGGCGAGAATGCAGCCATCGCGCTGATGCTAACGGATATCGTCATGCCGGGCATGAATGGCCGCGAATTGGCCGAACAGGCACGTAAGCATTCCCGCTCGCTGAAAGTGGTGTTCATGACTGGCTTCACCCGCAACGCGGTCGTGCACAATGGCGTGCTCGACCACGATGTGCATTTCATCGCCAAGCCGTTCACACTGGAACAACTGACGGCGAAGCTCAGGGAAGCGCTGGCTTGATTGCTTGGGGGTTATCAGAGCCGTCCGAGCACAACCAGAATGACGACGATGACAAGAACCAGCCCCAGGCCGCCGCCACCATAGTAACCGGTGCCGTAGAACGGCCCGCCGCCCAAGCCGCTGAAGCCGCCAAGCAGGGCAAGAATGAGAATGATGATGAGAATTGTGCCGAGGCCCATGGTTTCTTCCTCTCTCTGACAGTGCGATCCCGCGCTTGTTATGATAAGATTAACTCGCAAGCCGCACGCATGTTCCGCTCATATGCGGCCTCTATTCACCGCTGACCGAGTGGGATGAAATGATCGTCTGCCCAGGCTTGGCCTCAAGCTTGATGGGGACCAGAAACATCAGCGCAATGGCAATTGCGATCGAGGCGATGATGGTAGCGGTGCTGAATATGTCCTTCATGTTCCACCTGAATATTCGAAGATGCTGAAGAACGATCGGCCTCGTCTCCTGTTCCTCTTCATCCCGATGGAACCTTTTTCACGCACGCGACGTTTGAGGCAGCCCGCTTAGGGCGAGCGCCGGGAACAAAACGGAGGCAGGCATGGGCGTACTTATCGGCATTCTGATCACCTTCCTGGTGGTGATCCTGGTGCTCTATCTCGTGCAGCGCCTGCCGCTCGATGCCCGCGCGCGCCAGATCGCGCAGATCATCGTCATCATCATCGGGATCATTTCGCTGCTCAAATATCTTGCGGTGTTCTAGCCGCGACCCATATTCGACACCCGGAAACGTCAAAGCCTGGTGTCCCATGAGAACCCCGTCGATTGCATTTGCCGCAGGCAAAATATTGTGGGCCGCCACGCTGTTGTGCAGCGTGAGCGCCGCCTACGCCCGACCAGACGCGCGCGCGATGACTTGTGCGCAGACGCAGGCGTTGATCAAAACCGGCCATGCCGCGGTCTTGACCACAGGTCCGGACACTTATGATCGCTTCGTGCGGCAATTCGGCAATGAGTGCGACTGGCCGGAAGTGCCTATCTCGACGACGATTCGGACCAAGGACGGCGAATGCCTGGTCTACCGGTGCGAGGAGCCGATCAACCTTCCGGATTGATCACGCTTCCAGCGACGCGGCGCGGAACCATTGGAACCTCATGCGGGTTGTAGCAGCCAGCAGCGGGAACGTGCCGGGCACGAGGGAACCTGGCTTCGCGCATGACCGCAGGAGGAAGGGCAATGCCTGAAATCGCGCGCAGCGGCAGTTGTCTGTGTGGCGGCGTGCAGTTCCGTGTCACGGGCGAGCCGCTCCGGGCCGGCCTCTGTCACTGCAAGGACTGCCGCAAGACAAGCGGATCGGCCTTCCATGCCTATGCCGTATGGCCGTTGCGAGCGTTCGAAACCACCGGCATCACCAGCGACTATGGCACTCGAAGCTTTTGCCCCACCTGCGGTAGCCGCGTCCCGTTCGTCGGCGATGACGAGGCCGAGGTCACGATCGGCAGCCTGGATGTTTCGCCAACCGAAGGACTGGTACCGAGCTACGAACTCTGGGTCGGACGCCGCGAGCCCTGGTTGCAGCCCCTGCCCGCGGCGCGTCAGTTCGAGCATGATCGGGTCGTCGATGATTCGGCCGCAGGCGATGAACCCGGCGCGGAACCACAGCAAAGGTCGGCCTAGGTCGGGCTCATGGTGGACTTTGGTCGGAACGACAACGACCTTCAGTCCATCGGGACTCCCGGCGCGTCCGGGAAAGCGCTCGACCGTCAATTGATATGCTCGGACTTTTCTCGAAGTTTTGCCCTTTTTCAACCAGCGGTCGGTTTGCCGGCCAACCAGCTACCGCTAGCATTTGCAGTGCGGCTGAACATGAGGTCGTGGTCCCTGACGGTTCCAGGCACCGCACGCAAAGAGTTTCATTCGCTTACAAAATATAAGAATTTTCAACCATGCTTCTTACGGCAATACAACCTCTGGGGTTGTTTTGCCTGCTTGGCCGCTGCGCTTATCATGTGAAATACCAAGTTGCAGTTGCAACACCAAAGTGAAAATTCTTTCGGCTCAAGAAATTTTCTTCTCGCGCTCTTTCTGGTCATATCAAATATGACGCTCCGAATTTTCAGCCGCAGCGGACCTTATGACTTTCGGCCTTGTACAAAAGGCCATCTTTGTTTCTTCTCTTTTTTGCGACATGGTACTGCCGAATCTTGAAACCGGACGGGGCGGCTTCATGACGGCGGCGCCTGAACACGGCCGAAACATGCATATGCGGTATCCGCCGATCGACGGGTTCTGGACCTGGGACATCAAGCGCGACCGTGTCTATGGCGACGCCAATCTTTCAGACTATTTCGGCTTGACGCTCGACGAATTCTCGCACGGCGCACCGCTGGAACGGTGGATGCAAAGCATCGATCGTGAAGACCGCCCAAGGGTTCGATTGGCTATTCGCAAGGCTATCGAGCGCAGGTCCGGCTTCAGGGAAGTGTACCGGGTCCGTTCGGAAAAGATGGGGCTGCGCAAGATCCTGGCCGTCGGCCAATGCTATGTCGACGGGGTGGGCGAAGCGGCGCTCTATCCTGGCTGGTTCGTCGATCTGACGAAGGATGCCGCGTGCGAGGAACAGGCGCTGCGCGAGATCCACAACCATGTCGGGCAGGCCAAAGACATAGCGCGATCGATCGGAAACGACATGTTGTCCTACCTTCTGGACAATATCGAGGAAGAGGTCGAGCAACGGCTTGGCGCAAGGCTGGGGAGGCGAAGATCGTCCTGAAGCTGCTTTCGCCGGTCGTCTGCGGGTCAGTTTCCGGGCCGCAGCTTGCCGCGCCTGCCGACTTCAGCCGCGACCATGCGCGCGAAATGCGACTGTGGCGATCGGCGCTCGATGAGCTTGGCCCGTTCCAGGGCCGCATCGCCGTAAAATTCAATCAGCACACCAGCGGCCTTGGCGGCGTCGGCCTTCAACCGGCTGAAATCCGTCTGCCCGCTCTCGCTCGAGGGCTCGCTCCTGGCAATCACGTCAAGCATGGCTTGCAACTTATCTGGAGTGCCCTCGTCTTCGTGCATGGTTGCTATCCGATTGGGCGCGTAAAATATCGACATTTCCGTGCAATGTCCAACAGGTTCGTTGATCGGGCGTCGGTGCAACTGAGTACAGCTTCGCCGCGAGCAAGGCGACAATCCTCATACAAGCATAGTGAGCCAAACTTACCGCACAGACATTTGGGGGCACCCATGGACCAGCCTAGCAAAATGGAAAACCTGCAGTTCGCGCAGGGGATCTTGCGAGAACTTCGCCAGAAGGCCGAGGCCGATGGCGAGAAGCTTCTGACCTACTTGATCGACATGGCTTATCTCGAAGCCAGCGACCGCATCCGCGCCCACTGGATCGGCAGCCACGAACATGAAGGCCGGCGAGCCAAAGGCTGAGCCTGCCCGTCCGGACCGGAACGCAAAAAAGCCCGCCGTGCCTTGCGGCATGGCGGGCGGATCAAAGCGCGTAAGGCTGTGTCGACAGCCGGTCTATGACTACGACGCGGCCGCCTGTTGGCGGACCGGAAGCTTCCAGCCCGGCCGCGCGAAATGGCAGGTGTAGCCGTTGGGATAGCGCTCGAGATAGTCCTGATGCTCGGGCTCCGCTTCCCAGAAGGGCCCGACCGGAGCAAGCTCGGTGACGACCTTGCCAGGCCACAGGCCGGACGCGTCGACGTCGGCTATAGTGTCCTCGGCGATCCGCTTCTGTTCATCGCTGGCGTAGAAAATCGCCGAGCGGTAGCTCGCGCCGATATCGTTGCCCTGGCGATTCCTTGTCGTCGGATCGTGGATCTGGAAGAAGAATTCGAGCAGCGTGCGGAAACTGGTCCTGGCCGGATCGAAGACGATCTCGATCGCTTCGGCATGGGTGCCGTGATTGCGGTAGGTGGCGTTCGGAACATCGCCGCCACTGTAGCCTACTCGCGTTGAGATCACGCCGGGCAGGCGCCGGATCAGATCCTGCATGCCCCAGAAGCAGCCGCCGGCAAGCACTGCGCGTTCGGTGGAAAAAGCCATGTCACACCTCCTTTGGATTGCTCCATAGATAGGCGTTGTGGCCGGGTTCTTCCAGCGGCTCGAGCGGGCTGATCGCTGACATCAGCACCGAAGTATCCGGTGTGGACGATGTACCCGTCAATGTTTCGAAGCTACATGCTTGCGCGGCTTCGATGCCGCCACGATCACGCATCCGGCGTTTGCTTGAATCTCCGCACTACCACCTCGAAGACGATGTCCGAAAACTGCTCGAGACTGTTTTGATGGGCATCTACACCGTCCGAGGAATCCTTGGCCGAAAAATCCTTGGGCAGCAGCGTCAGCACGACCTTGAGATACTGGTCGGGCTTTTCGGCCCTGACCGCGGCGATGACACCGGCGCCATGGGCGCGGAAGTCGGCGCGAACGGCTGCCGCGAAGTCGTCGACTAACGTCTTTCGCGGGCGCTTCGGGCGGGTGCGCGGAGCGGTCCCGGCTTGAGTGGCCGTCGGCTTTCGGCTTACCCGCTTCGCGCCGGCGCGGCGCCTGTTTTCGTCAACCATGGGCCGCCGTGTCCGATGGCGCGGCTTTCGCCGCCTTGGCCTTGCGGACCTTGCGCGCCGGTTTCTTTCGCGGCTTGGCGCGTGTCGGCTTGGCGGGCTCGCCGTCGGCCGCCGGCGCGGCCATTACCTTCAACGTCGCGATGGCGGCGCGGGCTGCCCATGGACCAACGCCCTGGGGCGGAAAGCCGAAACCGGCGACGGCATCGACCGTGCCGCCACGGATCATGCCGATGCGCACGCCGGGCACGACCTGCTCGACATTGTGGCGCGGAAGGTCCGTGCCCTCAAATTCCGCGATGGCGCTGACGATCTCGGCGCCGTCATCGGCGGTGACGATGGTGGCGTAGCGTGGCATCTGGGCCTCGGTGTTGCAGGGGGGCTGTCCCGCCAGCGCTTAAAAAGAAATGGATGGACCAAAAAACAAAACCCGCCTGGCGGCGGGTCGTTGGCGCAAATCAGCACCATGGACAAAATAGTAGCATAGCTGCCCTCACCCTGCAATAGCTTCTAGGTACATTTTCCTACGTTTCCGGAAACCGGCCCTCCTCCAACCATCATCGGCGAACACCCGCCCTACAGCCACAGATTGAACCGTCAGCCGAAAGCCCGGTGAAATTTGTCGGAACCAACCTTGGTCCGAGGGGTTCCACCCTTGGTCGCAACGCGACAGACAACCGTCTCGCAACAGAGAGGAGAAGACCATGCTTACGAGGATTCTTGCAGCTTCCGCCCTGACCATCGGCCTCGCCACGGCAGCGATGGCCCAGACCGCCGGCACCGCCGGAGATAATGGCGGCGGCAGCGGTCAGACCATCACCGTCGACCCGAAGACGCCGGGCAGCCCGCCGCCCGACCAGGCCGCGCCCGATACCGGCACGACCGGCAGCGTCACCGGTGGTGACATGAATTCGAACGCCGACAAGAACTGCCCGACCAGCCCGCAGGGCGCGGTGGGCGATGCGAACAACTCGACCGCCGGCACGATGGCGCCGAACGTCAACGACAAGAATTGCGGCAAGTAACGGGCGCCGGGCTTGAAGCAAGGGCCGCGGAGCACGCTCCGCGGCCCTGCTTTCTGGCCGGGTAGGCAGCTTGCGGGAACCATGCCGCGGCTTGGCCGTTCCAGGAGGCAAAAAGGAGAAACCGATGGCAGACAACGACACAAGCACCGCCAATTCGGCCAACGGCAACACGAAAACCACCGCCGCGCGGAATAGTGCTGCGTCGCGCAGCAGCGCACGCGCATCGAGGGCATCGGAAGACGCGATGAAGAAACAGATCGCCGAGCTGAAACGCGAGGTGAGCCGGCTGAACCGCGCGCTTTCCGAACAGGCCGAGGAAGCCGCCGAGACCGCGCAGGGCTGGTACCGAAGCGCGGCCGACCGGGCGACGACCCTTTACAGCGGCGCCTCCGATCGTGCGTCGCGCGCGGCGAGCCAATTGCGCACCCAGGCGCACAGCGTTTCGGAAACGGTGCAGCAGAACCCCGGCACCTTCTCCACCGCAATGCTGATCGGTGGCCTAGTCGGGTTGCTGGCCGGCATGGCGATCAGCCGAAACACCGATCCGGAGCCGGACTGGCTGCGTCGCTGGCATCGATAGGATTTCCCGCCTTGGCCGCATACGGCCAGGATGGTCGGAGGTCGTGAGCGAAGGCTGCCTTTGCAACGGCCGCGCCGAAGGAGGGCCAGGCCGTCGCGCCCGGCCCTTTTTTCTCCGTGTCTCAGGCTTTTTCTTTTCAAGGTTGTGTCGTCCCTGCCCTGTCGCTGTGGCCGGTTGTCCCCCCGGGCTGGTCATTAGCCGGTGCTTATGGGATCATTCCTCAGGGAATCGCGGAGAGCGGCATGGACAGACCTGCCATGGCATCCGTTTTTCGGATGCGGCATGTGCCTGCAAGCATTTCGGGCGTTCGCAGCCTTGGCCGGGGCCAGGCCGATCCGATCTTCCATTCGAGACCGCTCGGCGAGGCAATCCGCTTTATTGCCCAGGCCGAGGGCCAATACGACCTCAGCGCTGTCGCCGTCTTCTACGGCGACCGCCAGACGCCGCCGCTCGGCAACCGCGAGATCAGGCAGCTCTGGAACGAATATGGCGAGCGGTGGATGGAGGCTTAGCCAGCGCAGCCTCCCCCGGATCGGAAACGCCGCTCATGCGTTCTTGAGGCGAGGTCAATGGGAGGAACGCCATGAACGTCGCCAATCTCCAGCTCGAAGGCCTGCTGATGGCCGTCGCCGCGATCAACCATGTGCTTGTCAAGAAAGGCGTGCTGAGCGTCGAGGAAATCGACGTCGCGCTGCGCAAGGCCGAGGCCGGCGAGACCGGCGAGGAGCGCTCGGAGGCGATCTCGGCCTCGAACCGCGACGCCATCAATTTCCCGATCCGGCTGCTCGAGCTCGCCAACCAGTGCCAGCCCGAGGCCGACATGCCGTCCTTCTCGAAGCTGGCGCGCATGGTCGGGCAGATGAAGGAGCCGTATAACGACCAGATGTGAGGGCCTGAGGAGGCGCCTTGCCTGGAGATGCAGGCGCCGCCCCTCATCCGCCCTTCGGACACCTTCTCCCCGTGACTGGGAGAGAAGGAAAGGGTCATGCCCTACCCGGCCAGCCCTGCTTGAGCGCAAGCACGCTGCCCGGGCCATGCATGGCGGCGTAGAGCAGCCCGGCGGCGAACGGGAAATGCGACATGAAGGCACCGAACTCCGCCTGGTCCGCGGCCCAGTGCGACGGACCGTGAAAGGCAAAGCCGAGAAAGGTGACGTAGACCGCGCCGATCAGCGCCAGCGGCGTCAGATAAGCGCCGGTGAGGAAGGATATCACCAGCAGCGTTTCAAGGATCGCCGCGCACCAGGCCAGGAACAACGGGAACGGGAAGCCGGCGGCGGCGATGTAGCCGGCGGTAGCGCCCATATCCATCAACTTGAAGGCGACGCCCATGGCGAACATGGCGGCGAAGATCAGGCGGGCGATGAGAATGGCGGCGGTCTGCCAGGTCGATTGAACGTTTTCCACGAATATCCCTCCGGATGGTTGAAGCGGTTGATGCCCCAAGGACGGACGAAGGGAGAGGATTCCGACAGGGGGGTGGGAAAAATTATGCGAAGCGGGGCGCCGCGGCTCTCCTTCTCCCCTTGTGAGGCCTTTGCACAGAATCGGATTGATGATTCCATGCGGATATCCGAAAGGGGATTCGCGATGGTTGATCGATTGCTTGGGCAGTTGAGTCTTGCGGACGGTCTTGCGGCGTCGGATGAGACGATCTTCGATCTGGTATCGAAGGAACTGGATTGGGAGGCGGTCCGAACCTTGCTTGGTCAGCGCAGCGGCCCCGGTTCGGGTAATACCAGCTATCCGGCGGAAGCGCTGCTGCGCTGTCTCTTGCTGGGCATGTGGCATGGGCTGAGCGATCCGGCGCTCGAGGCGCAAATTCGGGACCGGCTGTCGTTCCGCCGCTTTGCCGGCTTCAGCCTTTCGGATCGCACGCCCGATCATTCGACGCTGTGGCGTTTCCGCGAGGAGCTGACGCGGGATCGACTGATCGACAAGGTCTTTGAGGAGATCAACCGTCAGTTGGAAGAGAAGGGCCTAATCGTCAAGCGCGGTACCTTGGTCGACGCTACATTCCTGCAGGCTCGAGGCCGGCCACCCAAGCAGCCGAAGAAGGGCCACCAAGGTCCGATCAAGCCATCGTCCGACAAGGATGCGCGCTGGGGCAAGAAGGGCAAGAAGAGCACCTTCGGCTACAAGATGCACATTGGCGTCGACCAGGCGCACACCATCATCCGGCGCGTCGAGGCGAGCGATGCCTCGGTTACCGATACCGAGCCGGCCGACAAGTTAATCTGCGGCGATGAGAAGGCTGCCTATGGCGATCAGGCCTACTACACCCATGCCAGGCATGACCGCCTCGCCGAAGCCAATATCAAGGACCGGCTGATGCGACGAGCCAACAGGCATCATCCGCAACTGCCGGCCCGCCAGAAGCTCCGCAACCGGCTGATCGCCAAAGTGCGGGCTGCGGTCGAGCGGCCTTTCGCGGTATTCAAGGAGCGCTACGGCATGCGGCGCATGCGCTTCTTCAACTTGGCCACCAACCGTACGCAGTGCATCCTGGCTGCCTGTGCCTATAACCTAAGGACCATGATTGGCGTCATTCATCGGCCTGCTGAGAGACGGGCATAAGGAGGAGTCCGCCTCTGATCGAGCCGGTGAGCGCTAAACCGTCAAAAAACAGACAAAAAGCCACCGAAAAAAGCTCCGACGGCCCTTTAAAGCCTTCACCAACCCAATGCTAACCGCTGCGCTCCCTGATGCGGCGGGTGGCTGATCGATTCCCGCACGGTGCCGTACTCCGCGCCCCAGCGGTCGGTCATGTCGCAGCGTATGTCCCATAGCTCGGGGAAGAAGCGGTGGCGGGCGCCACCTTCGAGGATCTCTACCGGCCTGCCTTTCAGCGACTTGGCGCCCAGCCCGATCGAGCGGTGGATCAGATAGAGGTGGTTGGCGCGGAATTTCTGGAACAGCTCGTCGAACTCGATCAGCGCCTCGGCCACGACGTAAGCGGCGCCGTGGTCGTAGTGCTCGTCGTAGATATCCTCCACGGTCAGCCCGCGGCCATCGAGATAGGCATGCTTGAAGGCCCGCCAAAGATCAGGCGGCAGGCGCAGCAGAAGCTTGAAGCCCGGCGATTCCTGGCCGCTGCCATTGCCGAGCCGCAGGCGGATCTGCTGGTACTCCTTGGGCGACATCGTCTCCAGGAGATCGAGCTGCGCCGTCATCATGCGCATCAGCCGGTGCACGCGGCCCATCAGCGTGACGATGCGGTGCGTGTCCTGCCTTTCCAGATAGTCGAGCACGTCGACCAGCGTGTAGGCGATAAGCTTCATCCATAGCTCCTCGACCTGATGCACGATCTGGAACTGCAGCTCGTCGGCATTGACCATCTCGGCAAGCGGTTTCTGGCAGGCGAGCAATTGATCGCATTTCAGATAGACGCCGTAGTCGCGCATCTCGGGCGCCTCGATGCGGGCGTGATACTCCGTCTTGTCCATGGCTCATCCTCCTCGCGGGCAGGTTTTCGACCTGGCGACAAGGATAGCGCTTTCGGCTTGAACATTGTTCCTTTCCGTTATCCAATGTGCCAAAATTGGAGGACGATATATCGTCATTCAAGATATTTTGGAGAACGATTCATGCTGGATATGCTCGACCGCAAGATCGTGGCGGCCCTGGAGCGCGACGCGCGCATCTCCTTCGGCGAACTGGCCGAAGAGGTCGGCCTGAGCAAGACGCCGTGCTGGAAGCGGGTCAAGGCGCTGGAGGATCAAGGCATAATCCGCGGCTATTCCACCCGTGTCGACCCCGCGTCGATCGGCTTCGGCATCGAGGCCTTCATCCAGGTGTCGATCGA
The DNA here is from genome assembly GCF_020165615.1 of Mesorhizobium sp. BH1-1-5. Taxonomy (NCBI): domain Bacteria; kingdom Pseudomonadati; phylum Pseudomonadota; class Alphaproteobacteria; order Hyphomicrobiales; family Phyllobacteriaceae; genus Mesorhizobium; species Mesorhizobium sp. BH1-1-5. Next base: position 122,589 of record NZ_JAIUIM010000003.1, read on the forward strand.
CTTCGAGGTGTCGGACGCCTTCGAGGCGGCGGTGAGGAAGCATCCGCTGATCCGCCGCTGCTACGCCACGACCGGCGAGGCCGACTATCTCCTGCAGATCGTCACCGTCGACATGAGGGCGCTGGACAGGATGCTGCGCGAGGAGCTCAGCCGACTGCCGGGCGTTCGCCGCACCGTCACCTCGATGGCCATGCGCGAGATCAAGGGCGACATCTCGTTCGCCGACGCGGCGGCACATGCGTCGCGTGGGTAGGTGCAAGTGATTTGAGACCCCGGCGCGCCCTCCCCGAACCGAGCCCTGCACGCCGATCGTACAGGCACCGCGTCGAACCCTGACTTTTTCTGGCATGGTCGAAGAACAAGCGTCGAACCGGTCTATAAGTCGGGCCGGGGGTATGCGGGTGGCTGATATCATCTCAATCAGAATCGGTGCGGAGCCTGTCGGGTCGGCAGGGCGTTCGCGGTTTTTCGCATCGACGGCGAATGCCGACATTGCGCGCCGTACCTTCCCACAATTCAGGAGCATTTCCGCGGCGGCGCTGCTCGCGTCGACCATGCTGCTGGCGACGGCCATGGCAGCCCATGCGGCGTCGGTCCCGCCGGAGCCGCGAGACGGATTCCACCGGTCGATGGACGCGAAAGCACTCATTCAGGACGCCAACCGCGCTCTTCTGGCGGAGGCCACAGGTGGTAATGGCGGTAACGGTGGCAATGGCGGGGACGGTGGAAACGGCGGCAATGGTGGAAACGGCGGCAACGGCGGCAATGGTGGAAACGGCGGCAACGGCGGCAATGGTGGAAACGGCGGCAACGGCGGCAATGGTGGAAACGGCGGGGACGGTGGCGGCGCCGGGAATGGCGGCGACGGTGGGACCGGCGGCAATGGCGGCTCCACTGGAAATGGCGGCAACGGCGGCAGCGGCGGCAACGGTGGAAGTGGCGGTAACGGTGGGGATGGTGGCGGCGCCGGAAATGGCGGCGACGGTGGAACTGGCGGTAATGGCGGTTCCGCCGGGAATGGAGGCAACGGTGGAACCGGCGGCAATGGCGGCTCCACTGGAAATGGCGGCAACGGTGGAACTGGCGGCAACGGTGGAACTGGCGGCAATGGCGGCTCTACCGGAAATGGCGGCAGCGCCGGCAACGGCAGTTCTGGCGGCAATGGCAGCTCGGGCGGTGGCGGCGCCGGCCATCACAATGCCAGTTCCGGCCATTCTGGCAGCGTTGGCTCCTGCGGTGGCTCCTGGCGGTCGGCTTGCTGAAGCCACTTGACCTGCAAGCGCGTCGCGCCGAATCGGACCGAGTTGACCCGCATTAGATCCTTGCTTTGGCGCGGACGGAAAACCGCACACTTCTCCTGGAATTGCTCTACGGGCCGGTGCGGTAGGCGAAATCGTCCATCGCGGCCTGCCAGGAATGTTGCGTCCGGATCTCGAGCCGCGTGATGCGCCTATAGTCGGCCGCGAAGTAGACCGGGCCGGTCGCGGACAGCACAAGCCGATCCTCATAGGCAGGCTGGTCGCCCCGCCAGGCCTTGAGAACAAGCGTCTCGCCCTCGGCGTCGTTCCAGCCGACACCGAAATAGGCGCCCGTGAAATCGAACGGCTTGTCACTGAACACCTGCCCGGGGTGGCCGGAGCTGTTATAGGCGATGAACTCGCCCGACATGGTCGTGTTGATGTAGCCCGGGCCGTCGGTGAAACGCTGGTGCATGGCAACGAGATTGTACCAGTTGAGCCCGCCATAGCCGGACGGAATTTCGAACACGCCCGACGTCGTCAAAAGGTCGTCGAAGCTGACAATATGCTGTTCGGGCAGCGGCTCCTCGGCGGGGTCGCCCTTGCCCGAAAACGCGGAGAGCACGACCGGCGCCTCGCCGACCACGATCTTGCGCCGCTCGGTCGCCCCGTCGGCCGAAACCTCGACCAGCCACTCGCCTGACGTCATGGGCGCGCTGAAGCGCCCATCCGGGTCGACCGTGGCCGCGGCGGTGGCGCCGTTCGGGCCCGTAAGGGAAATCCGTGCCCCGGCGGCTGCCGCGCCGCTGATCGTCAGGTCTGCCGCAAGCCCGACCGGATGCGTCGTGCGCGTCGCGATCATGTCGCCCGGCGTGCCGGGTGAAGCCACATAATCGCTATCCTGCGATGCGTTCGCGGTGGTGACGGAAAAGCCTGGCGGCGGCACGACCCGGAACGAATAATGCCCGGGATCGACGACCTCGAGATTGCGCTGGAGAACCGACATCCGGAAATTGGCAAAGCCGCTGACATTGGTCCATCGCATGATGGTGTCGCCATTGGGCTTGCCGAGCTCGACGGCCACATGCGGCATCGGCCGGTCGCCGAGATCGTAGATCCCGTTCCTGTTGCGGTCGCGGAACACCAGGATCGACGTGTTCATCTGGCCGCCGCTGAAGGCGTCCCATGCGCGCCTGGGATAGTAGTCCTGCGCGCTGCCGGCATGCGCCGCGCCGCAGGCCATGGCCAAACCGATGGCCGCCGCGATGACAGCGTCGCCCGAAAACAACAAACCTGGCCTCACGAAATTTCCTCTCTGGCAATCCCTGCCGATCCGATCCCCTGGAGCCGCGCGATGACCCTGTCGACCGCATCGGCATCGAAATAGGCGAGATAAAGCAACGCCATGGTGGCGCTGAACGTATAGACCGGCAGCGTCAGATAGATGATGGCGTGGAAGGCCAAGCCCGGCAGGACCAGATAGCGCCTCGTCGCGCGAAACGGCAGGCCGAAGGCAAGGCCATATTCGAGCCCGACCACGCCGAAGGATACGATCGTGGCGGGCAAGGCAAGGCCGGCCGGATAATCCGAACCATCGTAGAACCAGAGGAAGATCTGCTCGATCCGCGCACCGCTCAGAAAGGCATGGCTCGACTTGTCGAAGGCGGCAAAGAAATAGAGCACCGAGAGCTGCACCACGATCAGCCGCAACCCCCACAGATTGCCGCGCTCGGCCGGCGGCGGAACGCCCATGCGCTCGGCATGCGCCACCGCCAGGTAGCGGTCCAGCGAATAGGAGCGGCCGCATGGGGTAAGCGCGATCAGAAATGCCGCGACGGCAAGCAGATAGGCATGGTGGTGGGTCCAGGGCTCGCGGCCTAGCTGGAAGCCGAAGTAATAATACATGGCCAACCCGACCGCGCCCGTCCAGACGGCGGCGGCGCGGCTGTGATAGCCGACGAAGAGCAGCATTGTGGCGACGAAGAAGTTGGCCGCCAGAAACAGCCCGGCCGGCGATTGATCCCTGTAAAGCAGCAACTCGCCCGCCCAGCGCGACCAGAACAGCATGGCCAGGCCGATGCGGATCAATGCCGACGAGCGCGACGATCCCTCCGTATCGACCGCCCAGTCGACGAAGCGCGCCGCCATGGCATGTGTTGGACGCACGGCCAGCCAGTCGGCCGCGGCGTCAGTCCGCGCAGGCATTTTGGGCATCGGTATGGATGGTCTGCCAGCCGCTGCGCGTGCCCTGCCGGGCGCGGACACGGATGTCGGCGCCCTGCCCGGCGGCTATACAGAGCCGCTTGATGACTGAAGCCAGTTCCTCAGAACTCTCGATCCGCTTCAGCCTGCCGTTGCGAGGAGCGCCGAGCATCTCGAACCGGTCGAGCGGGACAAGCGGGCCGTCCGGCCGGCGGATCTCGAAGGAAGCGTCGATGACGCCCAGCCCGATCGCGCTGAACATGGTCCAGGAGCGCAGCCACGGCGTCTGCACCCCGAAGATTTGCTCCGCGGCCGGACCAGCGACCATGAACGCGGCGATCGCCGTGAAGGCGACCAACCGCAAGCGCCCCGCCGACAGCCGTCCAGCAGGCTCCGCGCCTGTTCCGATTGAGATGATGTCCGCCACCCGCGCACCCCCGTCGCGACTATAGACCGGATCAAAGGCGTTCTTCGACCATCCCAGAAAAAGTCAGGCCTGGGTGCCCGCCGGTTACGGTGGATGCCGACACTCTGAGGCTGGTGACGCTATGTGCCACCCAAACGGCAAACGCCGCTGGTCGACGAGGCGACCTAGCGGATTGCCGACAGGTCTGGTTCTAGCGAGACCATGGAAAGACGCTTTCGCGAACACTCTTGACGACAAAAATCCTCAAACCCATATCGCCGTTAGGCTAGGGACAGCGCTGTAGGTCCCGGCTCTCCTGATACTCAATTGTTCGTTCGATTTGGAGGATCTTATGAACGACCGGATGTTCGACAGCCCTGTTTTCGTTAAGAGCGGAAGCAGCTTCATCCAAGAAATCGCATGCATCGAAGACGCCCTGGAATTTCTCTACGAATGGCCGAAGAATAGGCGCGGCCCGATTTACGACACGGCGCTGCGAGCCTGTCAAAGGGCATTCGACAGCGACTACCCACGAAGCGCCGCGAGAGACGCCTTCTGCGGTTTCGCAAAATCAGCAAAGATTCTCGAAGAGCTGAGCGCACCGCCGCCATGGATGACCAGCGTCGGCGGCCGTGGCGGGCTAGCCGTCTGAAATCTGGTGATGGAGGTTCGACATGCTTTCAAAGCCATTCGAAAATCCGATCAGCGTTTGGGTCGGCATGGGATTTCCCCGTCAGCTCAACACCGTGGTTGACGCATACCAGTTTGCCACCGATTGGTGCGGCAACAGCCCCGAACAGAAAGCCGCTATCCGCGCGTGCAGAGCGGCGCTGGTCGGCGATATCGACGCGGAGACGGCCAGGGGAATCTTCGCTGCCTTTGCCAGGAAGAAGGACATCCTTATCGAGGATGGAAATATGCCGCCGCCTTATTGGAAGGCGCGCCCGTCGCACGTCTAAAATTGGGTGAGGCGGCGACCAACGCCGCCTTTATCCTGCCTAAGCTATTTCCGTCAAAGTCGAGCAATTTCCATGGCAAATGAACTCGCGATTAAATCTCCGTCCCTTGAGGTAAACGCTGCTCGCTACGACAGCGACTGCCAAGACGCGTTGGCTGCTGCAACGGACAATCTGCTGGATCAAGCCGAGGCCGCCGGATGGGACAGGAGACGTGCTGCTTCCGCGTTGATGTATCTTGCCGCGAAAAGACTAAATGGCGCGGCGGTTAATTCGACGAAAAGCTTTCGTCCGCTGGACTGAGGTCCTCTGCGCGCCGCCTCCTTCTCGGCGTCGGCCTTGCGCTTCGGGCATTCCTCGAAATCATGGTCGCGGCCGCCGCAATAGGAGCAGCATTTGGCGGGGGTGTCGGGATTGAACATCGAGGCCATTCCCAAGAATGCACGAAAAGGTTTCCGGTTGCAGCAATTGCGTGAGGACGCCGCAATGACCGTCCAGCCCGATGCTCCGATACCGCAACATCAGGAGCTCGCCGCTTGCGCGGCGGGCTCCCGCTCGATCACCGCTCACGCATGCGCGTGGGGATGACGGAAGTCCCAGACGGCCCAGGCCGATGCCGCGACCACCAGCACGCCGAGCACGACATGCGTAGCCATGACATGCGTGTCAGCCGCAAAGCCCAGCAGCCAGGGTGACACGATCAGCCAGAGCCCGAGGACCAGACTTACCCACTCTTCCCACTCGGCGAACACCGAAAGCATGGCCAAGGCCAGAGCGCCGAGGAGAACGCCGACAATCCAGGCGTTCCACGCAGGCGCCATCGCCGCGGTGAATCCGATGACCCAAGGTGAGATGAACAGGCAAATCGCGAGGACCAGGGTGACCCAGTCCAGGCTCTTTCTTGCTTCCATCAGTTTGCTTGCCATGACAACCTCCATTGATGAAGCTTGACCAAAGCAACTGCATCCGCGTGGACATCGCACGCTCACCGTTGATGTAATTACGCTTTTACGGCGCCGCAAGGAGGCGCAGGGCGGCAGTTTGCTTGCATCCTGCCCGGCGCCTCCTTACCTGCGCTCGATGGCGAGACTCACCGCGCTCGGCATGATTGTGCTCGCCATCGTCAGGTTCGTGGTCGAGCTTTGGGGCTATTGGAAAATGGCATCGTCCGCGCGCAGCCCGGCGCAGTCACGCGCCAATGCCGATGCACGATGAGGTCGACGGCGTGCCACCCAAGTCGCGCCGGGCGAAACCGGCACGCACCGGACGCATGGTCCTGGCTGGCAGCCGACGCGGGGTTCGGTAGCCTCGCAGATCCGAGGCAAGTCCCTCAAACGCTGAAGTCGGTGTCGGTGCCGAGCTGCGGCACCACGATCGCCTCAAGCGGCGCGTCGAGCGCCCATTTGACGCTGCCGGGCGAGCGTTCGAGGGTGGAGGAACCGCTCAGCGACTGCGGCGCCACCCGCTGCAGCACCACCGTGCCGAAACCCTTGCGCTCGCCGGCATCCTTGCGCTCACCTGTCTTCTGCGCGGCGCCGGCGGCCGTCGACCCGGAAGTCTCGTGCCACAGAAGATGGAAGCGCCGCTGCGCTTCCGGGCCGGTCTCGACCTTCCAGGTGATTTCGATACGACCGCCCTCCGAGGCCAACGCACCATATTTGGACGAGTTGGTGCCGAGCTCATGGAAGGCCATGCCGAGATTTTGCACCGCATTCGACTGCAGCGTAAGCAGCGGCCCGGAAAGCGAGATGCGTTCCTCGTGGCCGAACGGCTTCAAATGCTCCTGGATCAGGTCGAAAAGGCTGGCGCCGGCCCATTCCGAGGTGACAAGCAAATCGTGCGAGCGCGACAGCGCCATGATGCGGGCGCGGATCATCTGCTCGAACTCGCCCGGATCGGTCGAGCGCTTGCTGGTCTCTCTGACCATCGACAGGATCACCGCGAACTGGTTCTTCACCCGGTGGTTGACCTCGCGCATCAAAAGCCGGATGCGGCGCTCGCTTTCCTTCGCGGCGCTGATGTCGCGGGCGATTTTGGAGGCGCCGACGATCTCGCCGGCGCTGTTCTTGATCGGCGATATGGTCAGTGAAACGGCGATCAGCGATCCGTCCTTGCGCCTCCTTGTGGTCTCGAAGCTGGGGATTCGATCACCGGCGCGAATGCGGGCGATGATCTCGACTTCCTCGCCCTGCATATGCTCAGGGATCAGCATCAGGATCGACTGGCCGATGGCCTCCTCGGCACTGTAGCCGAACATCCGCTCGGCAGCGTGATTCCAGTCGGTGATGATGCTGTTCAGGTTCTTGCCGATGATGGCGTCATAGGAGGAATCGACGATCGCCGCGAGACGCGCGTCGGCATTCAGATCCTGTCGGAAAGTCCCCCCCGATTTGTTCATGGACGGTAACTAGAGCCGGCTGGGATCAAGGCAATTTGTCGAGGGCGGGATCGCATCTCACAGCTTCGAGCTGGTGGGGCTGTCGTCTGGATTTCTGTCCGGCGCTATCACGCCGAAATCCTGCGATTTCGCGCCAGTCTCGGCCTGCAGGAAACCTTCCGCCGCGAGCCCGCGACGCAACAGTTCTCGCACTGCCGCCGAACGGCTCGGCATGCGCTTCTCGAAGCGCCAGTTCTCCAAGGCCGCCAATTCCTCTTCCGTCAGCATGATCTGCAGCCTTTGCGGCCGTTCGAGCTCCGCCATCTCTTGCCACCCTCAAGACAACCGGTGAGGCAAATGAGTAATTGTCTCACTGTGAGTAGAAGTAGGGTTCGCGCCATAAAACGTCAAGAACGGTCAAGAGGTGAATAGTGAGGCACGCTAACGATCCCCATCATGCCGAGAAGCAGCATTTGTTGCCTTATTGTAACTTATTGATTTATTTATGTTTTTTAACATTTGTGAATTGCTATTGTCCGGCTGGAGGCGCATGGTTCTGATCAGAGGGACAAACCATCCACGAAAAGGAGGGTTTTCCAATGTTACGACGATTTTCCAGCCGGCTGCGCGATGACGCACACTACAAGGTCCAGCACGCTTTGCGGACCAACGGCATCGTCAACATCATCGGATTGTCGGAAGAAATCAGGCTGAAGAACGTGGCGGAGAATATCGCCCGCGAGGACATTGAAGGCCTGGTGATGGAGATCGCGCAGCTCTACGGAGCCCCGATCGAGTTCGACGAGCGCGCTCTGGCGGCGCTGGACTTGCCAGAGGTGCTGTGGCCCGACAATCGCAACGACCTCGAAAAGATGCTGGATGGGCGCACGTCCGGTGGCGATATCACCGTCGACGTGCTGCATTTGAAACTGTAATGCCGCGCCCCTCCGGAAACGACGTCGCGGTGCCGCTCACCCCTTCTTTGGACGCTTGGCGGCGGCTTTCTTCGGCGGTGCCACCGGCGCTTCGGCTTCCTGCGCCAGTCTGGCGGCGCGCAGCCTCTCGGTCTTGACGGCCCTCGCCGCCGCTTCCAGGTCGAGGATTTGCCGAGCGACGCGGGAGGTCGTGTCGGTCTTGGCTTCCGTGCGGGATGGGACCTGCTTGAACAGGCCGCTGTCAGATAGGGACTTCATTGTCTTCTCCTCAATCAAAAAAGGCCGGGCATAGCCCGACCCTCTCCAACGCGCCTCTGCGGCCTATGCCAGTACATCCGTGGTCAAAGGACCGCGAGGCGCTGCAATCAGGCGGCTTGCAGATTCTCAGCCGAACTTTTGCCGCTGCGAGCATCCTTCACGATGTCGAAGCTGACCTTCTGGCCTTCGACGAGAGAGCGCATTCCTGCACGCTCCACGGCCGAGATATGAACGAACACGTCCGGCTGGCCACCGCCCTGCTCGATAAAGCCGAAACCCTTGGTGGAATTGAAAAACTTCACCGTTCCTGTAGTCATTGCGACCTCCTTACAAATCGACGCAAAATTATGCGCGCCCGGCAACCGCCCAGCGACGCAATCTTCGAAATTGAGAGGGAAGATCGTAAGAGCGCAGTTCTGCGCGAAAACAACGTTCTTTCAGCAAGATCGATTTGCCATATATAATGCTTAGTTTCGCCATCGGCAAGGCCTCGTGGGATAACACTTCCAAAACGCTGCTTTAGAAACGAAGCCGTCCCCGGCTGGAACGGCCGATCCGCCAAAGCGTTGGTTTCCTGGATACGATGACGCGTTGGTTTCGTGATTGGGGCAGCAATGGCCGATAAGGATGACAATCCAACCCTGGACGATGTGGTGAAACGCCTGGTGCAGGAAACGGGCGTCAGCGAGGCGCAGGCGCTTGAACTCGTCTACCTCATCGGCCTGGACTGGGGTTCGCTCGTCCGTGAAGCCAAGTTGATCGCTCCCCCACCCCGAGATTAAGTCCAAGCTCAGTCCCTGGAATCCAGCCGGTCGAGTATGGCAAGGCCGGCTTCGTATTTCCCAGGCGCCACTCCCGCCTGGTGCGCCTGCCAGAGATTGTCGCGGAGATCGGCTAGCTTCACCGGCAACGCAAGCTCGCTCGAAACGGCGCGGCAGAGGAAGCCCTCCTCGCCTTCGTCCATGCGCCTCGTCAGCGCGTCGACCGCCGCCACCACCGGCAGGCCGAAGCCGGCATCATGCAGCCGGTCCAGGCTCCAGCCCTCGCCTTTCTCGACGACGTCATGCAGGTAGGCGACCGTCTTTTCATCCAGCGTCTCGACCGCATCGGCGACACGCCTCAGATGCTCGATATAGGGTCTGCCGGTTTTGTCCTTCTGGCCGCGATGGGCCTGCTCTGCGATCTTCGCTGCCTGATGGAGCATGGTCCTTCCGATCTCGTCAAATGGAGCCCGCCCCGGCGAGGGACGGCCGAGGCGGGCTTGCTCGGGCCTGAGCCCGGTCCGATGACGCGCTTTTCGCGGGGGAGCGGGGCTGCGCGCCATCTGCATTCAAGAACATCGGCACCGGGCGAATGTTCCACCGCTCCCGAATTTTTGAGGGCGCGCCATGGCCATCGGCGCCATCCGTTCCAAGCAAGCGCAGGCACCTAAAAAGAAGCCCGGCCAGGAACCGGGCAAGAGAGGTCTTGGGAACATGCCGACCGGAGGTTTCTGGTTCAGCGCTTGCTAATTTGCCGGTTCATCATGACGTTTAGATGAAGCCTCACCAAGTCATGGACCTGGCGACCGATATCGCCGGAGAAATGCATTCCGGCAGGAACCTCGCGACCGCGCTGCCGTTAGCCCTCAGTGTCCAACAGGAGGTCCGGCAATGGATTGGAACCGCGTCGAAGGCAATTGGAAGCAGGTGAAGGGCAAGGTCAAGGAACAGTGGGGCAAGCTCACCGACGACGACCTCGACCGCATCGCGGGAAAGCGCGACCAGCTCGAAGGCAAGATCCAGGAACGCTACGGCATCGAGAAGGACCGCGTGCGCCGCGACGTCGACGACTGGTACAGCATGCAAGGCTGGTAGCAGCCGGCTCCCCCGAAACAAGGGCGTTGCCTCGCGGCGGCGCCCTTTTTTGCGTGAGCCGTTCAAGATTGCGCGATGCGGCCGCGTATCTCCATCTCGATCTCCCGGTCCAGCGGCATCGGCGACTCGGCAGGCTTGCCATGGCCGAGTTCCGCCAGCGCTGCGGCATCGCGGTGGAATTTTTCCAGCGACACCGTGCGGCCCTGCTCCAGCCAGCCGGCGGCATGGAGGATGAAATGCGCGCCCGAGGCCAGCGCCGCCGAAAGCACCCTGCCGCCTTCGGCGCCGGATTGCGCATCGTCGATCTTGGCCGAGGTGACGGCGCCGTCGCCCCGCACCGGCACGCCGAGCCGCCTGCCAAGTTCCGCCGCGTAGAACTGTACAAGCTGCGAGGCCGGGTCGCCGAAGTTGGGCAGCATCCGGCGCATGTCGAACGGATAGGCGAGGATGCCCATCACCACCGGCGCGCCCGGGCGCCACAGCTGCGCCAGCGCAAGGCCGGCCAGCACCTCGGCATAGCCCTGGATCAGCGCGCCGGCGACGGTTACGGGGGCCGTCGCGCCCATCATCATGTAGGACGACACCATGCTCGCCTCGCCCTTCAGCGCGATCGCCCGCAGGCACTTCAACGGGTTCGGCCAATAGGTGAGCGGCGGCGTCGCGTTGATCAGGTGGACAAGGTTGCATTCGCCGGGCGCCGCCGGCCGCCCGGCCGCCGCGGCGGTCATGTCGATCACCGCCTCGGCGGCCGCCGGCGAGGCGATGCTGCCCATGAACGGCTTGTCGGAATGGCTAAGATGCGCAAGCAGCATCTCCAGCGGCCGCCGGTTCTCCGCGACGTCCTCCATGACGCAAATCATCTGCCCGGTGTTGGTGAGCCCCGGCGCGGCATGCGCAGCGGCGACGAGCTCGCCATAGATCCGCCGGCTGCCGGCCACCCTCGCCGCATTGTCGAGCACGACATTGGGCGCGCCGTAGATCGGCGCGAAGACCGGCGCCGCGCCTTCGCCGACCATCGTGTCCCGTGTCGGGTTCCTGCCGCGCAGCAGGAACTTTGCCGGCGCATGCCGCCGTATGATGCGGCGCAGCTCGGCCCCATCCAGGCGCACGACATCGCCGGTCGCCACGCCACCGGCCTGTTTCAGAACGTCGATGGTCTGCGGATCGTCGAGGAAGCGGATGCCGGTTTCCTCGAGCACCCGGTCGGCCGCCTTCTCGATCGCCTCCAACCCGGTCTCGTCGCGCTCTGGACGATAGGATGCGGCAACGAAATCCGCCGCCGCGCGATGTTCAGGAGCCAATGAAGCCGACATGCTGTCCCTCGGCCGGGCGCCACAGTTCGACAGCACCGGCGCGCAGGAGTATCCGGATTCGGTCTGCCTTTGCGACGCTCCTGGCGCGCCACCTTGCGTCGCTTCCAGAAAGGCATGACATCGGGAAACGGGAGGCGTTGGGCGATCCGGCGGCGCCAACCATGCGCCGATGCCTGGCCGAAACACGTTCCCCGGCATTTCGCGGGGGAAAAAGCACCAAGTTATCAAATGTTAGCGCGGACTGTCTAACAACCCCATACCTCGTCAATCGCGCCTGTTTTGAATCAGTTGTGACATCCGCTATGACCGCGCCGCTAGGCCCGCTCATGGAAGACATGAATGCTTGAATCGCTTTTCCTGAATCTCGGCCAGCACGATAGCCTATCGGACGAGGAGCAATCCTTGCTCGGCAATTTGATGGCGGGCGAGCGCAGCTTCGCCGCCGGACAGGACATCGTCGCGTCCGGATCGCGCCCGGCCTACAGCACGCTCATCCTCGACGGCCTCGCCGCGCGCTACAAGGTGCTTGCCGATGGCGGCCGGCAATTCACCTCGCTGCAGGTTCCAGGCGATTTCGTCGACCTCTATGCCTTCCTTTTGAAGACCATGGACCACGGCGTCATCGCGCTCTCGCCCTGCCGCGTCATCCTGGCCGACCATTCGAAGCTGCGCAGCATCACCGAGCGGGCGCCTCACCTGACACGGCTTCTGTGGCTCGACACGCTGATCGACGGCGCCATCCACCGCGAGTGGATCGTCGCCATGGGGCGGCGCTCGAAAGTCTCCCATCTGGCGCATCTGTTCTGCGAGCTTTTCGTCAGGCTGCAGGTGGTGAAGCGCACCAACGGCATGAGTTTCCATTTGCCTGTTTCGCAAGCCGAGCTCGCCGACGTGCTCGGCCTGTCGGTGGTGCATATGAACCGTGTCATCAGCGCGCTGCGCAACAGCGGCGTGATCGCCTGGGCAAACCATACGGTGACGATCCTCGACTGGCAGAAGCTGCAGCAGATCGCCGAGTTCGACCCGACCTATCTCTCGATGACGCGCGAGCCGCGCTGATCGGGAATCTCGCGGGTCAAATCATCACCCTCTTTTCCGACGTCGGTGAAACTGCGAACAACCAGCCAGCTACGACCGCCGCGCGTCAGGCAAGCAATGGGAATAATACCCGGCGGCCTCCTTTGTTTTTCGCATCCTTGCTGGAACTATTTTGTTCTAAGGGCGCTATCTCTCTACATATTTTCCAGATTAATCAGGGAGAAGAGTACCATGAAAGCCAAAGTGATCTTGATGAGTGCCTTCACGATTTCGGTCATGACAGGCTCGGCATTTGCGGGCGCGGGCACCGGAACCTCTGCGCTGGACGATCCCCAGAAAATGTCGCCTTTCTTTACCGACGCCGGCATGAAAACCATGAGGTCCGGCGACGAGTTCAAGAAAGCCTGGATGGCGCTCACCGAAGAGGATCGCGCATCCATGAAAAAGGACTGCGCAGACAAAACCATCGCGAAGTCCCACGATGAATTCTGCAAGGCGACCAGGGACCTCGCCGGCAATAATTGAGCGCCCGTTTGGAAAGAGCGCTAAACGCCCGCCCCACACTTGGGGCGAGCGTCACTTGCTGTTGCCGTGTGAGGACGGTCGGCCCGTTGGGACGCGTCGGGGAGCTTTGCAATCGTCTCTTCGATGCCGGTCATATTCCAAATCGCTGCGCATTCTGGGCGACATGCAAGTCACCGTTAGGACTTCGGTCCAGGATGCCCGAGACCGTGGGCCTATACCTGGAACGTTAGCAACTCCCTCCCGTTGGTCAAAGGCGAAACCTGCAATAGGCAGAGCATCGTCAAGAACCGGGAGAGAAGACATGAACACATCATCTGGCTCGTAGGAGCGATCGTCATCGTCATTGCCATTCTCGGCTTTCTCGGCATCCGATGAGACTTAGAGCCAAGAATAGCGATGCGCGACCTGGTCGTTGCAATTCGTGACAAATTAGCGACCCCTCATATCAAATGTAGTTTCAACGCAACGCGTTGTCGGTCAAACTCGCATGGCTGCGGGGGACCCGGGCGCAATGAGGGCCTATCGCGTCGAGGAATTGGACGGCGAGACCGTCCTTGCAAGCCATGCCGTCGAGGCAATGGCGCCCTATGAGGCTGCCCGAAAGGCGCTCGGCGTCGAGGTCACGCTGCGTGGCGACGCCGACAAATGGATCCGGGTCATCGAGTTGACCGACAAGCCGCCGACGCGGCTGCGTCCCGGTGTCTTCGAGTTCAAGGTGGTGGGCCGCAGGGGCTAGATGGCACGACCGAGGCAAAACTCGGACTGAATGACGGTCTGGCCAAGATGCCAAGGTGATCCTGATGGAACCGACGTCATGCCCGCCAGTTACCTCATGCCTTCATTAACGGGTGCTCATTATGCGGAACAGCCTCGTCCAGCCTCTAGCGCAACTCGTCGCCCTGACGGCCGCTTCTTTCCTGCTCGAGCGCACCTGGAAGAGCCGGCAATGACCGAGGTCGGTTCCCAGGTCGAGAGAGAACAAAGCAACACACTGGCAAAGGGTCCGTTCCAGAGGTTCCTTCGCACGATCGGGCCGGGCTTCATCACCGGTGCGTCCGATGACGATCCCTCCGGCATCGGAACTTACAGCCAGGCCGGCGCCCAGCTCGGCTTCAACATCGGCTGGGTCATGTTGTTCACCTTTCCACTAATGGCCGCGATCCAGGAGATCGCCGCCCGTATCGGACGCACCACGGGCAAGGGCATTTCCGGCAACCTCACCCGGCACTATCCGCCCTCGCTGCTTTACGCGGTCGTCACGCTGCTGTTCGTCGCCAACGTGATAAATATCGGCGCCGATCTCAGCGCCATGGCAGATGCGTTGAAGTTGCTCGTTGGCGGGCCGAGCCCGCTCTATGTGATCGCTTTCGCGGTCGTCTGTATCAGCGCGATCGTCTTCCTCGACTACACCCGCTATGTGAAAGTCCTCAAATGGACCACCTTGAGCCTGTTCGCCTATGTTGCCGCGATGTTAGCCGCGAATGTGCCCTGGGTGGACGCGGCCAAAGGGCTGTTCGTTCCGCACATTGAATGGAGCGGCGCCTTCTTCACCACGCTGCTGGCAATCCTCGGCACGACGATCTCGCCTTATCTGTTTTTCTGGCAAGCCTCGCAGGAGGTTGAAGAGGAAGAGCTCAAGCCAACCGCCAGGCCACTGAGGTGGGCGCCGTGGCAGGCGTCCAGAGCCTTCCGGCGGATACGCGCCGACACGCTGGTCGGAATGGCCTTTTCGAATCTGATCGCCATCGCGATCATCTTCACCACGGCAGCCACGCTCCACAAGGCAGGAGTGACGGACATCGCTTCGTCCACCGACGCGGCAAAGGCGCTGGAGCCGGCGGCCGGAAAATTCGCCTTCATCGTCTTCTCGGCCGGAATCATCGGCACCGGGCTTCTGGCCGTGCCGGTGCTGGCGGGTTCGGCGGCCTTCGCCGTCGGCGAGGCGCTGCGCTGGCCGGTCGGGCTGCAGCGCAAGCCGAAGGAAGCCGTAGCGTTCTACGCGACGCTCACCGCCGCGACCGTCCTCGGCACCGGGATCATGTTCACACCGATAGACCCGATCGAGGCGCTTTACTGGAGCGCCGTGATCAACGGCGTGTGCGCGGTCCCCGTCATGGTGGTCATGATGCTGATGGCCGCCCGCAGGGACGTAATGGGGGAGTTCCCAATGCAAGGCTGGCTGCGCGCACTTGGCTGGCTATCGACATTGACAATGGCAGCCTCGTCGGTGGGTCTCGCAGCGCAGTGGTTCCTATAGTAGTCCCTATAAAGAGGCCGCGGCACCGCCTTACTGCCAGCCCCGGCTCCATAGGAGAACCAGATCAATAACAATTGATGTTTGTGGCGGGACCGCCGCGTAAAATTCTTTCCGGAACAAGTTCAGTCGGGCGGTGTTGGTGATGATCCAACCTCACCCAGGAGATGCAGATATGGCGACGACGAAAGCGGCCTCCAACAAGGGCCTCAACGAACTTTTCCACGACACGCTGAAGGACATCTACTTCGCCGAGAAGAAGATCCTGGCGACGCTGCCCAAAATGGCCAAGGCCGCCCAGGACGACGCCTTGAAGATGGCCTTCGAGAAGCATCGCGACCAGACCGAAGAACATGTCGCGCGTCTCGAAGAGGTTTTCGAGGTGATCGACAAGAAGCCAGTCGGCAAGACTTGTGCCGCCATCATGGGCATCACCGAGGAGGGCGCCGAGATCATGGACGAGTATAAGGGCTCGCCTTCGCTCGACGCAGGCCTGCTGGCCGCCGCTCAAGCCGTCGAGCACTATGAGATTTCGCGCTACGGCACGCTCAGGACCTGGGCGCAGGAGCTCGGCCTGACCGAAGCCGTCACCTTGCTCGACAAGACCCTGAACGAAGAAAAGGAAACGGACGCAGCGCTCACCCAGTTGGCTGAGTCAGCAGTCAATGTCGCGGCCGAAGCCGCATAGCAACCTGCCTCTAGATTGCTCAGGTCCGGGGCCCCGGTGATCGTCACCGGGGCCCTGCGGTTGGCTTCGGCTTTCAAGCCCATGCCCAGCTATTGTCCGTGAGCGAAGGCCGTCGCGAAGGATTCCAGCTCAAATGATGAAACGTTCTCTCTTCCGTCCCTGACAAGGACGACGAACCACTCGCCCATATTTTCGTAGACGAGGACGGAGTTGGGAGGCATGGACTGGGAAATGTCGGAGCACATGGCTTCCTCCCACAGGGGATGGGCGAAAGCAGCGGGATTGACTTTCAAGCGTCTCCTTGCCGCGCAAGATGGAGACGACTTCATCATTATGCTCCCAACCCCGGCAAAAGCGACGTCATTTGTTGAGAGCGTGGGCGGCTGCCCGCACCTGTAGCAGCCCGCCGAGGCGCCCGCGCCTTTTGCAAAGCGCAGGCCCGACCGGACATATCCGCAGCTGCAGCTACCTTGGAGGGACCGCGCCCGTGGAACCTCGGTCAGGGTCAATTGTTCCATCTGGAAGGCGGGCCAGCATGACCAGATCGTCACTTCATCTCCTCAAAGGCACAGGCTATCTGATCTCGACGGTGAGCGTGACTTTGCTGGCTGTCGTCAGTTGGGACAGCGCATCGAAACGTCCGTTGCTGATGGCCTGTCTGCTCGGCGGAGCCGCAACATCGATTATCGGCATGTTCTGCCGTTGGCTTTCCTACGAAATCGAGAAACGGCAAGAAGAGCGGCGGTAAGGCGCCCGAGGTTGGTATTAGCCTTCGCGGCGCAAGACCCGCGTGACAAGCAGAGTGATCAGGCTGCTGAGGACGATCCATCCGACGATCTCGCCGCCGGGTGCCGCTGGCCGAGACGCCGCCATGCCGACATCGCTAGTGTTGGCCGGCATCATCGCCTCGGGTTTGGCTATTTCTTCGGGATGGCGCGGCGCGGCCCGGTCGTTTGCGTCTGCCACGACCGGCGCGAGGTCGCGCCGGCTGCCGCTCCGCACCGAATAGGCGCGCGTGATCTCCGCGCCGAAGAGAAATATCTGCGCCGAATAATAGACCCAGACCAGCACCACCATCAGCGCGCCGGCGGCGCCGTAGGAGGTGGCGATGGCGCTGGTGCCGATATACCAGCCGATCAGCGACTTGCCGATGGTGAACAGCAGCGCGGTGACCAGCGCGCCGATGCCGACGTCGCGCCATTTGAGCGTGCGATCCGGCAGGATCTTGTAAATCGCGGCGAACAGCAGGGCGATCAGCACGAAGGAGACGATCGTGTTGATGGCGCTGACGATCAGTTCCCCGAACGGCAAGCTGCGGTTGATCATTTCGCCCAGTGCCGCGATGGCGGTGCTTGCCGCCAGCGATACCAGAAGCAGGAAGCCGAGGGCCGCCACAAGGCCGAGGCTCGCCGCCCTCGCCCGCACCAGGCGCGACAGCGACACCCCGTCGGGCTTCACCTTCCAGATTTCGTTGAGCGACTGCTGCATCTCGCCGAAGACGCCCGACGCGGTGACAAAAAGCGTCACCAGTCCGATCAGCGCTGCAAGCGTGCTCGACCAGCGGTGCGCGGCGCTCTCGACCGTGGCCTTCAGCAGGTCGGCGCTTTGCGGCCCCATCACGCCCGAAATCTCTGCCGACAGCGCTATCTGGGCCGCATCATTGCCGATGACGACGCCGGCGATCGCCACCACGATCAGAAGGATCGGCGCCAGCGACGTCGTGGCGTAGAAGGCGATAGCAGCGCCGTGGCTCAGCGCATTGTCAGTGATGTAGCCGGTGACGCTTTCCTTGAGCAGTATCCAGCCTTCGTCGAGCCAGCGCGGCATCGTCCCCTCACCTATTTCCGGGGCGGATCGACCATAGCTGAATGCCGGCTTTGTCGGATCGCGTCTGTTCTGCCATTTCCTGCCCAGGCCCAATATGGAGCGGGCCGGGTGGGACAAAAGCTCGACTGCCTTTTCGTTGGCCAGGGCGTGAAGCCGGAGAAACCAGCCCTGTTCTCTTTGCCACCAGGTCCGGCTGACGCGGCCCGCTGAGCACAACCCGGTGCCGGCGCGATGGTTCCGTCCGTCTGTCGACGCTTGGCCGCGGACGACCCGTGCTCAAGCCTAGGCAAAGCAACGGCGTTCAACTAGCCTCGGGGCGGGATCAGAGGCGCGTGGGGGCATGCGATGAAGGTCAATGTCGTCTACGCGCATCCGGCGCAGGACAGCTACCTGGCGTCGCTTCACCGGCGCGTCGTGGAGATCCTCAAGGCCAGGGGCGACGAGGTCGTCGACTTCGATCTCTATGCCATGCAATTCGACCCCGTCATGCAGGTCGAGGAGTTGAAGGGCCACGCCGGTCCGTCCCCCGCGCCGGCGGATCTGCAGGTCTATATCGACGCGCTGCAATGGGCCGAAGCGTGCGTGTTCTTCTTCCCGACCTGGTGGTCGGGCATGCCCGCCATGCTCAAGGGATATTTTGACCGCGTGTGGCGGCCGGGCGTTGCCTTCGAGCTGCCGGCGGATGGCGGCACGATCAAGCCGGCGCTTGTGAACATCCGCCGGATGGGCGTGGTCACCACCTTCGGCTCGCCATGGTGGTACACCAGGCTCTACATGCGGGACCCGGGCAGAAAGGTGCTTTTGCGCGGCTTGAAATCCATGTGCGGACGCACGGAGAAACACCTGTATCTGGCGAAATATTCGGTCGAGAGCATCACCCGCGAGGAGCGGAAAAAATTCGCCCGCGAGGTGGAGCGGCGGTTCGAACGATTTTGAGCGGGTTCATCGTCGGAATTTGCAATGAAGGATAATGGATATATATTTAGCTGACTAACTGATTCATGGCACGGTGAACCCGATGGCCAAGAAGAAAAACAGACAGGCCGCTTCCGGCATTGCGGCAGCCTCCCGCGCCGAAATCCAGGAGGCGGCTTATTTTGCCCGCAAATGCGGCCTCACCCGCGACGAGGCTTTGCAGTTGATCCGCGAGGCCCATGCCCCGGCCGTCAAGCCGGCCGAGAGCGGGAAGCGGAAGCACTGACACTCATCATCGAAGATGCGGGTCTCATTGACCCGTCTGCGGCGGCACCTCGCCCGGCTTGATCACCGGCATGTCGTTGCCGGTCGATGGCGGCGTCGTTGCGTTCTGGTCACCGGTCGGCGGTGGCTTCAGCACGCCGCCGCAATTGCCGAGCTGTTTCGACAATTGATCCGTATCGGCCTCTTGCTTCGGCTTTTGCTGTTGGTCGTTAGCATCGGGCTTGACCTGGCAGTTCTGCGTCAGCTGGTCCTTCGGCTGGGCGGCCGTCTGCGCCGACGCCGGCAGCATAGGAATCAGCGTGAAGACTACGATGAGAAGCGTTTTCTTCATGGGATCCTCCTGATAAGTCAGTAACCCCCGATGATCGGCAGGATCTCGCCGGTGATGTAGCTGGAGCATTGCGGCGAGGCCAGGAACACATAGGCCGGCGCGATCTCTTCCGGCTGCGCCGGCCGCTTCATCGGCGTCTTGGCGCCGAACTGCGAAACGTCTTCCGCTTCCTTCTCGGAGGGGTTGAGCGGCGTCCAGACCGGACCGGGCGCGACCGCGTTGACGCGAATGCCCTTGCCGACGAGATTGCCGGAGAGCGCGCGGGTGAAGGCGTGGATGCCGCCCTTAGTCATCGAATAGTCGACCAGTTCCTTCGAGCCCTCGATGCCGGTGACCGACCCGGTGTTGACGATCGCCGAGCCCGGCTTCATGTGCGGCACGGCTTCCTGGGCCATGTGGAAATAGCCATAGAGATTGGTCTTCAGCGTGGTGTCGAAATGCGCTTCGGTGAGATCGGCGAAGTCGGCCGAATGGACCTGGAAGGCCGCGTTGTTGACCAGCACGTCCAGTTTGCCGAAAGCCTTCACCGTCGCAGCAACCGCCTTGCGGCAGAAGGCGCGCTTGGCGACGTCGCCGCGCAAGATGATGCAGCGGCTGCCCTCCGCCTCGACCGCCTGCCTCGTCGCCTTGGCGTCGCGGTCCTCGCTGAGATAGACAATGGCGACGTCGGCGCCTTCGCGCGCGAAGAGCACGGCGACCGCGCGGCCAATACCGGAATCGCCGCCGGTGATGAGCGCAACCCTGTCCTTGAGCTTGCCCGATCCTTGCCAGAACGGCGCGTCGTAGAGCGGTGCCGGTTCGATCGCCCATTCCTCGCCGGGCTTGGCATGATGTTGCTTCGGAAATGGCGGAACCGGATACCGGCGTGCGCCGGCCTGCATGGCGCCCGTCGCTTTTACCTTCGGCTTGCGGCGGTCGGCGGCATCGACCTTGCGCTGAACGCTGCGCTGCCTGCGCGCGGTCTTCTGCGTGTCCGTCTTCTTGGCCGCGCCTGATTTCCGGGCCGCGTCGGATTTCGTTCGGCTGCTGATCGGCATGATGGTCTCCTTTGAAGGGACAACGCATGCCGGCAAAAAAAGTTGGCTTCGCGATACCCTGCCAACGGTTTTGTCGCACCCCCATCCCAGGTATCGGAGATACATCAAAGTTAAATGCCAAGCCCCGCTCCGCGGTGCTAACCATTGGCCATTGGGGGGACTCTCGAGGAGGAGTCCCATGGACGTTCGAACTTATATCGGCAACCTCTCAGCCGCATTGCTGCGCCGACGTGCTGCCGCACCACCGATCCCCGTCAGGGTGATCCGCGCCTCGCTCGCGGATGTGCCGGTCAGGCCGCGTCCCAGGCCACCGCATCGGCCGGCGCCGCCGATGCGGCCCGCGAGCAACATGTAACCTCAGCGCGGACTTGCCCGGCGGATGCAACCGACCGGCACAGTCATCGTTTACGGCCAACCCCCATTTTGTGGTGCATCATGAAATCATTGCGTTTGAACAGCCCGCTTTTCGTCCTCGCCGCCGCCATGGTCACGGCCGCGCCCTTTGTCGGCCTTGCCTTGCGCACGCGCGAATGGCTCGGATGGTGAGACGTCGATGAGCCGTTTCCTGCCACTCACCATCCGCTTCGTCAGCGGCGGCTCCATGGTGGTCACGACCGTCGCCGAGGCCAAGAAGGCACTTGCCGGCGCATGGAAAAACAAGGATGCGCCCGACTATCTCAAGGCGGTGCGACTGGTGGACGACGCGATCGCCGGCATTTGCCGGCCGGCGATCGCCTTTGCCGCCTTCAAGAAGGTCGCCACGCAGCAGGGCCTGCTGAAGCCTGCCCAGCCAAGCGCCGCGCTCACCATGCTGGACGACCTCTCGTCGCGCTCCAAGACGCCGCCCGGCTAGGCGCCGCAAACCACCTGTTCCATGCCGGCCTATCTCGGCTCGCGCCTCATGCTGAGATAGGTCGGATCGAACTCGGCGATCGCGACCAGGCGCTCCCAGTCGAGGATGGCGGGCTGGTGGCTCGTCCAGCTGATGACGTTCATGCGGCGCAGCGTGCCGATGACCCGGTTCATATGGACGACGGAAAGGCCGAGAACGTCGGCGAGCTCGGCCTGCGACAGCGGCAGATGGAAGCTCATGTCGCGGGTCTTCTTCACCACTTGCAGCCTGACGAACAGCTCGCATATCAGATGCGCGAGATGCGAGATTTTTGAGCGCCGGCCCATAGCCACGATCCATTCGCGGTGAATGGCGCCATCGACCAGCGTGTCCAGCCACAAAAGCCTCGTCAGATGCGGCGCCTGCTCGGTGATCATCTTGAGCTTGCCGTGCTCGGCGGCGAGCACA
The DNA here is from genome assembly GCF_020165615.1 of Mesorhizobium sp. BH1-1-5. NCBI lineage: Bacteria > Pseudomonadati > Pseudomonadota > Alphaproteobacteria > Hyphomicrobiales > Phyllobacteriaceae > Mesorhizobium > Mesorhizobium sp. BH1-1-5. Next base: position 144,330 of record NZ_JAIUIM010000003.1, read on the forward strand.
TGGCAAGGCGAGAGCGCGATGATGCCATGGTCCATCGTCTTCAGCAGGAAGGCGTGCAGGTCGACGAAATCGCCGGCGACCTGCAGCGAGGTGAACTGGCGTCCGCCATCCTCCAGCACTTTGTAGCGGGCGGCGAGCCCATCGACGATGAGCGTGCTGTGGATCGGCCGCGTTCCCTCCGTGACGATGTCCTCGCCGGCCGCGATATATTTTTCGAGCGACATGGCGCCGGCGAGCAGCGCCTTTTCTTCTTCCGACAAGGCGTCGTGCTGACCGAGATTGAGGTAGAGCGATTCCAGCATCCGGCGTCCTCCATTCGCAACAGATAACGCCGCAAGCCGGGGCTGGTTGCAGACGGGCGCGCGCCGCAAGGGGTCGGCGCGCCATGGATTTTCCGTCAGGAACAACCTCTTGGAACCATGATCGCGGCCAGGGATTGAACCTGCGAACCGCCTGGAATGCCTATCGATGGAACGCTACTATTTTGACCTCTACAATTCCGAGCACTGCCAGGTCGACGACCAGGGGCAGCTTTTCGCCAGCCGGGAGCGCGCCCGCTTGGAAGCGTTGCGCATCCTGCAGGACATTGCCATCGACGAGGCGCCGGGAGTCGAGCGGCTGAAGATCACCGTGAAGCTGCGCAACGCCGAAAAGGTGCAGATATTCGAGGCGTCGCTGACGTTGGACTCGGCCTGGAACTGAGGCCCAGCGTTGCATTTCGCCGGAGGCAAGCATGTTCGCAGATTTTGAGGCGTTGGAGATCGACACCGGCGCAGCAACGATATTTGCCCGCCGCGCCGGCAGCGGGCCCGGCCTGCTCCTGCTGCACGGTTTTCCGCAGACGCATCTGATGTGGCGCGAGGTGGCGCCAAGCCTGGCACGGGATTTCACAGTCGTCTGCGCCGATTTGCGAGGCTATGGGCAAAGCTCCTGCCCGCCATCGGCCACCGACCATGCGCCCTATGCCAAGCGGGCGATGGCCGCCGACATGGTCGTGCTGATGGAGACGCTCGGCTTTCGGCGCTTCATGGTCGCGGGTCATGATCGCGGCGGGCGCGTCGCCTACCGGCTGGCGCTCGACCATCCGGACCGCGTCGAGAAGCTCGCCGTGCTCGACATCATCGCCACGGCCGATGCCTGGGACCGGGCGGACGACCGGCTGGCGCTTGGCTACTGGCCGTGGTCGCTGCTGGCGCAGCCCGAGTCGCTGCCGGAGACGATGCTGGCGGCGGCCGCGGAAGCGGTGGTTGACAACGCGCTTTCCGGCTGGGGGTCCGCGCCCGGCGCGTTCCCGCCCGGCGTGCGGCAAGCTTACATCGATGCGCTGCGCGACCCGGCGCATATCCACGCCATTTGCGAAGAGTATCGCGCGGCGGCTGCGCTCGACCGCCGGCATGATCGCGAAGACCAAGCTGCGGGTCGTCGCATCGCCTGTCCGTTGCTGGCGCTGTGGAGCGAGCACGGCGCGCTCGCCGAATGGTATCGGGACGAAGACGGCCCGCTGGGCATATGGCGGGGCTGGGCCGACGATGCCAGCGGCGGAGCGATGCCCGGCGGTCACTTCTTTCCGGAGGAGTCGCCGATCGAAACGGCTGCTACGCTCGACGCCTTCTTTTCCGGAAGGTAGAAACAGCGCTTTCCGGGAGCCGGCCGGCACCCGGCCGCCCGGCTCACACCAACATCAGATAGAGCAGCGGCAAGGCCGTCAGGCCGACCGCCATTGCAATCAGCGTGGCGTGGCCGAGGCGCTCCGCGCGCCTGGCAATGTCGGCGACCTCGTCCTCGTCATTGATGCCATCGAGGAACGAGAGATCGGCACGGGTCGCACGGTCGTTGTCGTTGGCAGGCAGGCTTTCGGCGTCCTGCCGGGCGGATTTTGCAGAGATATAGGTCAAAACGTCGTCTCACTCCGAAGCCGGTTGAGCGGCCTTTTGTTGATGGATATTGGTGCCCGCCGGAATTACGCGCGGGGCGATCGGCGGGCACCAGGACGGCCGGCGATGGAGGGGGCTTTTCTCGACGGCCGCTCCCCAATTCGTGGAAAGCAGATTGGTTGCATAAGCCAGCCCAATGCTTTGGTCAGGTCGGACTTCAGTCTTATCCGGGTCACGAAATGTTTCAGCCGGAACATCGATTGCCGGCACCTGTTCCCCTTACTCAAGGAGGCCGAACGCGTCCTTGAGTTCATCCTGAAGAAAAAAATCCGAACCAACGGAGTTCGATATGCCCAATCAAGGCGGAACCCACGAACAGCACGTCAAGGCCGGCCAGCAGAGCCACAAGAACCGTGAAGACCAGCATCGCGGCAGCGGCCAGCAGCAGGCCGAGGACCGTAACATGGGTCAGCGCAGCGCCGGCCGGCATAGAGGCGGCAGCGGCAACTTCAGCGAAGACCGCCAGCGTGCATCGGAAGCCGGCCGCAAGGGCGGCCAGCACTGAGTTTCAAATGGCGTCCGTGTCGTTCACGGACGCCATTTCTTTCTGCGGCGAGTTCCAGCCCTCGATGGAACATCTTCTCCCTCCTCCAGTTCACCTAGGACGGCCGCCGCAAACAGGCGACCACCGCAGGATGTTTCAATGGAGGCGCCAATGTCGCTGCATACGCTTCATCCCGAACGCGTCGACGAGACGCGCATGCGGGCCTATTCGACCTTCGGTCCCCTGCTGGTCCATGCGCTGACGCAACGGCTGGCCCGCTGCCAGGGCATGCGCGAACTGGACAAGGTGGAAAAGTTGCTGGTGCGCCTCATCGAGGAGACGGACGTTGCCGCTCCGCATGGCGAGGCGATGAAGGAGTTCGCGATCGAGCTCGTCGTCTCGACGCTGCGCAATGTGCGCGAGCATCCCGACGCCAAGCACGACCTGGAAGAGATCGACGAGCGGCGCACCGAAGGTCGCTCGGAAAATCCCGGCACGCTGGAAGAGCAATTGCAATCCGGGCTCGAGGACTCGTTTCCGGCCAGCGATCCACCGGCCGTGGTGTCGACCGCGATCACCGGCGGCTCGAAGGACATCATCGGCACAGACGAGGTGCTGCGCCGCAAGAGGGAAGCGCGCCGCGGCAGCCGACAGACTGAAACCTGAAGGAGGCCTGCAATGACACAGGCAAACGACAACATCCCGCATCGTCCGGGCGCGACCGACGCGCCACGGACAAGCAATCTGCCGACCACGGGCGGCGACGATCCCGATGTGCGCTTTCTGGCGGAGAACACCGATCTGTCGCCGAAGCAGGCGCGCGAGCTGATCCGCGAGCACGGCCATAATCGCGACAAGCTGCTCGAGATTGCGCGAACCATGAAGGCGGAGAGCTGAACGCCCCCAATCACGGAGAAGAAAAATGCCACGTGGCGACAAATCGAAATACACCGGCAAGCAGGAACGCAAAGCCGACCATATCGCCGAAGGCTATGAGAAGCGCGGCGTGTCCGAGAAGGAAGCTGAGCGGCGCGCCTGGGCGACCGTCAACAAGGACGACGCGGGCGGCAAGAAGGAAGGCGGCTCCGGACGCGGCAAGCACACCGGCAATCCGGCCGCGCACAAGGGTGGCAGGATGGGCGGCAAGGCCTCCGGCGAGCGCTCCGCGGCGGACAGGTCGGCTTCGGCCAGGAAGGCGGCCGCGACGCGTAAGAGGAATGAGAGCCACGCGCATCATTGATGACTTCCCCTCTCCCCTTGTGGGAGAAAGTGGATCGGCGCGACTGCGCCGAGACGGATGAGGAGTATTCCAGCGGAGTGAGACGCTGGCGTTCCTTGGAACACCCCTCATCCGTCGCCTTCGGCGACACCTTCTCCCACAAGGGGAGAGGGGAAGAATCCTAAAGCGGCATCTCGGACGTCTGCTTGATCGTCTGGCTGGGCACATCCGTCTTGACGTTCTGCACACCCCTGATGCGGCTCAGATGTTCCGACTGGAAGCGGCGGTAGTCGTCGATGCCGGCGGCCACGATCCGCACCATGGCGTCGCAGTCGCCCAGCATCAGATAGCACTCCATCACTTCGGGGAATTTCGCCACCTCGGCGGCGAAATGCTCGATCGTGTCCTCGTCCTGCTGCTTCAGCCAGATGCGGGTGAAGAATGTCTGGCCACGGCCGATCTTGGCCGGGTTGAGCATCGCGACATAGCGGTCGATGACGCCGGCCTCCTCCAGCAGCTTGACGCGCCGCAGGCAGGGCGACGGCGAGAGGCCTACCTCCCTGGCGAGATCGTTGTTGGCCATGCGGCCGTCGCGCTGCAGGGCGCGCAGAATGCGCCTGTCGATCTCATCCAGCTTCATAGCTCAAGATTCCAATGTTCTTTGTAAATGCGCTATCAAATGCCAAATCTTGGCAGAAACGGCGCAACTTCGCAACCCGATTGCCGGGCGTTTCGGCTATTGTCCGGCGATCGACAACCCCCGCAACCGAGCGGGAGAACGGCGGCCGCCAGGCCAGCCGAAGGCAAAGTCATGAGTGTTTCCGAGATCACCCTCGCAGGGGAGCAAACCAGCAACGGCCGCAGCGCCGAGTTCCGGCGCGGGCTTGCCGCCTCGACGCCGGTGCTGCTCGGCATCATCCCCTATGCGCTGGTGCTTGGCGCGCAGGCCGCGCAGAACGGCCTCAGCGTCGTCGAGGTGCCGCTGATGACCGGGCTCAACTTCGCCGGCGGGTCGGAATTTGCCGCGATCCAGCTCTGGACCTCGCCGCCGCATATCCTGCTGATCGCCGGCATCACCTTCCTGGTCAACAGCCGGCATTTCCTGATGGGCGCCGCACTTGCGCCTTTCATCAAGCACCTGCCGAAGCGACAGGTCTTTCCGGCACTGTTTCTGATGTGCGACGAGAGCTGGGCGGTCGGCCTGGCGGACGCGCAACGCCGCGCCGCCGCCGGCCTGCGACCAGCCTTCAGCCTGCCTTTCTATCTTGGCGCCGGCCTGCCCTTCTACCTCGCCTGGGTGGCGTTCACGACCTGCGGCGCAGCCCTCGGCCCGGTGCTTGGCGACGTCGGGAAATACGGCTTCGCAATGGCCTTCCCGGCCGTCTTCCTGGTGCTGCTTCGCGGTATGTGGAAGGGCTTTGCGGCGGCGCGGCCTTGGCTCGTCAGCCTAGTGGTGGCCGCGCTCGTCTATCTCGTCGTCCCCGGCGCCTGGTATGTGGCGGCCGGCGCGCTGTCCGGCCTGGTGGCCGCGTGGTTCCTGGCAGGTGAGAAATGATCGATCCGATGACCGTGTTCGCCATCCTGGCGATGGCCGGCGTGACGTATCTCACCCGCGTCGGCGGCTATGTGGTGCTGAGGAACCGCACGCTCAGCCCGCGCGCCACGGCAGTGATGGAAGCCGCGCCCGGCTGCGTGCTGATCTCGGTGATCGCGCCGGACTTCGTCTCGAAGAACCCGGCCGACCTCGCGGCGCTGGCCATAACCTTGGCTGCCGCGACAAGGCTGTCGATGCTGCCGACGGTGGTGATCGGAGTGGCTTCGGCGGGCGTGCTGAGATGGCTGATCGGCTAGCCGAGATCAGCCGCCGTAGAGCCTCAGTTCGTCCGGCTGGACCGAAGCGAGGTCGCCTTCGCCCTGCCCGCCCTCATGCTGCTTCAACGCGGCACCCAGACTTTCGTTGTCTGTACCTCGCGGATCGACTATCGCGCCAACGAGCGTGTCGAGAGAAACGCCAAGCTGGTCCAGGCCAAGCTGTCTCTCGATTTCGGCGATCGCCGATGGAGATTGCCGTTTCAAAGCTTCGACGGCGCTCTTGACCGCCGCGCCATAGGAAGACACCGACTCATAGTCGGCCTGATCGACACCGAACTCCTTGCCCGCGCGCTCCATCAGCCGCACCTTGACGGCCGTGATGTTGAGGCTGTCGACGCTGAACATGGTCGCCGACAGGGCGGGCGTCGACTGCATGAGCGGTATGCCCGCGGGGCCGGCGGCGATGCCGATGTTCGCCGCCGCCCTGGGGTTCGGCGGCAGGCGTGGCTGCAGGATCACAAGCGCGGTTGTGTTGAGCATCGAAGACATTTGCCGGTCTCGCAGACACCCGTCCATCATGGAGCGGACGCCGGACGGTCGACCCAAGACATCATGTCCTGAGCGGAACAGCCCACAGGCAGTAGTCCAGTTGTCCTAAAAATTCGCCAGAGCAACCGTTCATCATTTAACGAAATGGTGAGCCGCTCTATCACTTTGCTTGGCGCAAATCCTGGGAAAAGGGCCGGGCAAGGTCGCCTGATCCGCCCCACACTCGTCTTGGGATTGCTGCATCAACCAGCCCGCATCCCCAGCGCGCCGCCCGTCGCCCTTGCCACGATCGCTTCCAGCGGCTCGGGCCGGTGCAGGAAATAGCCCTGGCCATAGGCGACGCCCATGCCCATGAGGATCTCCAGCGCGTTCTTTTCCTCGACCTTCTCGGCCACCACCGCGGCGCCCATCGAGCGGGCGATGCCGGTGATCGCCGAGACGATCTCGCGGTCGAAGCGGCTGTCGGCGATGTGCTCGACGAAGGAGCCGTCGATCTTGATGGCGTCGATGGGAAAGCGTCTGAGATATTCGAAGGAGCTCATGCCGGCGCCGAAATCGTCGAGGCTGACGCGGCAATGACGCTCGCGCGCCCGGCGCACAAATGCTTCGGCCGCGTCGAAATTGGTGACGGCGGCGGTCTCGGTGATCTCGAAGCCGACGGCAGACGGCGAAGCGCCGCTCTCGGCAATGGCTTCGTCGACGAAATCCCAGAGCTGCGGATCGGAGAGCGTCTGCGCCGACAGGTTGAAGTCGAGCGAGACGGCGCCCGCGCGCATCGCTCCGCCATGGCGCGTCAGCGCGGTGCGGATGATCCAGCGGTCGAGCCGGGCGGCAAGGCCGAAGCGCTCGGCGACCGGCATGAAATCGCCGGGCGGGATCATGTTGCCGTTGCGGGCCTCGAGCCTGGCCAGCACCTCGACATGGCGGCTGTCTTCCCATGGCTGGCCGAGCCGGTGGATCTCCTGGCCGTAAAGCTTCAGCCGGCCGTCCTCCATCGCATCGACCAAGTCGGCGGCCAGCCGCGCGGCGTTGAGGCCGCCGGAGCCCGAAGTCGTTTCCGGCGAGAACACCGCGAAACGGTCGCGGCCGCCGGCCTTGGCGGCATAGCAGGCATCGTCGGCGCAAGCGAGCGCATCGGCCACGCTCATGCTGCGATCGCGCACGAAGGCGATGCCGATGCTAGCGGCAAGCCTGCGCGAGGTGATAGCCGAGCCGAGATCGGCGTTGCGCACAGCGGCAAGCACGGCGCGGGCAAGGTGCTCTGCACAGGCGTCATTGCAGTTCGGCACCAACAGCGCGAATTCGTCGCCGCCGAGGCGTGCCGCATGCGCCGCCGTCGGCAGGCTGGCGAGAATGCCCGCGGCGACGCTCTTCAGCGCCAGGTCGCCGGCGGCATGGCCGGCATAGTCGTTGAGGGCCTTGAAATAGTCGAGGTCGACATAGAACACGGCAAGCGGCAGCCGCTCGGCCATCGCGATGTTCTCGGCAAGCAACCGATCGAAGGCCGAACGGTTGAGCAGCCCGGTCAGAGCGTCGTGACGCGCGGCGAAAGCAAGCTCCTCGGCGCGCTGCTTCTCCTCGGTGATGTCGCGCACCGTGCCCAAAATCTGGCCGGCCGAGCCGACGCCGGCAATGAAACGCACCAGCGACTCGACATGGCGGATCTGTCCGTCGCGCAGGATAATCCGGTATTGCGAGGCGACGACGCTGTTCGAGCCTGGCGCGATCTGATGCGCCCGCTCGGTGGCTTCCTTGTCGTCGGGATGCAGGTAGGTGTGCCAGAGCTCGGCAGTCACCTCGTCCGTATCGGCAACCAGGCCGAAGATCTCGCGCGTGCGCGCGTCCCAAAAGCTTTTCCTGGTGCCGATATCGTGATGCCAGATGCCGGTGCCGCTGGCGGCAAGCGCGAGGCGGAACCGGGCATTGACCTGCTCGAGCGCCGTCTCGGCCTCTTTCTGCCGGGTGATGTCGGTCTGCACGCCCATCAGTCTGAGCGGCTTGCCGTCGGCGTCGCGCTCGACAATGCCGCCGCGGTCGAGCACCCAGACCCAATGGCCATCCTTGTGGCGCAGGCGCAACTCGGTCTCGATGGAATCGACGATGCCCGCAATATGCCGGTCGCCGCTTTCCTGAGCGCGCTGGCGGTCGTCCGGATGGGTAAGCTTCAGCCAGAGATCCGGCGCGTTGGCGAGTTCGCCCGCTTCGTAGCCCAGCATCTTCGACCAGGTCGGCGAATAATAGCAATCGCCGGTCGACAGATTCCAGTCCCATAGGCCGAGATGAGCGCGATCAAGCGCCATCGCCCAGAACTTGCCGTTGCGTTTATTGTCGTCCGCCATTCTTTGTTCTTGCCGCCCTGCCTCGGCAATACTGCATGAAAGCAGAGAAGAAAGAGTTACCGGGAGCGGTTCAGCTCATCTTCCCCCTTGTGAGGAGATTGCTAACCGCCCACTCCCAACCGTCTCCTCACCACAGCCGCATGAAACCGCGCGCCGTGCAGCAAACCCTCGTCGTTGAAATCATAGCCGGGATTGTGCAGCGGCGCGGTGTCGCCGTTGCCCATGAACACGAAGCATCCCGGCACATGGTCGAGGAAGCGGGCGAAATCCTCCGAGGCGGTCATCGGCTCAGCCGCGACGCGAACAGCGTCGTCGGCCAGCACCGTCCTGGCCGCCGCAAGCGCCTCGTCGACGAGCGCCGCGTCGTTGATCAACGGCATGAACTCGCGGGTATAAGTGACTTCAGCCGCGACGTTATAGGCCTGCGCCGTGCCCTCGGCGATGCGGCGCATCTCCTTTTCGATCGCGGCGCTCACCTCGGGGCGGAAGCTGCGGCAGTCGCCGAGGATGCGCGCGGTGCCCGGCAGCGCGTTACGGGTGCCGTCTGTGATGAGCTCGGTCACCGAGACGACGCCGATATCGGCGGGGCTCAGGCGGCGCGAGACGATGGTCTGCAGGTTGACCACCAGCGCGCAGGCGGCGACCAGCGTCTCCTGGCCGGCATGCGGCCGCGCCGCGTGGCCGCCGAGGCCTTTCAGCACGATCTCGAAATTATCCTCGGCCGACATGACAGGACCGCCGCGGGTCTCGAAATGGCCGATGGGCAGGCCCGGCATGTTGTGCAGCCCGAAGATCTCCTCGAAAGGGAAGCGCTCGATAAGGCCGTCGTCCAGCATGGCCAGCGCGCCCCTGCCCCATTCCTCTGCCGGCTGAAAGATGAAGCGCACCGTGCCGTCGAAGCCGCCTTCACCGGCAAGCAGCTTTGCCGCGCCGAGCAGCATCGAGGTGTGGCCGTCATGGCCGCAGGCATGCATGGTGCCGGGCGCCTGCGAGCGCCAGGCTTGCAGGCCTTGCTCGGCGATGCGCAACGCATCCATGTCGGCGCGCAAGGCGATGGCCCGGTTGCCGCTGCCTCGGGTCAGCGTGCCGACGACGCCAGTGCCGCCAACGCCTTCGGCCACCTCAAGTCCGAAGTCGCGCAGCTTATCCGCCACAAAGGCGGCGGTGCGTTTTTCCGCGAAGCCGAACTCAGGATGGGCGTGGAGATCGCGCCGCCACGCCGTCATCTCGCTGTGCAGTGCCTGTTGGTCGAGTTCAGCCATCGGTCGCGCCCCCAAGCCTTTTCTTAACACGGAGAACCGCAATCGCTCTCAGGCAGTCTGCAGGAACACCTCTTCCGGCGCCATCCCGACCAGCTCGGCAAAACGGCCATGGTCGGTCGCGCCCTCCGAATTGATGACGAGCACGCGCGAATGCCTGTCGAGGCCGAGTGCCGTGCGTATATGCCTGTCGCCCGCGGCGCGGACCAGGCCGGCGAGGCCTGCCCCGCCGCTCTCGCCGGAAACGATCGCCGGATCGCTGCCCAAGGGCCGCGCCAACCGCTTCATCACCGAGATGGCGTCCTCCTCGTCCACAGTCATGAAGGCATCGCCGACGCGCGCCAGCACGCGCCAGGCGACGAGGGAGGGCTCGGCGCATTCGAGCATCGTCATCACGGTCGGCTCTTGATTTGCGATCGTTGCCGGACGTCCGGCCTCGGCCGAAGCGTAGACGCAAGCCGACCGCCGCGGCTCGACCACCACGGCCTTCGGCCGCCTGGAGCCAAGCATGACAGCCATGTGGCCGGCGATCGCCGCCGCGAAGCCGCCGACGCCGGCCTGCAGGAAGACATGCGTTGGTGGCTCGGCCATGCGCCGCAGCGTCTCGCGCACGATCACCGTATAGCCCTGCATGACCAGTCCAGGGACGCGCTCATAGCCCAGCCAGGAGGTGTTGGAGACGATCTTCCAGCCGCGCTCGGCGCCGACGCGCGCGACTTCGCGCACCGCATGGTCATAGCCGCCCTCGACCTCGACAATCTCGGCGCCGAAGCGGGCGATGGCCGCGACACGCTCGCGGCTTACGCCGGCATGGACGAAGATCACCGAACGCGCGCCGACGAGGCTGGCGCCCTGCGCCACGGAGCGGCCATGATTGCCGTCGGTGGCGCAGACGAAGATCATGCCGGACGCGATCTGGCGCACTCTGGAGTCGTTTATCTCGCTGATATCGACATCGCGCCCGAGCCACTTGCCGGCCTCCTCCAGCACCAGCCGCATGACGGCATAGGCGCCGCCCAGCGCCTTGAAGCTGCCCAGGCCAAGACGCTGGCCTTCATCCTTGACATGAAGCGCCCCGATGCCGAGCTCGTCGGCCAGCGCCGGCAAGGCGTGCAGCGGTGTTTCGGCATGGTCATGGCGCGCCTTGAGATAATGCTCGGCCCGCTCGCCACCAGCCATGCCGAGTGCCTCCGCATCGGCGGCAACCAACGGCTGGTTGTATTCTGGACGTTGGTTGAGAAGCAGCATGCTAGTCTTCCTGCGAGGCACTGAACTCTGTCGGCGGGCGCGATTCGGGCGCGATTCCGCGCGCTTTAATTGGCTAAGTGATTGAAGTTTGTTTCGATTGAATGTCGCCGGATGTTCGCTTCGCAGCGACTCGATACCGCCAACTTGACTATTTTTGGGGGTATTCCGCCCCGGTTGCAGGGTGCCGGCGATGCCCATCTGCTTATCTACCCTTATTAGTCGGCCGCCAGCCGGGCGGCAACGCCGAGCAGGATGTTGGCGCCGGCAACGAGCTCGTCGGGAGCGGTGAACTCGGCCGGGTTGTGGCTGATGCCGCCCCGGCTCGGCACGAAGATCATCGCCGACGGCGCGATGCGCGCGATCATCTGCGCGTCGTGGCCGGCGCCCGACGTCATGCGCCGGCAGGACTGCCCGGCGGCCCTGGCGCCGTCCTCGATCAGCGAGACGATGCCGGCATCGAAGGTCACCGGCTCGAAACGCGCCAGGCTTTCGGCATGGATGGTGACGCCGGCGCTTGCGGCAAGCTCGTCGAGGAAGGCGGCGAGCGCCGCTTCCTGCTCGCGAAGATGCGTTTCGTTCGGATCGCGAAGGTCGATGGTGAAGGTCGCCCGCGACGGGATGACGTTGATGGCGTTGGGCTCGAAAGCGATGGTGCCGACGGTCGCAACCGTGCGCGTCGACGAAGCGCTGGCCCGGTCGGCGAGGAAGCCGATCACGCGCGCCGCGGCGACGCCGGCGTCGCGGCGCATCGACATCGGCGTGGTGCCGGCATGATTGGCCTCGCCGTCGATGGTGATGCGCTGCCAGGAAATGCCCTGCAGGTTTTCGACCGCGCCGACGGCGATGCCTTCGCGCTCGAGCACCGGCCCCTGCTCGACATGCAATTCGACATAGGCATGCGGCTTGAGGAAACCTGGCTCGTGTTCGCCGGCATAGCCGATACGCTCAAGCTCCTTGCCCAGCGCCGTGCCGTCGGTACCGATGGAGGCCAGCGCTTCGCCAAGGTCGCGGCCGCCGGCAAAGACCAGCGAACCCATCATGTCGGGCGAAAAGCGCACGCCCTCCTCATTGGTGAAAGCGGCGACGACGAGCGGGCGGGCCGGCGCGAAGCCGGCCTCCTTCAGGCTCTCGATCGCCTCGAGGCCGGCAAGCACGCCATAACAGCCGTCATAGATGCCGGCGTCGATCACCGTGTCGATGTGGGAGCCGAGCATGACGGGCGTCTGGCTTTCGTTGACGCCATCCTTCCAGATGCCGAAGATGTTGCCGATGCGGTCGACGGCGATTTCGAGCCCCGCCTCTTCCAGCCAACCGACGAGGCGATCGCGGCCGAGCCTGTCCATTTCCGAGGCGGCGACACGCACGAGCCTGCCCTGCGCGTCGCGGCCGATTCCGCCGAGTTCCTGGATGCGGCCTAGAAGCCGGTCGGCATTGATCGTCAGATTGCTCATGCCGGCAGCCTTGCATTTGCGACCTCGTCCGGCGCTATGCCCACCAGTTCGGCATAGCGGCCGGGATCGGTCGCGCCTTCGGAGTTGATGATGAGCACGCGCGAATGGGCATCGAGGCCGAGCGCCGTCCGCATCTTCTTGTCGCCAGCGGCGCGGATCAGCCCGGCGAGCCCTGCCCCGCCACTCTCGCCGGAGACGATCGCCGGATCATTGCCCGCAGGCCGCGCCAGGCGGTTCATCACCGCCACCGCATCTTCCTCGTCCACGGTCATGAAGGCATCAGCGAGACGCGACAGCACGCGCCAGGCCACCAGCGACGGCTCATAGCATTCGAGCATCGCCATCACCGTCGGCTTGCTGTGCGCGATCGTGACCGGATGTCCGGTCTTGGCCGTCGCATAGACGCAGGCCGCCCGCGCCGGCTCGACCACAGTCACGATCGGCCGCGCGTCGCCGAGCACGATGGCGAGATGGCCGGCGACCGCAGCGGCGAAGCCGCCGACGCCCGCCTGCAGGAAGACGTGGGTGGACGGCTCGGGCAGACGCTTCAAAGCTTCGCGTACGATCACCGTGTAGCCCTGCATCACCAGCCCCGGTATGCGTTCGTAGCCCGGCCACGACGTGTCGGAGACGACGGTCCAGCCGCGCTCGGCGGCGACGCGGGCGGCTTCCCTGACCGACTGGTCGTAATCACCGGCGACCCGCACCATTTCGGCGCCGAAGCGGGCGATGGCCGCCACGCGTTCGTTGCTGACGCCCGAATGGACGAAGATGACCGAGCGCGCGCCGACAAGGCCGGCGCCCTGCGCCACCGAGCGTCCATGATTGCCGTCGGTGGCGCAGGCGAAGGTCATTTGCGCCGAGATCGCCCTCACCTCGGGCTTGTGCAGTTCCTCGACCGCGACCGCGCGGCCGAGCCGCCTGCCGGCCTCCTCCAGCACGAGATGCATCACGGCATAGGCGCCGCCGAGCGCCTTGAAGCTGCCGAGGCCGAGGCGCTTGCCCTCATCCTTGATGTAGGCTGAGCCGATGCCGAGTTCGGCCGCCAGCGCCGGCAAGGCATGAAGCGGCGTCTCGGCATGGTTGTCGCGCGCGGCAAGAAAGCGCTCGGCCTCCCCGACGCCAGCGAGCCCAAGCGTCGCAGCATCCTCGGGCGTCAGCGGTTGATGATGATCGGGATGGCGGTTGAGCAGGAACATGGGTCTCTCCGTCTTGATTGCTGAAATTTATTGCAAGCCGGGCGAGAAAGGCGCTCTGTTTTGGCGCTCGAAATGCAAGTTTGTTTCGTTTGGAACGCTGCCATGCCCATTTCGCCCGAACTCGACGCCTTCGATCGCGCCATCCTCGCCGTCCTGCAAAAGGACAACGCCACGCCGCAGCGCGCCATCGGCGAGGCCGTGAACCTCTCGGCGCCGGCCGTGCAGCGGCGCATCAAGCGCATGGAGGAGACCGGTGTCATCCGCGCCAATGTCGCGCTGGTCGACCCGGCCAAGGTCGGCCACCCGATCACTATCTTCGTCGAGGTCGAGGTGGAGAGCGAGCGCGCCGAGCTGATCGACGCCGCCAAGCGCGGCTTCGCGCAAGTGCCCGAAGTGCAGCAATGCTACTACGTCACCGGCGAGGCCGACTTCATCCTGGTCGTCACCGTGGCGAGCATGGCCGATTACGAGGCGCTGACAAGGCGGCTGTTCTTCGAGAACAACAATGTGAAGCGGTTCCGGACGTTTGTGGCGATGGACCGGGTGAAGGTGGGGCTGGAGGTGCCGGTGGATGCACCTTCAGCATGATTCCATCTCGTATCATCACATGATACTTCGCGCTTGATCGCAGGAACGTATCATGAGAAGATACTATTCGAGGGCGGTGGATGATACGTTCGTTCAAGGACAAGACCACAGAAGCGGTTTCGACGGGCAAAGCTCCGAAAGGGTTCCAGCAGATCTGCTTCGTACCGCTCAGCGGAAATTGTTCATGCTCGACAATGCCAACGAACTTATGGATCTCAGGGTCCCGCCGGAAAATCGACTTGAGGCGCTGAAAGGCGACCGCGCCGGCCAGTACTCAATTCGTATAAACGAACAATTCCGCGTTTGCTTTCGATGGACCGATGGCGGGGCGGACTATGTAGAGATCACCGATTATCACTAGCGAGCCGACCAGCTCTCTTCGCAGGAGCGGAACCGAATGATCAACCTCGACAGACCCATTCACCCCGGCGAGATATTGAGGGCCGAGTTTCTCGAGCCGCTCGACCTGAAACCATACACGCTGGCGAAGAAGCTCCACGTCCCACGCACGCGTATCGAGCGTCTGGCCAACGAGACCACGCCTGTTACGCCGGACACGGCTTTGCGTCTGGCAAAGTTCTTTGGCACGACACCGCAGTTCTGGATGAACATGCAGGCCAGTTACGACCTGGCCGTCGAGGGCGCGTCGCTTCAGGAAGAGCTCAAAGAGATCGAGCGGTTCGAGGCGGCCGCCTAGGGGCTATCGCCTTACCGCCCCAGCCACCGCGCATAGATCTCTCCGACAATCCCGCGCCGGAAGATAAGAACGCAGACCATGAAGATGAGCCCGGTGGCGATCGTCACCGGGAAGCCGGAGGTCGCAAGCGTGTTCTCCATGCCGACGACGAGGCCCGCCCCAACCGCCGGGCCGACCATGGTGCCGATGCCGCCGAGTAGCGTCATCAGGATCACCTCGCCCGACATCTGCCAGGTGACGTCGGTGAGCGTCGCAAACTGGAAGACGATCGCCTTGGTCGCGCCGGCGAAGCCGGCAAGCGTGGCCGACATGACGAAGGCGGCGAGCTTGTAGCGGCCGACGGAATAGCCGAGCGAAATGGCGCGGTTCTCGTTTTCTCTTATTGAACGCAGGATCATGCCGAAGGGCGAATTGACGATGCGCCAGATGGCGAAGACGCCGATGAGGAAGACGGCGAGCACGAAGAAATACATGTTCATGGTGACGTTAAGGTCGATCACCCCGAAGAGCGTTCCACGCGCAACGCCCTGGATGCCGTCCTCGCCCTCGGTGAAGGGCGCCTGGACGCAGAAGAAATAGAACATCTGCGCCAGCGCCAGCGTGATCATCGAGAAATAGATGCCCTGCCGGCGGATGGCGAGGAAACCCATGACGAGGCCCATTAGCGCCGCACCCGCGGTGCCGAGCAGGATGGCTGCCTCCGGCGGCCAGCCCCAGGCTTTCACGGCGTAGGCGCAGAAATAGGCCGCGCCGCCGAAAAAGGCGGCGTGGCCGAAGGACAGCAGGCCGGTGTAGCCGAGCAAGAGATTGAAGGCGCAGGCAAACAGCGCGAAGCAGAGCATCTTCATGACGAAGATCGGATAGACGAAGAAGGGTGCGGCGATCAGCGCCGCGATGCCCAGCGCTATCAGCGCCCGCTCCAGCCTGAGCGAGGCAGCGGCGCGTTCCTGGTGCAGGGTTGCCTCGCTCATCTCAGGCATCCCTTCCGAACAGGCCGGCGGGCCTGAGCAGCAACACGATCACCATGATGACGAAGACGACGAGGTTCGAGGCTTCCGGGTAAAAGACCTTGGTCAGGCCCTCGGCGAGGCCGAGCATATAGCCGGTGACGATTGCGCCCAGGATCGAGCCCATGCCGCCGACCACGACGACGGCGAAGACGACGATGATGAGGTCGGAGCCCATCAGCGGGCTGACCTGGTAGACGGGCGCGGCGAGGATGCCGGCCAGGCCCGCAAGGGCCGCGCCCAGCCCGTAGGTGAGCGTCAAGAGCAGCGGCACGTTGACGCCGAAGGCCTGCACCAGCTCCGGGTTCTCGGTCGCCGCACGCAGGTAGGAGCCGAGCCTGGTCTTCTCGATCAGCAGCCAGGTGCCGATGCAGACGATGAGCGAGGCCACCACCACCCAGCCGCGATAATTGGGCAGGAACATGAAGCCGAGATTGGTGCCGCCGGCAAGCAGCGTCGGCACGGCATAAGGGTTGCCGGAGACGCCGTAGTAATAGCGGAACACGCCTTCGATCACCAAGGCGAGGCCGAAGGTGAAGAGCAGGCCGTAAAGCGGGTCGAGGCGGTAGAGCCGCGACAAGGCCAGGCGCTCGACCACCATGCCGAACAGGCCGACGATAAGCGGCACCAGGACCAGCGCCGGCCAATAGCCGATGCCCAAATGCACGAGCAGCAGATAGCCGATGAAGGCGCCCAGCATATAGAGCGCGCCATGGGCGAAATTGATGATGCGCAGCAGGCCGAAGATGACGGCGAGGCCGAGGCTGAGCATGGCATAGAACGAACCATTGATCAGACCGACGAGAAGCTGGCCGAGCAGTGCCTGGATGGGGATGCCGAAGACCGTCATCATGGCGCGATCATACTCCCAGCACCTCGTGCAGCTTGTCGGTGTGCGCGGAAAGCTGGCCGACCGGGAACTCCTCCACCACCTTGCCGTGGTCCATCAGATAGAAGCGGTCGGCGATGCGGGCGGCGAAGCGGAAATTCTGCTCGACCAGAAGGATGGTCATGCCGCGCTTCTTCAGCGTCGTCAGCAATTCGCCGATGCGCTGGACGATGACAGGCGCCAGGCCTTCGGTCGGCTCGTCGAGCAAAAGCATCTCGACGCCGGTGCGCAGGATGCGGGCGATGGCCAGCATCTGCTGCTCGCCGCCGGACAGTTTCGTGCCCTGGCTGTTGCGGCGCTCCTTGAGGTTGGGGAAGAGCTCGAAGATTTCTTCCACGCTCATGCCGCCCTTGGCCACGACCGGCGGCAGGATCAGGTTCTCGTCGACGGTGAGGGTCGCGAAGATACCGCGCTCCTCCGGCACGAAGCCGATGCCTTGATGGGCGACGCGGTGCAGCGGCAGGCCGATCAGTTCCTTGCCGTTGAAGGTGACGGAGCCGGCGCGCTTGCGGATCAGCCCCATGATGGCGCGCAGCGTCGTCGTCTTGCCGACACCGTTGCGGCCAAGCAGCGTGACGGTCTCGCCGCGCATGACGTCGAGGTTGACGCCGTGCAGCGCATGGCCCTCGCCGTACCAGGCGTGGAGGTCGCGCACGGCCAGCAGCGGCTCACTCATGCTCGGTCCCCATATAAGCGACGCGCACGCGCTCGTCCTTGCTCACCGTCGCGTAGTCGCCGGCCGCCAGCACCTGGCCGCGCTGCATGACGGTGATCCAGTCGCAGAGATCGGCGACCACGGTGAGGTTGTGCTCCACCATCAGCACGGCGCGGTCCTTCGCCAGCGAGCGGATGATGCCGGAAATCGTGCCGACATCCTCATGCCCCATGCCGGCCATCGGCTCGTCGAGCAGAAGCACCTTCGGGTCGAGCGCCAATGTCGTGGCGATCTCCAGCACGCGCTTCCTGCCATAGGAGAGGTCGCCGGCGAGACGATGCGCCGCGTCGTCGAGGCCAACGATGGCAAGCAGCTCGCGCGCTCTCGGCGTGAGCTCGTCCAGCGCCGAGACGGGGCGCCAGAACTGATAGCCAAGCCCGCCCGGGCGCTGCAGCGCCACGCGCACATTGTCGAGCACGGAAAGGTGCGGAAAGATCGCCGATATCTGGAACGAGCGGACGAGGCCCATGCGCGCCACTTTCGCCGGCGGCGCGCGGGTGATGTCGGTGCCGAGCAATTCGATCCTGCCGCTGGTCGGCTGCAGGAATTTGGTCAAGAGGTTGAAGATGGTGGTCTTGCCGGCGCCGTTCGGGCCGATCAGCGCATGGATCTTGGCCTGGTGGACGTCGAGGTCGACATCCTTCACCGCGACGAAGCCGGCGAAGTCGCGCCTGAGACCGCGGGCGGAAAGCACCACCCGCGGCGTCTTGTCGGTGCTGTCCGGGCGGACAGCGGTGGCGGTGTCGAGCGTCACTTGGTGACGAGCGGGCAGCCGCTGTCTTCGGCCTTCATGAAGGCCTTGTCGCCGGGAATGGTCGCCAGATAGGTGTAGTAGTCCCAGTCCTTCTTCGACTCTTCCGGCTTCTTGACCTGGTAGAGATACATGTCGTGCACCATCGAGCCGTCGGCCTGCACCTTGCCGTTGGCGGTGAAGACGTCGTTGACCGGCATTTCGTGCAGTTCCTTGGCCACCGCCTCGGTCGCGTCGGTGCCGGCCTTGTCGATGGCCTTCAGATACTGCGTCACCGCCGAATAGGTGCCGGCCTGGATCATGTTCGGCATGCGGCCGGTGCGCTTGAAGAAGCGCTGCGCGAATTCGCGGCTCTTGTCGTCGCGGTCCCAGTAGAACCCTTCGGTCAGCACAACGCCCTGTGCCGCCTGGAGGCCAAGCCCATGCACTTCGGCGAGCGTGAAGAGGAGCGCCGCAAGCCGCTGGCCGCCGGCAACGATGCCGAATTCGGCCGCCTGCTTGATCGAGTTGGAGGTGTCGAGACCGGCATTGGCGAGGCCGACGATCTTGGCGCCGGAGGACTGCGCCTGGAGCAGGAAGGAGGAATAGTCGGTGGAGCCGAGCGGATAGCGCACCTCGCCCAGCACCTTGCCGCCGCTTGCCTCGACAAGCTTGGCGGTCTGGTCCTTCAGCGAATAGCCGAAAGCGTAGTCGACGGTGATGAAATACCAGCTGTCGCCGCCCTGCTTGACCAGCTCGCCGCCGGTGCCGACGGCCTGCGAGTGCGTGTCATAGGCCCAGTGGAAGCCGTAGGGCGAGCATTGCTTGCCGGTAAGGTCGGTGGAGGCCGCGCCGGTGACGATGTCGATCTTCTTCTTTTCCTTGGAAAGCCCCTGGACGGCGAGCGCAACGGAGGACGTCGTGAGTTCCATGATCGCATCGACCTGCTCGGTGTCGTACCACTGGCGCGCGATGTTGGAGGCGATGTCGGGCTTGTTCTGATGGTCGGCGCTGACGATCTCGATCGGCGCGCCCTGCACCTTGCCGCCGAAATCCTCGACCGCCATCTTGGCGGCCTCGACCGACCACTTGCCGCCGAAATCGGCATAGACGCCCGACTGGTCGTTGAGAATGCCGATCTTGACCTTGCCGTCGGAGATTTCGCCGGCCGCCGCCGGCATTGCGGATGCCGCAAGGAGCGCGGCCGAGACGAGATAGGATGCTTTCACTGGTGGTTCCTCCCTGGTGGCAACCACGGGAAACGCGGCTGCCTCGCGATGGTTCAACAGTTCTTTCGGATTGGAGCCTCGATCCCGCTCTGCCGCTCCTCCTCCTGCGGGCCTCCGGTTTGCGGGCTGGCCGCGGTGTGCCTTGGGTGCACGGGCGCAAGCCTAGCATCACATTTCGCGAGCCTGGAATGCTATTTTCGTAGCATGGCGGATGAATGGGACGACCGGTTGCCGGAGACGATCAAGAGGCGGTCACGCGTCGATGAGACGCTCCAGGACGATCAAGCGCGAGCGGCGGCTTTTTTATCCTTTTTGTCGCCCTGGTCGACCAAGTGATAAGGAACGATCAAGACCTCCGCGGGGATATGCCACTCACGATTGAGCTTGAAAGCCATGTCCATCGTCAGCGCTCGCTTGCGGGCTAGAATCTCAGATGCACGCGACGCCGATCCGAGCAGCTTTACCAGCGCGTGCCTGCTGAGATTGGCCATCTCCATATGAGCAGTGATCGCGTCCACCGGGTCGGTTTCCGCGATAGGGTAGTGTTTTGCCTCGTATGCTTCGATGAGTTCAGCAAGAACATCGAAACGATCAGCGTCAGGCGTGCCGGGAACCGGCTCCTTGTCAAAATAGCGAGTGATCTCCGCAATCGCCCAATCGTAATCGGCTTCCGTCTTAATGGGTCGGATGTTGTCCATCACACCTTCTCCGCGTCTATCTTGTCGTACTCAGCGTGGGTGCCGACGAACTTGATGAGCACCCTCTTGAACGTATAGCTGACATGCGCAATCAGCCGGTACTTATCGCCCGCAATGTCGAACACCACTCGGTCATCAGCTACGAAATCGACGTTCGTGCCGAACTGTTCCTTGATGTCAGCCGGTCCCTTCCACTCTGCCCTTGCTCGATGCATTGAACCAGGCCGTCAGTGGCATTTTTGATTGCGGGTGCTTCGTCCAGAGGGTGACGAGCGCTTTCCTGCTGACGATTTGCATGCACCCATATAGCCATTTCCCAAACTGGGAACAAGAGAAATTTACCCAAATTGGGAAATATCCTTCCCACCGACGCCTGTTCACCACGGCAGCTTTTTGCCATCGCGGAAAAAGCCGCCGGTCGGGCCGTCGTCGGGCAAGGTCGCGGCCCAGACGATGCCGGCCGCGCCTTGCGCGACCGGGCGTCCGCCAGGGCCGCCCATGTCGGTCGCGACCCAGCCGGGACAGACCGAGTTGACCAGCACGCCCGCGCCACGCAGTTCCGCGGCCAGGATGCGGGTCAGGGCGTTGAGCGTCGCCTTGCTGGTCGAATAGGCCGGCGCGCCGGCTCCCATCGAAGCGAGTGAACCGCCCTCCGACGAGACGTTGACCAGCCTGCCGTGGCCGGCGGCACCGAGCAGCGGCGCGAAGGCGACCGCGACACGCCAGGCGCCGAAGACATTGGTCTCGAATGCCTCGCGGATCATCGTCCAGTCGGGCTCGAGCGCCCGTGCCGAAGGGTCATAGTGGATCGCGGCATTGTTGACCAAAACGTCGAGCCGGCCGAAGCGGCGTTCGACTTCGGCCGCGGCGCGGGCTGCCGCCTCAGGCGCGGCGACATCCAACGCGATGGCCTCGACCTTGCCGCCAAGCCGCTTCGCCGCCGCCTCGCCCTTGGCAAGATCACGCACGCCGATCAGCACGGTGAAGCCGAGTTCCGCAAGCTGGCGCGCCGTCTCCAGGCCGATGCCCCGGTTGCCGCCGGTGACGAGCGCCACCTTGCCGGAATGATCTGTGTTGGTGGTCATTGTTCCTGCTCCTGTTCGGGTTCGTCGACAGCAAGATGGCATCGATCGGATCGAATGATTAGGGCGCGGAATTCGCACGCATCGCGCGATTGGGCTCATGAAAGGCCTACCCTCAAACCAGCCAGGCCACCTTCATCGCAAGCAGGTGTCTGATCGCCAAGATGACAGTTGCCGACCGCTCGCCACGCGGCCATCCCCTTCCGCTAGGGAAAGCGCCAGACACAATCTGGAAACAAGATTCAACAGTCGGGAAAAACTCGCGAAAAAGGCGGCTGTCATAAGCGGCACCGGAGCAGCCGATGATTTGCGGCGCGCGACAAAAGACATTGTTCTTAACCAAGGAATGCCGATTATGAAAAAGACCCTTCTTTCCGCACTCGGCCTTGCCGTCGCGCTCGCTTTTGCGGTGCCGGCGCTCGGCACCACCGAAGCCAACGCCGCTACGACCGCCGCAACCACGACGACCACCACTGCTCCGGCTGCGACCGCCGAAGCCGCGAAGCCGGCAGCGACCGATGCCGCCAAGCCGGCCAGCAATGGCCCGCACAAGAAGCATCACCGCAAGCATCACCGTCATCATGCTCGCAAGCATCATCACGTGAGGAAGCACTCGAAGCATCATGCCAAGAAGCATCACGTGAAGAAGCACCACGTGCGCAAGCACCATGCGAAGAAGCATGTTGCGAAGAAGGCCGCGTAAGGCCTGACGCGTTTCGAACTTCATGACCGGATGATCCGGGACCGCTTGCAAAAGGGTTCAGGATCATCGCTCCCGAAAACGCCGCCCCTCCGGGCGGCGTTTTTGATTGCGGTCTTAGTGAGGCATGATCTTCTCCGAAAACCAGCAACCACTTTTCGCTAGACGCGGTCCTTCGGTTCGGGATCATGCCCTACTTCTTCTGCAGATGGATCGTCTCGCCGCGCGCCAGCATAGCGACGAGATCGGCGATCTTCTTCCTGCGCCCGGCTTCGGTCTTCATGTTGTGGGTGCGGAAGGCGAGCGCGAAGCGGTTCTGGGCGGAAAGCTTTTCCAGCATCTCCTTCGCCTTCGGCTCGGCATCGATCGCGGCCTGCAGGTCGGGCGGGATGGTCATCTCCCTCGACCCGCCATAGGCACGGTCCCAGCGGCCGTCGGCCTTGGCCGCCTCGACCTCGCGCAGGCCATGCTCGGTCATGCGGCCCGCCTCGGTCAGGCGCGCGACATTGTCGATGTTGATCTTGCTCCAGATGCTCTTCCTGCCGCGCGGCGTGTAGCGCTGCAGGAAGCTTTTGTCGTCGAGCGACTTGCGCACCGCGTCGATCCAGCCGAAGCAGAGCACGACGTCGACCGCCTCCTTCGGCGTGATCGAGGCGAGACCGGAACCAACCTTGTGGACCTTGATCCAGACTTCGCTTTCGCCGGCGTGGTTGTCGGCCAGCCAGGCGTAGAAGCTTTCGGCATCGGGGAATTCGCGAACCTTGTCCGGATCGACCTTGATCGGGGCCATCGTCACCTCTGCCGCATTGCTGATCGGGAGACAGTCTCGCCGATTCCGCGGCCCATGTAGCCTCCTCTCGTGCCAGTTTCTGTCAGCAGGAGAGTCTAAAGGATCTTCGCCAGGAAGCTCTTCGTGCGGTTCCTCTGCGGATCCGAGAAAAGCGCCTTGGGCGCTCCCTCCTCGACGATCATGCCGTCATCCATGAAGATCACACGATGTCCGACCTCGCGGGCAAAGCCCATCTCATGGGTGACGACCACCATCGTCATGCCCTCGACGGCGAGAGTCTTCATGACCTGAAGCACCTCGCCCACCATTTCGGGATCGAGTGCCGAGGTCGGCTCGTCGAAGAGCATGACGTTCGGTCCCATAGCCAGCGAGCGCGCGATCGCCACGCGCTGCTGCTGGCCGCCGGAAAGCTCGTCGGGGTAGCTTTCTTCCTTTCCGACGAGGCCGACCTTGGCCAGCAGTTCGCGCGCGACCCTGTTGGCCTCCTCAGTCGGGATCTTCTTGACCTTGCGCGGCCCGATCGTGACGTTCTCCAGGATGGTCAGGTGCTTGAACAGGTTGAACTGCTGGAACACCATGCCGACATGCTGGCGCAACTGGTGGATGTTCGTCTTCGGATCGGTCAGCACCATGCCGGCGATTTCGATCTCGCCGCTGGTAGCCGTCTCCAACCCGTTCAAGCAGCGCAGGAACGTGCTTTTGCCGCTCCCCGAGGGGCCGATGACGACGACGACCTCCTTTTCCCCCACATGGGTGGTTATCCCCTTGAGGATCTCGTTATGGCCGAAGGACTTGTGAAGGTCCTTAACGTTTATCAACTTGAAGCCTCCTCTCCAGGTAGGACGAGAACTTCGAGAGCGAGAAGATGAGGATGAAATAGAGGGCGGCAATCAGCCCCCAGATCGCAAAGGAGGCAAAGGTCTCGGCAATGACGATCTGGCCCTTGTAGACAAGCTCCGCAATGCCGACAGGCGCCAGCAGCGAGGTGTCCTTGATGGTCTGGGCAGCCTGGTTGACCAGCGGCGGGATCATCCGCTTGAACGCCTGCGGCAGGACGATGTAGCGCATCGTCTGGAAGCCGTTCATGGCGATCGACTGCGCCGCTTCCTTCTGCCCCCGGTCGACGCCCAGAATGCCGGCGCGGATGATCTCGGTGACATAGGCGCCTTCATTGAGGCTGAGCGTGAGGGCGGCGGCGAGGATGGGATAGGTCAGTTGCCCGAACCAACGGTTGACGGGCAGGATCGCCGGCAAGCCGAGCACGATGAAGAAAAGCTGCACCAAAAGTGGGGTGGAGCGGAAAATCTCGACATAGCCGGTCGCGATCCAGCGCAGCGGCGCGATCGTCGACAGCCGCATCAGCGCCGCGACCAGGCCGATGGCCACCATCAGAATGATGGCGACGACCGAATACTGGATGGTCAGCCGCAAGCCGTCGAGGAGGACAGGTAGGTTTTGTCTTATAGGGTCCATGAACGTGCCCTGGGTCAACTTCCGGGCCATCATTGGCAAGACGGCCCGGAAAGATCAGTCGTTCACACGATCAGAACCAGGCTCAGCCCGAGATCGCGACGGCATCCGGCTTCTGCACGTCCTTGACCACGCCGCTGGTATCGCCGCCGAAATATTTATCGAAAAGCTTCTGGTATTCGCCGCTCTGCTTGATCTTGGCGAGGCCGTCATTGATCTTCCCGACCAGCTCAGGCTTCTGCTTGCTGACGGCAATGCCGTAATATTCGCCGGTCAGCAAAGGACCGACGGTCTGGACATCGTCATGGGCGGCCTTGAAATTGAGGTTGACCGGATTGTCGAAGATGACGGCGTCCGCTCCGCCGGTTTCCAACGCCTGATAGGCGGCGTCGATGCTCTGGAACTGCTTGATATAGTCCTGCTGAACGCCATGGCCGGTCAGATAGTCGACGGATGAGGTTGCTTTCTTGGTGGCAACCACATGGCCATTCTTGAGGTCGTCGAAGCTCTTGATGTCGGAGTCTTTCTTCACCAACACCGAAAGGCCGGATTTGTAATAGGCGTCGCTGAACTCGACGTTCTGCATGCGGCTCTTCTTGATCGTGATCCCGGCGACCGCGGCGTCGATCGAACCTGCCTGCAAACTGGGGATGATGCCGTCGAACGGCAGCGTTTTCAGGGTGACCGTCATGCTCTCGGCCTTGGCGATCGCATTGATCATATCGATGTCGAAGCCGGTGACCTGGCCGTTCGTCTCGGTCTCGAAGGGCGGGAACGTCGTATCGGCGCCGACCACCATGGTCGTCGCGCTTTGCGCGGACGCGATAGTCGTCGCACCGAGCGACAATGCGAGGCCGGAAACCAGCGACGTGGTCAGCAGGATAAGCGACTTGTTGTTCACGGATGTCTCCTTTCGGCGGGCATTCGTCTGCTGAAGGCGTCGACGATCAGGAGTGGTGCGGAATGCATGAACTCGGGAGCCCGTACTGTGCATCTGGATCGGGCTCGGCCCAAGTCAAGGTTGCCGCTGTCGGGGTTTCCTCAAGGGGGAACCGCAGCCGGCGGATTTCGTGCGCGGCCAGGTCGCGCGACCGGTTATGCCAGGCTTGCGGTGTAATTCGGCGAGCCCGCGGACCTCGCTATCGGAGCTTCCGATCGCGCCATCGATTTCTTCCGTTTCCGCTTCGCGTCTCGGCCTGTCAAACCCTGTCCATGCAAAGGAAAGGCGTGGACATGGACAAGCAGACAATCCTGATCGTCGGCGGCAGCTCGGGCATGGGACTGGCGCTCGCCAGGCGATGCCTCGGGGACGGTGCGCGCGTCGTCATCGCCGGGCGTGGCGAGGCGAAGCTGGGCGCGGCGCGGGAAGAACTCGGCCGGCCGGGGATGCTCGAAACGGCGGCGGTCGATATCAGCCAAGAGGATGAGGTCGCCGCACTTTTCGAGCGTATCGGGCCGCTCGATCATATCGTCAGCACCGCGGCTGCAATCGAAGGCGCCTACCGGCTGTTGCCGGAGATCGAGCTTTCAGCCGCGCAGCGGGTGGTGGAGAGCAAGTTCTACGGGCCGCTGCTGCTTGCCAAGCATGGCGCGCCGAAGCTGCCGCCAACCGGCTCGCTCACTTTCGTGTCGGGCATTGCCGCCTACCGGCCGGCGGCCCGCGGCTCGGTGGTCGCGGCGGTCAACGCGGCGCTGGAAGGGCTGGTGCGGGCTTTGGCCGTCGAGCTGGCGCCGATCCGCGTC
The DNA here is from genome assembly GCF_020165615.1 of Mesorhizobium sp. BH1-1-5. Lineage (NCBI taxonomy): Bacteria > Pseudomonadati > Pseudomonadota > Alphaproteobacteria > Hyphomicrobiales > Phyllobacteriaceae > Mesorhizobium > Mesorhizobium sp. BH1-1-5. Next base: position 170,162 of record NZ_JAIUIM010000003.1, read on the forward strand.
AACGCCGTCTCCCCGGGCTGGGTCGACACGCCGATCTGGGAATTCGTCGCGGGCGACAGGAAGGCTGAGACCCTGGCCGCCATGGCGAAGCGGTTACCCGCGGGACGCGTCGGGCTGCCCGAAGACATTGCCGACGCGATCCGCTTCCTGATCGGCAACGGCTTCACGACGGGAGAGACGCTGCATGTCGAGGGCGGGCACCGGCTGGTGTGACCGGCGCGAAGCCCTTGCCTATTGCTGTTAAGAGCGCCTTCAGCGCCGGCGGCTGGACGCGCCGGCGGCGCCAGGTCATCACGACGTCGGCCGAGCGGACCGGGCCGGGCCAGGCAAGCTCGGCCACCTCGCCGCGATCGATCGCGGCGGCGACCGCCAACCTCGGCACGAGGCCAAAGCCGGCGCCGGCCGCCACCAGCCCGGCTATGGCGTGGATGCTGCCGGCTTCGGCGGCAAGGCTTGGCTTGCCCAGACCTGCTCCGGCGAACGCCTTGTCGACCATGGCGCGGTAGACGCAGCCGGTCTCGGTGGCGACGAAATGCTTTTCGGCCAGGGTCGCCAGATCGACATCGGCGCGGTTGTCGGCAGGCGGCGCGATCAGCGCAAGCGGCTCGACCGCCACCACGCGCCTGGCAAGGCGCCGGTCCGGCGCGCCGGCATCTTCAAGCTCGGGGGGCCGCTCGAAACAGAAAGCGACGTCGATCTCGCCGTCACCCAGCCGTCGCAGCAACTCGCCGCTGCCGGCGATCTTGAGCTTGATGTCGATATCGGCATGCGCGGCACGGAAGTCGGCGAGCCAGCCGGCAAGCCTTGCCGAGGCGATCGTCTCCAGCGCGCCGATCGACAGGCCGCCGGCCGGCCCGGCCCTGGTCGCATCGACGGCGGCCCTCGCGTCGTCGGCGAGCGCCAGCAGTTCCTCGGCATAGGGTTTCAGCGCCCCGCCCGCCGGCGTCAGGTCCAGCCCCTGCCGCGAGCGGGTGAAGAGGCTGGCGCCAAGCTCGGCCTCCAGCGCCTGGATCTGGTCGCTGACGCTCGACTGGGCGAGATTGACCTCCTGCGCCGCACGCGTGACGTTGCGCGTTCGCGCGACCGCCAGAAAGGTCTTCAGCAGCCTGGGATGCATAAGGGCGCCGAGCCTACTGCAGCTGCGGCTTCTTCAGGAAGGAATTGCGGTCGGCGGACTTGACGCGCAGCCAGGTCTCGCGGCCGTCGCGCACGACGCGCAGCGGGATTTCCGAACCAGCCGGGTTCTGCCAGAGTTTTCTGTAGAAATCGGCCAGTCCGTCAACCTCGCCGTCGCGCACGTCGGAGATGATGTCGCCCTGGCGCAGCCCTGCCTCCGCGGCCGGACCGCCTTCGGCGACGCTCATCACCACCACCATGCCGTTCGACTCGGCCGAGAAGGCGCCGAGCCACGGACGCGGCGCCGTCGTGGTCTGGCCGCGCTTGATGAGATCGTCGAGGACCGGCGTCAAAAGATCGATGGGCACGACCATGTTGATGTCGGCGACCTCGCCGGCACGGCTCATCTGCAACCGCAGCGAGCCGACGCCGAGCAGCTTGCCGTCGCGGTCGAACAGCGCGGCACCGCCCCAGGACGGGTGCGCCGGTGCGATGAAGATCGCCTCGTCGATCAGATATTCCCAGTAGCCGGCGAATTCCTGCTTGGTGACGATGTGGGCGTCGACCTGCTGGCCGATGCCGTCGGCGAGCGTCACGGAGTCGCCGATATTGGCCTTCCTGGCGTTGCCGAACTGGACCGCCGGCAGGCCAAGCGGGGACAGCGCCTGGACGAGGCCGAAACCGGTCTCCTGGTCGTAGGCCAGCGCGTGGGCCGCGACCACACGGCCGTCCTGGTCGGTCAGCCACACTTCCTCGGCCTCGGTGATGAGGTAGCCGATGGTGAGCACAAGGCCATTGTCGCGGATCACGACGCCGCTGCCCTCGCGGCGCGTGCCCAGCGCATTGGCGGTGAAAGCGTCGTCCGGCACGGTGGCGCGCACGGCAACGACGGAGCGCGAAATTTTCCCGATGGTCATCGATCCATCCTGCGTTGCGGGTCTTTGCCTATAAGTATGGCCGAAGGCGCGCGACGCAAGGGCGGATTTCCCCCTTGACGGCTTGGCACAAGCGCTAGTTCAACGAAGATTGAACTTTTTTCTTTGACGCGCGCAAAACCGCACCTAAGTCTATCGGCATCCGTGGCAGACTTTCCCGCCCCTCACGACACACAAGGCCTCCGACATGGACCAATACATCCCGCCGAAAGTCTGGACCTGGAACAAGCCGAACGGCGGCGAGTTCGCCTCGATCAACCGGCCGATCGCAGGCCCCACGCATGAGAAGGAACTGCCGGTCGGCAAGCACCCGCTGCAGCTCTATTCGCTGGCCACGCCCAATGGCCAGAAAGTGACGATCATGCTGGAGGAGCTCCTGGCGCTCGGCCATAAGGGAGCGGAATACGATGCCTGGCTGATCAAGATCGGCGATGGCGACCAGTTCGGTTCGGGCTTTGTCGGGGTCAACCCGAACTCGAAGATCCCGGCGCTGATGGACCGCAGCGAGCCGAAGCCGGTGCGCGTGTTCGAATCCGGTTCGATCCTCACCTATCTCGCGGAAAAATTCGGCGAATTTCTGCCGACCGAGCGCGCGGCGCGGGCAGAGACCTTTTCCTGGCTCTTCTGGCAGATGGGTTCGGCGCCCTATCTCGGCGGCGGCTTCGGCCATTTCTACGCCTATGCGCCGCACAAGATCGAATATGCGATCGACCGCTTCGCCATGGAGACCAAGCGGCAGATGGACGTGCTCGACCGCAGGCTGGCGGAGAGCGAATATCTCGCCGGGCCAGACTACACGATCGCCGACATGGCGGTTTGGCCCTGGTATGGCGGGCTCGCCAAGGGCCGCAGCTACAACGACGCCGCCCAGTTCCTCTCGGTGCATGAATACAAGAATGTGCAGCGCTGGGCCGACGCGATCGACGCGCGCCCGGCGGTAAGCCGTGGGCGCATGGTCAACCGCATGTCCGGCGACCCGGCCTTCCAGTTGCGCGAGCGCCATGACGCCCGCGACTTCGAGACGAAGACGCAGGATAAGCTGGAGGCGGCGGAGTGACTGCTGATCTCCCCCACAAGGGTGGAGATTTGGCTATCGCCGGCGCCCCGCTACCTCCTATACGTATACGTAACCGTCGCCTGGCCGAGCGCGGAGCTCTTGGCGGCGACCGAGACCATCTCCGGCAACGGGTTGGCCGGTATGCGCAATGTCTTTTCACCCAGCGCATAGAGCGTGAAGACGTAGTGATGGTCGCCGCTGCCGGGCGGCGGGCACGGGCCGAAATAGCCGGCGCGACCGACGCCGCCCTTGCCCAGCACCGAGCCCTTGGGCATGCGCTTGCCGGCCTGCGCGCCGGCGCCCTCGCGCAGTCCCTTGGCGCTCGCCGGGATGTCCCAGGCCAGCCAGTGCCAGAAACCCTTGCCGCCATTGGCATCGGTGTCGAACATGGTCAGCGCGTAGCTTTTCGTGCCGGCCGGCGGATCCTTCCAGGCAAGCGCGATCGAGACGCTCTGTCCGCCGCAGCCGGCCTTGTCGCCGAGGTATTTCGCATCCCATTTGCCGTCCGAGACGGACGGGCTGGATATCTCGAAGGCAAACGCCTGGGTGGCGAAGACAGCGAAGGCGCATGCGACGAGGCTTGGGCGTGGGATCATGGCCGTCCTCCCTGACAGCGATCGTAGAGCCTATCTGAAAGGGCCGAGCGGCACCGAGCAACTTTGCGTGACGGCGGCCGATGACGATCTCTATTCCGCCGCGCTGCATTCGGCGACCGCCGGCATCGCTAGGCCCGCGGCAGCCGCCATCCAGAGCCGATCGATGCCAGCAAGCTTTGCCCGGTCTATCTCGCCGAGATGCTTCCAGTACATCCCGTCCTCGTAGAAGTAGCCGAACTCGCGCTCCATCGCCTCGGCCGCCTGAACCGCCTCACGGTCGAATCCTGCATACAACTCGGCCTGCATGGCCAGGACTCGCGACATGGACAACACCTGCACGTCCTCGAAGGAGAGCTTTGGGAAAACCAGCCTGCTGCGCGGCAGGTCCGACAGGTTGATGCACAGCGTGCCGCGCCGCAGCGCATGGAAAAGAAGGCGCGCGGATTTGGCCTCGAGGCTCTGCAGCGTGACGTCGTCGCGCAGCGGATCGGCGCGGCCGACACCGTAAAAATGGGTGTTGCCGGCGCCGTCATAGATCATGTCGCAGCCCAGAAGGGCGAGCACGTCCGGCTTCTGGCTGTGAATGCTCCAATAGGCCGACGTCAGCGACATGGTGGCGCCGGCATAGACGAAGCCGCCAAAGCTGTTCTGCGCCGGCACATAATGCGCGGCGCTGAAGATCTCGGCTTGCCTGAGTTCCTGCGGGCGCGGCATGCGGTCGGGCGGAAAATCCCCGGCATGCACCAGAACGTCCCAGTCGGGGCGCACGCGCCAGGCGTTGTTGATGGCGACGATGCTGGCGAATGTATGCTTGGGCCACGCAACGCAGCGCATGACATCCGGCGCGCTGCCGAGCAGCAGCGTCACGCGGGGCGATGCGTCATTCACCATGCAATCCTCTTCGTGCACTCTCGCATATGAGCCTTGCCCGCCTCTCCCGACAAGAGCCGGGCGTCTTTTCCGGCTGCGCCAAAACGGCCGCATGGCGGCGGTGTCGGATTCTTGCGGAAGGGCTCATTCCCTGCAGCGGCCTACCTGAACCTGTGGCAATGAACGATGCAGGCCGACAGAGACTTCCCATCGCGGAGAAAATCCCCGCGGCTCCCCTTGCCCACTCGCTGACATTTCGCGGACAGGCGAAAACGAAAAAGCCCCGCCGGTGGAGGCCGTCGGGGCTCTTTCGTTTGGACCATGGAGGTGGGACCCCACGGTCGGGTCGATCCAGGGGGTGTTGGATCGGTCGCGACACTAACCGAGGAATCGGCCGCGCGAACAATCACGCCTGCGCACTACCAATCACGCCTGCGCGAGACGGCGGTGATTGAAGGCTTATCCTCGCAGCAGCTTCGCCAGTCTCGGCACGCCTTCGTTCACCGCGCGGTCGTCGGCAAGGGTGAACGACATGCGCAGCGTGTTGCGGCCGGTGCCGTCGGCGTAGAAGGCGTTGCCCGGCACGAAGGCGACGCGCGCCTCCTTGACCGAGCGCGCCAAAAGCTCGGTGGCGTCGGCGCCTTCCGGCAGCGTCAGCCAGACGAACATGCCGCCGTCCGGTCGGCTCCAGGAAATGCCGTCGGGCATGTTGGCCTCGAGCGCGCCAAGCAGCGCGTCGCGCCGCTTGCGGTAGGCGCCGATCAGCTTGTCCACCTGGGCGTCGAAGATCGTCTCGGCGACGCGGTGCATGACCATCTGGTTGATCGAGGGGCTGTGCAGGTCGGACGCCTGCTTCATCAGCACCAGCTTTTCCACCACATGATGCGGCGCGCAGACCCAGCCGACGCGCATGCCGGGCGACAGTATCTTCGAGAACGACCCGCAATAGAGCGTGCGCACCTTATCGATGCCGCCGGAACGGGCGCAGTCGAGCGCCAGGATCGGCGGCACGCCTTCCCCATCATAACGCAGCGCGCGGTAGGCGGCGTCCTCGATCACGGCGATGTCGAGCTCGCCGGCCAGGTCGAGCACCGCCTCGCGCTGTTTGGCGTCCAGCGTATTGCCGGTCGGATTGGCGAAATCCGGCACCAGATAGGCGAATTTCACCTTGCCGCCATTTGCGGCGGCGGCAGCGCGATAGGCTTCCGGCGTCATGTTGCCGCCGGCGGTGTTCAGCCGGTCGTAGCGCGGCTCATAGGCGTTGAAGGCCTGCAGCGCGCCGAGATAGGTCGGCCAGGTGACCAGGGCCGTGTCGCCAGGCGACAGGAACAGCTTGCCGAGATAGTCGAGCGCCTGCTGCGAGCCGGAGGTGATGAAGATATTGCCTTCGTCGCATTGAACGCCGAGCTTGCCCATATAGGCGGCCAGCCATTTGCGCAGCGGCAGGAAACCTTCGCTGACCTGATACTGCAGCGCGGCGCCCGCCTCGGCGCCGCCGAGCACCGCCTGGTAGGCATCGCCGATCGCCTGTGCGGGAAAAAGCGAAGAGTCGGGAATGCCGCCGGCGAAGGAGATGATGTCCGGCTGGTCGAGCAGCTTCAACAGCTCGCGGATTTCCGAAGCCTTCATGCGCGAGGAGCGCGAGGCCAGAAGGTTCAACAGGGTCAAGGCGCACCTCCCGCAGTGCTTATTTAGGTCAGGTTGGTTGACCTATTATCAGGCCGCGCCTTTCGCGTGAATACACAAAACGGTCATGGCGCATCGTCCAGGCGACATTTGGCCCACAAATTTGCGCGAGCGCTAATGGAAAGTCATTGCGCGATCGGTGGGCCAGGCGCACCATCGCGACCAAGGAATCGGAAGCCGAGAGAAAATCAATCCGGACCAAAGGGGGACGCGCATGACACTCGAGGTCATCGGGGCCGGTTTCGGCCGCACCGGCACGTGGTCGACTTTCGCCGCGCTGAACCGGCTGGGCTTTCCGAGCTACCACATGCAGGAAGTCATCATCAACAAGGCCAACAAGGGCCATCTCGACTTCTGGCGCAAGGTGGCGAACAGCCAGCCGGGCAGCCAGCACGACTGGAACCGGGTCTTTTCCAATTACCGGGCGACCGTCGACAATCCGGGCTGCTGCGTGTGGCGCGAGCTGATGGCCGCCTATCCCGACGCCAAAGTGCTGTTGACGCTGCATCCGCGCGGCGCCGAGGCCTGGTATGACAGCACGATCGACACGATCTACTTCACCGAGAATGTCTGGCAGTTCAAAGTGCTGGAATGGCTCACGCCCTTCGGCCGCAAGTTCGGCGACATGTCGCGCAAGCTGGTCTGGGGCCGAACGCTGAGGGGCGTGATGAACGACCGCGACAAGGCGGTGGCGCGCTACAATTCCTATATCGACGAGGTGAAGGCGGCAGTGCCGCCGGAAAAGCTTTTGGTGTTCAAGGTCAGCGACGGCTGGGCGCCGCTTTGCGATTTCCTCGGGGTCGCGCTGCCCAACGAGCCCTTCCCCAACCTCAACGACCGCGCCAGCATCAAGAAGATCATCAACGGGATGATCATGGGATCCTATGCGATGCTTGTCGGCGTTGCGCTGGCCATCGCGTTTGTGATTGGCGGGCTGTGGTGGTGGCTGGGGTAACGACGGCCATTCACGACGGCCGATAAATCGGCAAGGTGCCCCAGCGCCTAGCGGGATTGTCGTTATATTAGAAAAAACGCATATTATTGGAAGCCGAAGCCATGCTCCGGCTGACCCGTCGGTTTGCCGTATTGCCCAGGCGGTCCACAGACCACGTCAAATGTCAGAAAGGAAGTCCGTGCTGGCCACAGGATTGGGCAGCCCGGGACATGATATCTGGAGGAGGATCCCATGAAGGTTACCATATTGGCGACTTACGAGCCCCACGCCGCCAAGGGGCTGATGCAAGGATCGAATCGGGAAGCCGCAATCAAGGCGCTCTTTGAAAGCGTGGGCGGCAAGATGAGCAGCCTGATGTTCACGCGCGGCATCTACGACGTCATCGTCAATGGCGAGGTGCCGGATCAGATTGCCGGGATGGGCATGACGCTTGCCGTGCGGGCAAGCGGTTCGGTGAGCGACATGGTCGTTCTCGAAGAACTCGACATGAAGGCGGTGATCGCGGCCGCCAACAAGGCCGCCGGCGCTTACAAGCCAGCCGGCTGATCTCAACTGAGCGGAGGAAGCCATGACCGCCTACAACGTCGTCCGTTTTCGCACCAAGCCCGGCAAGGAAAAGGCCTTCATCGATGCGCATGCGAAGATCTCGCTGGACGCCAAGGGCTTTCGCAAGGGCGCCCTTATCAAGACCGGCGAGCGCACATTCTGCATGGTCGGCGAATGGAACAATATGGACAGCCTCGCCGCGGCGCGCCCGATGATGATCGGCATTCTCGACACGTTCCGCGATATGCTCGAAGACCTCGGCGGCGACCTCGGCGTGACCGATCCGGTGTCAGGGACAGTCGTCGCGGAAATAGGCTGAGGACTACCCGTCGGCGGTAGCCGGCCCGCCTTGCGTGTCCAGCACCACCATCGGCGGGGCACGGCGACACGCCGGCCGCGCCGGGGCGGCGCTGTGTTTTAGAACGGCAACCGGATTTCGTCCGGCTCGGCCCTGTCGGGCCAGCCGACGTCCTTCTGGATCTCGGTCGGCAGCTCGTTGAGCTCGCGCGTCGTGCGGCGGCGCTTGCTGGCCTGCGCGAAGGCGGCGCGGATTCGGTTGAGACTTTTGAACATGTAAACCCCCATAAATCAGCGGCGCAAACCGGTGCCGCCTCTTCCCGGCGCCGCTTTTGCGATGCGTCTGTAACCGGTGGATTGCGCGCGAACGGTGAAATGCTTCACGAAGCCAGAGTGGCTTGAAACATATGCATGCAAACTAAATTACGGGATACCGGGCATATGCAGTGACGACCCGAACCATCGCCTGGGTCTGCTCAGACCCTTCTTACGCAAATGCGCTAAGGAAAGCCCCTACGCACTTTCCTGGAATTGTCCTAGAACTTGTAGTTGATCTTGCCGACGACGACATTTTGCGTGTCGTGATTGTCGACGAAGAAGCCCGCTATCCTGTCGCTTTCGCCGGCCTTGGTGCCGAAGTCGTAATAGTTCTATTCGACGCCGGCGGTCCAATGGTCGGTGAGGGCATATTCGACGCCGAGGCCCGCGGTCCAGCCGACGCGCGAGCCGCCGCCGAAGGATTGTCCAGCCAAATCGACCTCAGCGATCTTATACTTGGTGAAGGCGACACCGGCGTCGCCATAGATCAGGAAGCGATCGACCGCATAGCCGAGGCGGCCACGCACGGAACCCAGGTAATCCTGCTTGGTCTCGCAGACCGTGCCTAGGACATTCGAACATTGGTCGTCACCCTTCACGGTCGAGCCCGCGAGGTCGCCTTCAATGCCGATGACATATTGGCCGATCTGATAGTTGTAGCCGATCTGGCCGCCGAAAATTCCGCCCGACCCATTGGTGTTGAAGGGAACGAAATCGCCCGACCAGTGGCTGTCGTTCCAGCCGCCGCCGACCTGGCCGCCAGCATAGAAGCCGGTCCATGAAAAAGGCATCGCCGCGACCGGCTGAACAATATCCGCCGCCAGAACCGGAGAAGAGGCTGCCAAAAATGCAACCGAACAAAGCAGCGCCAGGTTCATGAATATCCCCGCATCGATCGACCGTATATCGATACCACAATGCGGATCATGCCGCGTAATCAAAAAGACTTCTGCAAAGACCTTTTGGATGGCGTTAGTTGTAGCTCGGCAACAAACGAGAGCCTGCTAATTCAATCAGATTTTGCGCTTATCCTGCCACTCCGCGCCACATCCCTGCCCGCCCGATAGACGGTGCGCTCCTTCGGCACCGCCACCACCGCTTCCGGCACATGCTCGGCCTTCAGCGTGACGAAATCCGCCCTGGCGCCGACGGCGATGCCGTAGCCTTCGAGCCCCAGCGCCTTGGCGCCGGCATGGCTCACCACGTCGTAAGCCGCTTCCAGTTCCCAGTCCTCGTAGAAGCCGGAGCGGTAGCCGATCATGTTGGCGCGATTGAGCATGTCGCCATCGCCATAGGGCCACCAGGAATCGCGGATGTTGTCGGAGCCGGCGAAGACGGTGACACCGGCCTTGCGCAGCGCCGCCACCGGCGGAAAAGGATGATCGCCGGGCGCGTTGGTCATGATGGCGACGCCGGCGGCGGCTATCCGCTCGGCCGCGCCGGCCAGCGTGTCGGCGGAAATGTCGCCCAGCCCGTAGGCATGGCTGATGACGACGTTTCCCTGCATGCCCAACGCCTTGGTCCGGGCCGCTATTTCCTCGATCTCGAACAGGCCGAGCGTGCCTCGGTCATGCAGGTGGATGTCGACGCCGGCGCCGTGCTTTTCGGCAAGGCCGAAGACGACATCGAGATGGCCCTTCACGTCGCGGTCGAAGCTTGCCGGGTCGAGCCCGCCGATCAGGTCGCAGCCGAGCTTCAACGCCTCGTCGAGCACCTCCGCGGTGCCTGGCGAGGACAGGATGCCGCTCTGCGGGAAGGCAACGAGCTGGATGTCGATCAGGTCGCGGTATTTCTCCCGTACCCCAAGGATCGTCTCGACATGCTTCAAGCCGACCGCGGCGTCGACCATGACATGGCTGCGCATGGAAAGGCTGCCATTGCCGACGCAGAGCTCGAGCTGGTTTCTCGCGCGCTCCGCCATCGGCGCTGCCTGATCGAGGTTCCTCATCTGGAAGGCGACCCGCTCGCGCACGTCAAAACCGTTGGTGCAGGGAATGTGCGGGCGCCAGGCGTCGCCATAGAAGGAGGTATCGAGATGGATATGGCCCTCGACGAAGGCCGGCAGCACGAGCTGGCCGGCGAGGTCGATGGCGCCGGAGGGCGGCGTGACCGTATTGGTTGCAGGCACGATGGCGCTGAAGCGGCCGTCGGCTACGGTGAGGTCAGCGACCATGCCGTCGGCGAGCCTGGCGTTGAGATAATGAGTCTGGTCCACGGTGCAATCCATTGAAAGGAAAGCGTCAGTCGTCGCCGGTCGGGCGGACGAGGTCAATGCGGCAAGGGATAGAAACTGTTTCACCCTTGCTTTCTCCTCCGTGCGGAGGAAGGCAGGTGCAACCGCCGCCATATACCGTTTTCGCGGAAGTTTCAGCGGGCGGCAAATGTGCCATGGTGAAGTCTGCGGTATGAGGCCGCCGTGGTCGACGCGGACGCCCAAGCACATCCCCAACAATGCGCCCCCAACGGCCGCGTCGACCATGAACGGAAATGGCAACGGCGACCTTGCCCAGGTCGCCGTTTTTTGACCGGCCCTGCTTTTGATCAGCCTTGCGTGCCGGCGTATTCGGCGACCAGCGGCTCATATTCCTCGAAGGACGGCAGCGCTTCGTAGCTGTGCACCGCCGATGTCGCTGCCCAGGGCAATTTCTCGCTGGTCCAGGTTTCGATGAAGGGCGCGAACCAGGCATGCTCGTCGAGCATGGTCGGGCGCAGGTTGACGAACCAGTCGATCCCCTCCGGCCGCGTGAACATCCAGGTCATGCAGTAGCCGCAGAAATAATGTTTCGACGCGCCATGCAGGCCGCCCACAACCGGCTCGCCCTTTGTCACCTCGAAGCCTTCCGAGGGGATCGCCGCGCTCAGCGAATAGGCACTGGACGACATCGACTGACAGCCGGTGCAGTGACAAGCCATGGTGAGCAGCGGCTTCGCCGAAATCTTCAGGCGCACGCGGCCGCAGCGGCAGCCTCCTTCAGCGGGGAGAGCGAGAGTGGGCAAGATGGGCTCCTTGGGTTGGGATTTGTCCCTTCTCCCCTTGTGGGAGAAGGAGAAGGCGCGCTCAGCCTTCGACCAACTCCGCCGTCGTTGCCATCCGGACGCCCTGCCCCTCGAATGCCTCGTTGTGGCGGGCGATGATGTCGGGCGCCCTTTCCTTGTCGCTGTCCAGCGTCGAATGCGCGTCGGAGACCACGGTGACGCCGAGCCCTTCGGCAAAGGCTCCCTTCACCGTGGCGGCGACGCAGAAATCGGTCTGGGCGCCAAGAAGCACGACGCCCTTCGCGCCCTGCCCCGCCACCCATTCGGCCAGGTCGGGGTTGGAGAAGGCGTTGCCGACGCTTTTGCCGAATGCCGGCTCGTCGGCCGTCTGGCCGAGTTGCGGCCATACCGGCCAGCCGGAGGCGCCCGGCGCCAGCGGATCGCCTTCCGGCCCGTCATGGCGGATGAAGGCCACCTTGCGGCCAGAACGGCGTGCCCAACCGATCAGCCGGCCGGCACGCTCGGCGATCCTGTCGGCGTCATGGATCGGCGGCTCGAAACGGCCGTCGAACATATTGGTCTGCAGATCGATGACGATCAGCGGTGCGGCGCTGGAAGGGGCTGTCTTTGGCATGGCGCGAAGATAGCGTGGGTGAGAGGCTGGTCAAGGACAAGGCCAGGAACCAGCAAGCAGCAACTTGCGCAACTACAATTTTCAGTTGTACTCATAAATCATCACAACTAAGATGGCCAAGAGATCGGGGGATGACAATGGATGAACAATACACCGTGTTCCTGATCGGAGGAGACACGGGAGGTGACGAGCAGGCGGTGTTCACGCCGCATAATGTGGGAACCCGGTGCAGGCTCACCTGCAGCTATTGCAACAAAGTCATCGCTGCTGAAGAAGACGACTATTTCGAAGCCCTGTGCCAAATCCGCAAGCAGCTAGAAGTGGGCGGAATACTGCCCTTTTGTTATGGCGCGAGCGCCAATGTTTTCCCTGAAGGCACCGTGACGGAGATGAGCCGTGGATTGGTGGTCTGCAAGGTGAAAACGGGGGAGCGTCCCAAGAGAGCGACTTAGTCAATATATTTGACGATGGCTATGATGTGATGCCCGTGTTCGTTTCCATGCAGCAGAAATTTTGGGATTCGCGGCTCGCTTCCCTGCCCCAATCGCAAGACCCGGAAATAGCGAACTCGAAGGACGGCGCAGTCCACTCCCTCTGGCAGTCTCTAACACTTAGCTTTGCCAAGATGTTGAAATCGCTTTTTCCACGATCGGGGGGAAGATAAGGCGCCTGGCTTTTAGGACATCAGCGGCATCGGGCCCTTCAGCGCCTCGGCCAGCGCATCGCGGAAGACCGCGATCGGGCGCGCCAACCTGCCGGCCGGCGGGCGGTGCAGCAGCCAGCAGCGCACCTGCGGCTTGAAACCGGGGCAGTCGACCACCTCGACCGCGTCGCGCCATTGGCTGCCCGACAACGCGCCGGGCGTGACGACCCCGATGCCGTGACCGCGCGCCACCAGGGACATGCGCAAGTCCGCACCCTGCGCCTCGACGCCGACATGGAAGGGCAACCGCGCCACTTCGAAGCGATGGCGGATGAAGGCGCGGAAGCCGCAGCCGGTTTCGTTGAGCACCCAGGAATAGCGCGCGAGATCGTTGAGCTCCGCCTGCTTCGGCACGCCGAGGCTTGGCGAAGCCACAAGCAGCACCGCCTGCACGCCGAGATCGTCGCCGACAAGCTCGGGCGGCGGCGCGACACCCTCGGCGAGGCAGACCGCGACGGCGTCGATCTCGCTGTGCAGCACCTGCTCCACCAGGCGCGGCGACAGGCTGGAGGTGATCTTCAGCGTCAGTTGCGGGAAGGCCGCGCGAAGACTGTCGAGCGGCTCGGACAGCGCGCTGGTCGATAGATAAGGCATGATGCCGAGGCGGAACTCGCCCCTCACCTCGCCCGCCGGCGAGACGCCCGCCTTCAGATCGTCCAGCGAGCGCAGCACGCGGCGACCATGCTCATAGGCCTCGCGGCCCGATGCGGTTGGTTTCAGCGGCTTCGACTGGCGGTCGAGCAAAGGCGTCGCCAACTGCTGCTCGAGGTTCTGCACCCGGCGCGTCACGCCAGGCTGGGTGAGGTTGAGCCTGGCCGAAGCGCCGACGATGGAGCCGGTCTCGACGACGGCGACGAAGGCTTCGAGGTCATGGATATTCATGCGTAACTCGCATAATCATTATTATATCATTTCAATTGTAGCATTATAGCTGGTCCGAATAAAGTCCCGTTCGAATATGCGGACAGCGAGGCTAGCCATGAACGGAACAGACAACGCCCGGGTCGCGGCGGCCGACTTCGTGGAACAGCCGTCGCATGCTGCCGGCGGCGCCATCACCCGCTCGCAGACATTGCTGTTCGCCGCCTCGGTCGGCATCATCGTCACAAACTTGTTCGCGCCCCAGACGCTGGTCGGATTGATCGGCCCATCGCTGGGTGCCGCGGCATCGGAAAGCGGCCTGGTCTCGATGGCTACGCTGCTCGGCTATGCGGCCGGGCTGTTCTTCCTGGTGCCGCTGTCCGACCTGGTCGAGAATCGCGCGCTGGTGCTGCGCATGCTGTGCGCGGCCGCGCTCGCCGCCGCGGTGGCTTCATTCGCGCCGTCCGCCGCCTCGCTGCTTGCCGTGCTTTTCGTGCTCGGCGCCGCCTGTTCCTGCATTCAGGTGCTGGTGCCGGTGGCCGCCTCGATGGCGCCGCCGGGACAGGAAGGGCGCGTCATCGGCGACGTGATGAGCGGGCTGATGATCGGCATCCTCCTATCCCGTCCGATTGCCAGCATCGTCGCCGACGCCTTCGGCTGGCGCGCCTTTTACGGCATCAGCGCCGCGGCACTTGCGCTGCTTGCCGTCCTGCTCGGCCTGACGCTGCCAAGGCGGCGGCCTCCGGCGCATGCGAGCTACGCCGCGCTCATCGCCTCGCTGATCGGGCTTCTGGGTCAGGAGCCGATGCTGCGTCGCCGCGCCTTCACCGCGAGCCTGGTGATGGCGGCCTTCAGCGTGTTCTGGACGGCGGTGGCTTTGCGCCTCTCGGCATCGCCTTTCGACCTCGGCCAGAAAGGCATTGCGCTGTTCGCGCTGGTCGGCGCCGGAGGTGCGGCGGTGACGCCGATTTTCGGCCGCGCCGGCGACCGCGGTTTTACGCGCCCGGCAACGATCCTCTGCCATATCCTGCTAATCGCGGCGCTCGGCGTCGCCGCGTGGGCCGGCGTGGGGGCCGGCGCGGCCAAGGCCGGCGGCGCATGGCTGCCGCTCATCCTCATGGGCGTCAGCGCCGTGCTGCTCGACATCGGCGTCACCGGCGATCAGACGCTCGGCCGCCGCGCCGTGAACCTGCTGCAGCCGAAGGCGCGCGGCCGCATCAACGGGCTGTTCGTCGGCATCTTCTTCATCGGCGGAGCGATCGGCTCGCTGCTGGCCGGCCTCGCCTGGGCCTGGGGCGGCTGGAACGCGGTGTGCGCCACCGGCGCAGTGTTTGGGGTGGCGGCGCTGGTGGTCGACCTGGTGGGTAGCTCGGAATAGCTGCCGCCGCTCAGGCGTTCCTTGGATCGGCCACGCATTGCGGGATCGCGCGGGTGGCGGCGATCAGCTTGCCGCGCACTTCCGAAGGCCGTCGCAAATTCTGCCAGTAGGCGCCGATGCCCTTCATCTCGGTGCCCTCGCCGCCGCCCAGCGCGCCGTCGGCGCCGACCAGCATCGTCACGATCTTGACGCCGCAGGCGAGGTTGCGGTCGGGATCGGTGATGTCGACCTCCGACTTGAAGCCGCAATGGTATCTCTGCTCGTCCGAAAGCGACAGTTGCAGCAGGCCGATCGAATACTGGTCCTGGTCCTCTTCCCAATAGGCGGCGGAGCTGCTGTTGACGGATTCGGCGCTGACCAGGTCGGCAAGCAGCGTACGCCAGAACACGGCGCGGCTGCCGCGATCCTGCCGCAGATAGCCTGGGCAGAAAACCCCTATGTCGGAAGGCTCGAGACCGCTCAGCGGCTTTTCGGCATCGACCAGATAGGCCAGCTTGCGCGTCACGGTCTTGTGGTCGACCATTTTTGCCACCGCGCCCTGCCCCGCAAGGCAGTTTTTCGCGAAGGCCTGCGCCTCCGGCTGGGTGGTATGACCGTGGGATTTCCACTGGTCGGTGCAGGACGGCTCGGACGCGACAACCGGCTCCGCCGCCCGTGGAGCAGCCGGCGAGGCGACCGCCACGTTAGCAGGCTTCGGTGCGGCGGCTTTCGGAGCGGCAGCCTGGGGCACCGCGCTGTCGATAACCTTGGGACTGGCGCAGCCGTCAAGCGCCAGCGCAAGTCCTATCAATGCCAAGGCGGCGCGGATCGGCTTCGACCGAAGCCCGGCCCCCGAACGGACTGATCCGCAAGCGTGCAAAGTATCCCCTCCCGAGCAGTAAAAGGTACAGACCAGCCCGGCCTCGCATCGTCACTCTGCCAGATCGGTGGTGGCCTGTCACCCGATCCCGCCAGTGATCGTGAAGGTTCCCTTACAGTGCCCGTCGGGCAGGCGCGCAATGGCCGTGACGATCGAGCCATAGGCGCCGCGCCAGACGCTGTGGAAGCCCTGATGCGTCGATGCCGGCACGACCACCCGACCGATCTGACGATTGCCATCCGCCTGCATGACGACAGGCTCTCCGTTGACGTGGACTTTCACTTTGGCCGGCTCGTCCGCGCCGACTTCCAGCACGATCGCGATCTCGTCGGTGCCGCCGGATCGCGTCGTCTCAGCGGTGAGCGCCAGCGTGAGCGGAGCATCGCCGGCCGGCGGGTCCTTGCGCTCGAACACATCGTCGGCCAGCGGCGGCGTGCGCGGCGGAGCGGTGCGGCGCCTTGTGGCGTGCTCGTAATCGCCGGCGATCGTCAGCAACGCCACGTCGTCATAGGCCTTGCCGGCGAAGGTCAGGCCGACGGGCATGCCTATATCGGCCATGGCGCCCATCGGCACGGTCACCGTCGGGATGCCGAGATGGCGCCAGACGAGATTGCCGTTGGCGACCCAGGTGCCGTTGCGCCAGGCGAGCCGGGCGGAAGCCTCGTTGACGTCCGCATCGGCCGGACCGACGTCGGCGACCGCCGGCAGCACCACGGCGTCGAGGCGATTGGCGTCGAGCCAGTCCTCGAAGTCGGCGCGGCGCGTCGCCTCCAGGCCTTTCAGTCCCGCTTCGATGGTTGGAATGTCCGCAAGCGGCGCCACGCTCCGCCTTGCCCGCTCGACATACTGCGCCAGATCGAAATCGGCCTCGCCATAGGCGTCGCGCAACGTGCCCGGCGGCTGCGGGAAGATCTTTGCGCCGTCGACCGAAGCAAGATCGGGGATGGCCGGATCGGCATTTGCGCGCAGGAAATCGTCCCAAGACCAGATGGACAGGTCCCAGATCTCGCGCTCGGCAAACTCGACCGGCACCAGCCCGCGATCGACCATGGAGCGAGCGCCAGGACGGTCGCGCTCGTAGTTGGACACGACGGGAAAATCGACCTCGACCACCTCGGCGCCGAGCGCCCCGAGGTCGCGCGCCGCCTGCCGCCAGAGGTCAAGCACCGAAGCGCGGGTCTCGATCGGGCGCTCCGCACCTTCATCCTTGTCGATATACATTTTCGGCACGCCGAGCCGCCTGCCCTTGAGCGCGCCTTGCACGGCAAGCGCGGCATAGCTCGCCGGCCGCAGCGCCGAGGCCTTCGGGATCGCCACCCAGGGCTGCACGCGCCAGAAATCGCCGCGCGTCTCGTCATCGTCGGCGACGATGACGTCGAGCAGTTCCAGCATGTCGGGAATGGTCCGCGTATGCGGCACGACCACATCCATGGTCGGCACGAGGGGCCAGTTGCCGCGCACCGAGATCACGCCGCGCGAGGGCGTGTAGGCGACCAAGGCATTGTTGGAAGCCGGCGCGCGGCCGGACGACCAGGTTTCTTCGCCAAGCCCGAAGGCGGCGAAGGATGCGGCGGTCGCCGTGCCGGAACCGTTGGACGAACCGGAGGCGAAGGCGGCGGTGAGGAAATCCTTGTTGTACGGACTCTCGGCGCGGCCATAGACACCGCGCTGCATGCCGCCATTGGCCATCGGCGGCATGTTGGTGAGGCCGATCAGCACCGCGCCCGCGGCGCGCAGGCGGGCGATGGTGAAAGCGTCCTCGTTCGCCGCAAGATGCTCGAAGGCCGGCGAGCCGGCGGCGACCGTCAGACCCTTGGCCTTGTAACTGTCCTTGGCGGTGTAAGGGATACCGTCGAGCCGCCCGAGCGTCTTGCCCTCGCGCCGGCGCCAGTCGGACGCTTCCGCCTCCTCGAACATCTTCGGGTTGAGGATGGGCACGGCGTTGAGCGCAATGCCGTGACGGTCGTAGTGCGCGATGCGGTTGAGATACGCGCCGGTGAGCTCGACGCTGGTGACGGTTCCATGTTCAAGCGCGCGGCGCAGGTCGGCGATCGAAGCTTCGACGAGGTAGAGGGTTGGCATAATGGCGGGCGAATTCCTTGTAGAGGTTGCGTTCCGTCACCCCCCCTCTGCCCTACCGGGCATCTCCCCCGCAAGAGGGGAGATCGATGTAGCGATCGCTTTCGCCACTCGCCAGCGATGCCAGTCACAGCGTCTTGCTGTCGAACTGCCCGTTCTGCTTCATGAGTTCGATATAGGTCTTGGCCTGCGCGTTGCCGTGCTCCGCCGCCTTCAGGAACCACTTGGCTGCCGCAGGGTAGTCCGGCTTTCCCAGCGCCCCGAGATAATAGAGTTGGCCCAGGCTGAACTCGGCGTCGGCGTTGCCTGTCTTTGCCACCTCCAACCACATTTTTTCGGCGGCTTTGCTATCTCGGGCCACACCCCTGCCATTGGCGTAGCAGTAGGCCACCCATAGCTGGGCCGCTACATTCCCTTGCCTGGCGGCCTTCAGCCACCACTGCATCGCATTGACCTCGCTTCGAGCCAGGCCTGCGCCTTGCCAGTAGGCAATCCCGAGACTTGCCTGCGCGAACGCGTCGCCCTGGTTAGCCGCCTTCAGCCACCAGGACGCGGCTTCTGTATCGCTCCTGCCGACACCCTTGCCCTTCGAGTAGGCATCGCCCAGCGCCGACTGCGCCGGGATGTAACCTTGCTCGGCTGCCCTGCGGTACCAGACAACCGCCTGCGTATCATCCTTGCCGACCCCGCTGCCCAGCGCGTAGGCATTGCCGATGGCGGCTTGCGCATCGACCTGGCCACGCGCAGCGGCCTTCATCCACCATTCGAAAGCCTTGTTGAAATCCTGATCGACACCGTGGCCGCGCGCATAGAGCGTACCGAGCAGACTCTGCCCGCTCGGGTCTTCCTTGTCGGCGGCGTTTCTTGCAAAAGCCGCCGCAACCTTGTCGTCCCTCTCCACGCCTTCGCCGACGTAGTAGGCGCGACCAATGGCGTAGGCCGCTTGGGCGTTTCCTCCGTCGGCGGCCTTGCGCCACCAATCGAGAGCGTGCTGCCGGTTTTGCGCCACGCCTAGGCCCTGCCAATACAGAACCCCCAGTTTATATTGCCCGTCGGGATTATCTGTATCCGCCAGTAGAGAAAGCTGGCGATACTCTTCCGCATAGTCCTTGGCCAGGTTCGCCGCCCGCGCCTTTTTTATCGCGGACCATTGCTGGTAATAGTTTAAGGCCGGACCGAACAGAACGAAACCAGCCAACACAACTAAGGCGAGGCATAGCGCCGGCCCGGGGCGCGGCCGACGCGGACTATAGACTGCGGTTTGCGACCTAGGCGGCCATTCGAAATTGCTCAAGGTCCCCAACCCATTTGCAGACACAAGTAATCAATAGCGCAAGTCTCCCCATTCGGGAATATTTGCGGAAAGGCTTCGCTCCGGAGGACCAACTCAAGGAGGCCACCCAAGAATCCGACAACCTTGGAACTGATAAAGGCTTATTCCGGCGCACCCGGAAACAGCACCTTCCCATCACCTCCCGCCGCCGGCCAGTCGCGGATGGTGCGGTCGATGCCGCCTGTCAAAAGCGTCCCGTCGGCGGCAAAGGCGACCGAGTATATCGGCCCGGTGCCAGGGTCGAATTCGGCGATCTCGGCGCCGGTGTCCATGTTCCAGACGCGCGCCGTGCCGTCGAGCGAGACGGAGCCGAGCCGTTTGCCGTCGGAAGACAATGCGAGCGCATAGACCGTGCCTGAATGGCCCTCGAAACGTCGCACTTCCTTGAAGCTGTCGAGGTCCCAGAGTTTTATCGTGTGGTCGCCGCTGCCGGTCACGGCGTGGTGGCCGTCGGCCAGGAAGACCGCGCCATAAGCGCCGCGGTCGTGGCCGTGCCAGTTGCGCAGCTGCTTGCCCGAAACGATATCCCAGAGCTTCAGCTCACCGTCGATGCTGCCGGTGAGCGCCCTGGTGCCGTCGGGCGAGATGGCGACGGAGCTGACCGACCAGTCGTGGCCCGGCAGCACATGCGCTACCGTCCCCTTCTTCAGATCCCAGACGACCACCGAACCGGTGTCGTGACCGCTGACAGCGAGCTTGCCGTCCTGGCTGATCTTCAATTGCCTGACGCCGCCATTCGCTCCAGACGAGAAGACGTGCAGCACCGTGGCGTCGGATAGCTGCCGCAGCACGATCTCGCCGTCGTCGCCGGCGGTGAGCGCGGTCTTGCCGTCGGGCATGAAAAGCGCGCTGCGCGCCATATCCTTGTGCTCACCCAGATCGCGGATCAGCCGCTTGCCGTCGATGTCCCAGAGCTTGATCATGCGGTCGGTGCTTGCGCTCATGATCTCGTGGCCGTCGGGCGACACCGCCAGCCAGACGACGGCATCGCGGTGGCCCTGCGGCGCGGTCGGCTGGGCAGGAGGCGCCGGCGGAGGCGGCGCCACCGTCTGCGGCGGCGTTGCGGGCGCGAGCGCCGTCTGCTCGGTCGGCTGGACGGGCTGTGCCGGTTGGGCAGGCTCCGGCGGCGCGGACTCGGCCGGCGCGGCAGCCGTCGGCGCCGGCTGGACGGGAGCCGCGACCGGCTCTGCGGGCGGCGCGGGTTTCGCAGCCATTTCCTGAGCGGGTGCGGGCGCGGCCGGCTTTGCGCTCGCCTCCGGCGAAGTCGGCTTTGCGCTGGCCTCCGGCTCGGGCTTCGGCTCGGATGACCGAGGCGCCGGCTCGGTCGGCGCGATGGCGACGTCCTTCGCCGGTTCGCTGCCAGACTCTTCCGTCCGCCACGGGCCGAATTGGTCGGCGACGATGACGAGCAGCGCCA
This sequence comes from Mesorhizobium sp. BH1-1-5, assembly GCF_020165615.1. Taxonomy (NCBI): domain Bacteria; kingdom Pseudomonadati; phylum Pseudomonadota; class Alphaproteobacteria; order Hyphomicrobiales; family Phyllobacteriaceae; genus Mesorhizobium; species Mesorhizobium sp. BH1-1-5. Next base: position 190,778 of record NZ_JAIUIM010000003.1, read on the forward strand.
AAAGCGGCAAAGCAAGCGCTGCGCGGCGCAACCGCGGATGGCCGGCCGGAGCGATCTCGGCGTCGCGACCGAACAAAGGGGCCGCCGGATCGTGCCCTGCCGCCGCCGGCAGCAGGCCGGCAAGGAAAAGCAGCCCGGCAAGGACCGACAGCACGCCAGCCACGCCGAAGATTTCCAGGCGCGCCGTCGCGAGCGGCCTGCCGCCCAGCACCGGATAGAGCTTGGCGAAACAGGCAATGCCGACGATCAGCATCGCCAGCGCCAGCAGCCTGTCGGTCGATCTCCTCATCGGTCTCCCCCCCGCCTCGCAACAGCCCCGCCGTCCCGACCCGCGGCGATAACAACCCCTGCATCCTAGCCGAGCTTGCGGCCAAGGCTAAGTGCAAGACATCACACAAGGGTCGCCGAGCGATATCTTTCGCACTCGGCTCCGGCAGCCACGACCATCGTACTATTGAGCGGCGGTTACACCAGTAGAACGCTGTCCCCAGGAACAGAACGGCCGCTTGCTTGACAGAAACTGCTTATATGAGATTATCCGCTGGGATCTTCGAGGAGCGCAATTCGCATGAAGAAGACTTACGAGAAGCCGATTCTGATGCGCAAGGGCAAGCTTTCGGCGGTGGTAGCGGGTCCGTCGCTCGTCAACGGTAACGGCTCCACTCTGCCCCCGCCCTGATCGAGTCACCTAACCTGTCTTTCGATAATCCCTGCCGCAGGGATTACGTTTCAATTTCCGCCTATTGGGCGTCCTGTAAGGTTTGCGTATATGCGCCACCCGCATTGCGCATGATCACGGAGGGTCGTCTCCGTACCTCGCGGTCGATAGCTGCCGCTTCGCGCCGGCTATGATGTCCCTCCAAGGCAACCACAAAGCCTCGGTCCGCCGGCACGGTTCCGGTGACGTCAGAGCGCAAGCATGAGATCGTCCAACACGGCCTGCCAATGATGCCTGGTGGAGATGCGTATGCGCGTCACCGCCCTAAGCATAGGCGCGTAGTGGACCGGCGCCAGCGCCGACAGCGCGATTTCGTCGCTGGCGATCAGCTCTTCCCCCAGCCAGCTTTCCACCAGTGCCACCTCGCCTTCCGAAGCCAGCCAGGCCGCGGCCAGCATCGCCGAATGGAAGCCGAAGGGCGTGGCGCGGCCGAACTCGGCCGGATGGCCGCTGCTGGTATAGGCGATGTAGGCGCCCGACACGTTGCCGTTGACATAGCCTTCGCTGTTTGAGGTGTGATCGCGCGACATGGCGTTGAGATTGTGCCAGTCGAGCCCGGCGTGACCCGACGGCACCTTGCGCAGGCCGCGCGGTGTTATGTCGTCAAAGCCGATGGCCTTGAGCGACGCGTCGGGCGCGAGCGCGCCGGGCGCCAACAGGCCGAGATCGATCGGATAACCCGATAGCCTGAGCCACCGGTCGAGCCCGGAACCGGCAATGACGATTTCATCGGCATCGACGCCCAGCGGGAAGCGGAAGGCTGCGTCCGCAGGCAGCGCGTGACGTTCGAGCAATTTGCCCTTGCCCATGACCGACAGCGTCGCTTCCATCCCCACCGGCGTGCTGCCGCTCGCCGTCCGCCCCGGCGCGAGGCCGACCGGTTTCGGCAAACCCTCGCCGACGAGGCCTACCATGGAGCCAGGCGCGTCCCGCAGGCGCACTGCCTGGTCCTGGTTGGCACTGCTCGCGCGCCAGCCGGGCGGCACCGAGACCGAGAACCGGTAGATTCCGGGTCGCTGGATCATCGCGCTGCGGCGCTTCGACGACATCGAGAAATTGGCGAAACCGGCACCGTTGCTACGCGCCGAGGCAAGGAAAGTGCCGCGCTCGTCATAGAGTCGCACCACGATGCCCGCCATCGGCCGGTCGGCTTGGCCATAGCTGCCGTCGCCGTCGACATCCATGTAGACGAAAGACGAGAAGTTGAGCTTGCCGGATGTCGGCGCCCAATGGACGCGATGCGCATAGTCGCCGGCCGGATTGGGGTTGCCGCGCGCCCTGCGGCGCTTGCGGCGCCAGCGCAGCGCGATCGCGATGAGGGCAATCGCGCCGGCAAAAACGAGGGCCGAGATGAGGGCGACGAGGGCGGCGTCAGCCATGGTGCGCAGGCGATGGCTGCAGATCAGTGTTCAAGACCACGAGCATGAAAACCCCCTCCAAATTTTCAGCAGATTAGCGTCGGACATCGATGCCGCAAGTCATTGTGATGAATTGCGATGCTGGCGGGACAGCGCCGGCCTTCCCTTCTCTCCTTGCGGGAGAAGGGAAGGATCTCATCCCAACTCCACCCAGACCGGCGCATGATCGCTGGGGTTTTCCCCTCCCCGCACCTCGCGGTCGATACCCGCGCCCTTCAGCTTCCGCGCCAGTTTCTTCGACAGCAATATGTGGTCGAGCCGCAAGCCCGCATCGCGCGGCCAGCGGTTCCGGCGATAATCCCAGAAGGTATAGAGTCTTTCTTGCCTGGGAAAAACCTTGCGCAGTGCATCCGTCCAGCCCTGCTCGATCAGCGCGGCAAAGGCGGCGCGGCTTTCGGGCTGCACCAGCGCGTTGTCGTCATAGGAGCGGGTCTCATAGATGTCGCGTGGTTCGGGCACGATGTTGAAGTCGCCGGCTAGCACCACCGGCAGGCCGGTGTCGAGGAGATCACCGGCGTGTGCTGCGAAGCGTTCGTGCCAGGCGAGCTTGTAGTCGAATTTCGGCCCCGGCCGCGGGTTGCCGTTCGGCGCGTAGAGGCAGGCGATGACGACGCCGTCAACCGCCGCCTCGATGTAGCGCGCCTGGCGATCGGCGTCGTCGCCCGGCAGCGCCTCGCGCGTCAGCACCGGTTCGGCGCCCCTTGCCAGGATGGCGACGCCGTTCCAGGTCGGCTCGCCCTTCCACACCGCGCCATAGCCGGCGTTAGCGAGGCGGGTCAGCGGAAACTGGGTGTCCCGGGACTTGAGTTCCTGCAGGCAGACGACGTCGGGCTTTGCTTTGGCGAGCCAGGCGAGCAGGTTTTCCAGCCGGCTGTTGATGTTGTTGATGTTGAAGGTGGCGAGTTTCATGTTTGGATGCCGAAACCGCCCCTCGCTTCCTCATCCTCGGGCTTGACCCGAGGATCCATTCCGCGACGACCACCGTGGAACGCGGCGGGGCAGAATTCCCGAACCGTTGCAACGCCTGGCGTCACGGAATGGATTCTAGGGTCTGCGCGCGTCGCTTCGCTCCTTGCTCCGCCCTAGAATGACGAAGCCGATGGCTGCGCCAGCTTGGCTTTTATAGTCTCAGCCACCGTCTTCAGATGATCCGCCGTCGAAAAACCCGAGATCGCCCTGCGCGGCTTCAGATCATGGTCGCCGTCTTCCAGCCAAACCACCTCGATGGCGTCGGAAAGGCCGTAGGTCGCGACTTCCTCCTTGGTGCCGAACTCGTCGCGCGTGCCCTGGAAGATCAGCGTCGGCGTTTTCAGGTCGATGAGATGCTTCGTGCGCAATTGCTCCGGTTTGGCGGGCGGATGGAATGGATAGCCGAGGCAGACCAGGCCGGCGATCTCGCCCTTGGCGTACATCTCGTCGGCGACCATCGAGGCGACGCGGCCGCCCATCGACTTACCGCCGATGATCAGCTTGCCGGTCACGCCCTTGGCGCGGAGATCGGCAATCGCCTTCACATATTCCGGGTTCACCGTCTCGGCGCGCGGCGGCGGCTTGCGGTGGCCGTAGCGGCGCGCCGCCATGTAGTGGAACTCGAAGCGCGCGACCTGGAAGCCAGCCGCTGCGAGCGCCTTGGCGGTGGCGGTCATCGAGGGCGAGTCCATCGAAGCACCGGCGCCATGCGCGAGCAGGATGGTGACGGCAGCTGTGTCGAAGCCGTCGAAGAGGAAGTGGGTCATGGGTGCTCCAACCTCCCCTTCTCCCCTTGCGGGAGAAGGTGGCCGAGCGAAGCTCCGACGGATGAGGGATGCTCCAACTTGGCGTACACGCCCATCAATGTACCGGTACACGTCAACATCACCAGCGTCTCATTCCCTCCAACACCCCTCATCCGTCTCGGCGCTGCGCGCCGATCCACCTTCTCCCACAAAGGGAGAAGGAAAAGGCGCTCACCCCGCCGTCCTCGCCATGTGCAAATCCACGAACTGTATGCCCTTCTGCGCCAACCTCGCCCATTCGGAGTCCGCATCCAATTCCAGATACCGCCCCCACAGCCGCCTGGCCTCCGTCAGATTTCCCGCATCGAATTCCAGCCGCGCGAGGTTGAAGACCGGGTCGGCGTAGCTCTTGTCGAGCGCGATCGCCTTCTGCAGATGCCGTCTTGCCGAGGCAACCTTGCCCTCATCGCTCATCAGCCCGGCGAGGTTGAACCAGGCTTCGACAAAGCCGGGATCGAGTTTTATCGCCCGCGCATAGTCATGCGCCGCCTCGGCAGCGCGGCCGGCGCCGCGCAGGCAGTTGGCGCGGTTGAAGGCGGCGATCGCATCCTTGGGATCGATCGCAAGGCAGCGCTGGTAGAGTGCTGCCGCATCGTCGTGGCGCCCCTCCTCTTCCGCCATTTCCGCCTCGGCGAACAGTTCCTCCAGCGTGTCGTCTTCCGGTGAGCCGAGGTCGAACAGCAATTGGCCGTCGAGCTCGCTCCTGCCGTCGTCGAGATAGATCGCGTCCGGGCGGCCATGTTGCGAGCCAAGGTTGAGCGACTTGGCGGTGAGCGAGGCCACCGGGCCGGAGCGGTGCACCGAGCGTGCGATCGCGCCCCACGACGCGCCGCTGGTGATCAGCCCGGCATATTTGCGGGCCAGGATCAGGTCGCGGAAGGAATAGGGTTCGCCATCATGCTCGAAGGCGTCGAACAGCGACAGCATGTCGAGATCGGCGCCAGCCAGTCGCGACTGATCAATCAGCGATTGCCTGGAGAGCGACGAGGCGTCGGGCGCCTTCATCAGGCCAAGGAGGCGCAGGAAGCCATTCTCGCTGATAAGCTGGCGCCCAGCTTCGCGCTCGGCCTTCGCGCGGCGCTCGATCTCGGCGTCGCCGGATTTCGCCGCCTTGGCGAGAAGCGCGCGGCCGAAGACGACGTGGCTGGTGCGGCGGCTGACGCCGCGCCTGAGCTCCGCATGGCGGCGCTCGACCTCGCGCGCGGCAAGGCGCAACGGAAAGGCGGCCAGCGCGCCGACGACGCCGAAGACGGCGCCGGGAACGATCACTGGCCCTGCACTTCCCTTCACTTCTTGCTCTTGCCGACGGCCTTCAACAGGTTCGCCTTCAGCGGATTTTCAGCCGCGCCGCCCGCGGCCGCCTTCTTGGCGGGCTTGGCCGGCGCTTCCTCGGCCTTGCTCTTCGACTTGGCCGGGGGCTTCGCCTGCTGCGACAGGCTCGCCTTCAGCGCGTCCATCAAGTTGATGACATTGCCGCGCTCGGGTGCTGCGGCGATGATCGGCTTGTGGCCTTTCAGCTTCTCGCGGATCATCGCCATTAGCGCCACCTCGTAGCGATCCTCGTAGTTCTTCGGATCGAAGTGGGTTTCCTTCTGCTTGATCAGGGCCTCGGCCAGCTGCAGCATTTCCGCGTCGGGCTTGGCATCCGGGATGTTGCCGAAATATTCAGTGGTGCCGCGCACTTCGTTGGGGTTCCTCAAGGTGCAGACGAACATGCCGTTCTCGCGCGCACCGATCGTCACCACGCGCTCGCGGCTGGAGAGCACCAGGCGGGCAATCGCCAGCTTGCCGGATTTGCGCATGGCTTCCCGCAGCACCGCGAAGGTTTCTTCCGCCATCGCGCCATCCGGCGCCAGGTAATAAGGCGAGTCCTGGTAGACGACATCGACCTCGCCCTCGTCGACGAAGGCCTCGATGTTCATCGTGTGGTTGGATTCGATCCGGACCGCGTCGAGGTCGGCGTCATCGATTATGATGTACTGCTTGTCCTCATATTCGTAGCCACGCACGAGATCCGAGCGCTCGATCAGGCCGAGCTCTGGATCGACCGGCTTCATGTTGATGCGGTTGTGGGTCTTCTTGTGCAGCTGATTGAACGAGATCCGCTCGCTCGCGCTGGTGGCCGGATAGAGCCGGACCGGACAGCTAACGAGGCTGAGCTTGAGGTAACCTTTCCAACTTGCCCTGGGCGCCATGATGAACTCCTACGCGGCCATGCACTGACACTATGTTGGAGCATGATCTTGTCATGCTCTTTGCAGCGCTTCGTCCGAAGGACGAGCAGCGCCGTGGAAATCCTACACCGACCCCTCACCCTACAGCCGAATTCCTAGCGAAGTGTTCTTGGAGTGGGTTAGCGCGAAGGATAATTCAAATTGTAGGAAGCGTCGATGGAGATGGCGCCGCCCTTTTCCTCGCCCCACGAAGTGGGGAGAGGTGGCTCGGCGAAGCCGAGACGGAGAGGGGGAATGGCGTGGCGCCGAATGTTCCGGCGCTTGACCACATACGCTGGCGCTGCCCCTCTCCGGCCGCTGCGCGGCCACCTCTCCCCACTTCGTGGGGCGAGGAACTAGCGCTCAAACGCCGGCAAATCCCTGGCAGCCTCATCGATCTCCGCCCACGGGTCGCCCGACGTCTCCAGCAGGCCGGGCAGCGAGGCGTAGTTCAAATCCTCGGGCGCGTCGATCGCCTCCAGGTCGGTCCAGCTTACCGGAGTCGAGGCCGGCAAGTTGGTGCGGGCACGCAGCGAATAGGGCGCGGCGGAGGTGTGGCCGCGGGCGTTGCGGTGGAAATCGATGAAGATGCGCTTCTTGCGGTTTTCCTTGCCCATCGTGGTGGTGAAGGTGTCAGGCGCGGTCGCGGCGAGCAATGTCGAAATGGCGCTCGACGCCTGGTGCAGCTTCTTCCAGTTCTGCTTGCGCGTCACCGGCACGGTGATGTGGATGCCCTTGCCGCCCGACGTCTTGGCGAACGGCACCAGGCCGAGGCTTTCCAGCCCGCCCTTGATGTGGACGGCGGCCTCGACCACCTCGCGCCACGAAATCCCCTCGCCCGGGTCGAGGTCGAAGACGATCTGGTCGGGCTTGTCGAGCTTGGCGCGATGCGTGCCCCAGGTGTGGAACTCGACGACGCCGAACTGCGCCAGCGCCAGGTAGCCCTTGGCATCCTCGACCGAGAGATAGGTTTTTGTTTCGCCTTCCGAATTGGTGCTCTCGAACACCGCCACCGAGGGCGGCATGCCGGTGAAGGCGTGGCGCTGAAAGAAGCAGTCCTGCGGCTTGCCGGTCGGGCAGCGCACCAGCGACACCGGTCGGCCGATGATATGCGGCAGCATGAAGTCGCCGACCAGCGCGTAATAGACGGCGATGTCGAGTTTGGTCGGCCCGGTCTTGCCGAACAGCCGCCGCTCCGGATTGGTGACCCAGATGGTGGCGAGGTCGGACTCGGCGATCAGCCGCTTGCGCTTGACCGGCACCGGCGTGGTGAGCCCGCCGACATCGCGCAAGCCGCGAAAGACGCCGTGGCGCAGCGAATTGTCGGCCGTGCGGTTGGCGTAGTGGATGCGCGCCGACAGCAACGGCTTCACCCAATGCATCTCGCGCATGATCTCGCGCGGCACGCCTTCGGGCGGCGTGGCGCCGGCGGTCAGCCGCTCCAGTCGGGCGAGCAACTCCGTCGCCATGTCGCGGTCGAAGCCGGTGCCGACCTTGCCGCGATAGTGCAGCTCGCCATTCTCGAACTCGGCCATGCCAAGCGCCGCCAGCCCCTCCGCCCGGTCGGAGACGGTGTAGCCGGCGATGACGAAGTCATCCTTTTCGAGCGCCTTCACCTTGGTCCAACTCTTGGTGCGGCCGCTCTGGTAGATGGCGTCGGCGCGCTTGGAGACGACGCCTTCGAGCCCGAGTTCCGTCGCCTGCTCGTAGAGCCCTTGGCCCGAACCCTCGACATGGTCACTATACTGGATGGCGGAATTGGCGGCCTGGCCGGCGAGCAGTTCGGCCAGCAAGGCCTTGCGCTTTTGCAGTGGCGCCTTGCGCAGGTCCCAGCCGTCGAGATGGAGCAGGTCGAAGGCGTAGAAATGCAGTTTCGAGCCGGCGCCCTCGGCCAGCGCGTCCTGCAGCAGCGCGAAGCGCGAAATGCCTTTGTCGTCGAGCACCATGATCTCGCCGTCGATGATCGCCTGGGCGACCGGCAGCCGCGAAAAGGCCTGCGGGAGATCACCATAACGCTTCGTCCAGTCGATGCCGCCGCGGGTGATCAGCCGAACCTCGCCATCCACCACATGCGCCATGGTGCGGTAGCCGTCGAATTTTATCTCGTGCAGCCAGAGCTCTGGCGTTTTCCGTGAGGGGTGTTCACCGCCCGGCGGCTCTGTCACCTGGGTGGCCAGTTGCGGCTCGATGCGGGCGGGTGGATCGCCTTTTACCGCGCCGGGCAACGCGCCCGGCTTCAGCGAGCCGGCTTTCGGCGGCAGGCGCTCGCGTTTCTTCGGCGGCGTCACCAGCTCCTCGATGCGGAGGCCCGATTTCACGCTTTCGGGCCTGGCTTCAAGAATGTCGAGCTTGGTGTCGGAAGCGAGGTCGCGCTCCTTGAACAAAAGCCAGTTCTTCTTGTTTTCATGCTCGCCGGGCTTGGGCTTCAGCCTGGTCAGCATCCAGCCGCCATTGAGCTTCTCACCGGCCAGCCGGAACTTGAAGGCGCCGGTCCTGAGGCTTTTCTCGACATCCTCCATCGGTGCCCAGGTGCCGGTGTCCCAGACGATCATGGGCCCACCACCATATTCGCCCTCGGGGATGACGCCCTCGAAGTCGATATATTCGATGGGGTGGTCCTCGGTCTCGACGGCGAGGCGCTTGTCGGCCGGGTTGAGCGAGGGGCCCCGCGGCACGGCCCAGCTTTTGAGCACGCCGCCGACTTCGAGGCGTAGGTCGTAATGATCGGCGGTGGCGTGATGCTTGTGGACGACGAAGCGGTTGCCCTCTCCGCCTGCGAGGCTGCCCGTCGGCTCCGGCGTGCGGGAGAATTCACGCTTGGCGCGGTAGGGTTTGAGGTTGGCGGGCATGGCTAGGCGCCGAAGAACGGAATGGAATACGGCGAACGCCGCGTTCCCTCGCCCCCCTCTCTGTCCTGCCGGACATCTCCCCCTCTAGGGGGGAGATTGGCAGTTCCAGCGCCGGCACTCCCCTTCCAACGCCGGCGATTGGCGAAAGTGGTCGCGACATCCGATCTTCCCCCTTGAGGGGGAGATGTCCGGCAGGACAGAGAGGGGGGCTGTCCCGCCGGCATCCGAGATTTTCCTATAGCGCGGCGGAGCAAAGGAAAGAGATCAATCGTCAATCGCCGGCGTCAGTTCCAGCTCGGCCGGCGTCAGCCCTTGCCGCAGCTGGCTCAGCCGGAACTCGTCGACCCAGTAGGCCTCGCCGTCGACCAGCACGCGGGCGCTGTAGGAGCCGCCGGAAAAGCGCTGCGCGGTGACATAGACCTTGTGGCGCTCGAGCGCGGTCTTCACCGCGGCGCGGCGGGAATTTTCTCTGGCAACGGGACTGGCCATGGCCTCACTCGAACACGCTGCCGCGGAGATAGCGGCTGCCCTTAAGCATGGCGGAGACCGGAATGTGAGTCAATTTGCCGGCCAAAGCCGCCGCTCAGCCACCCGACCGCAGACGCCGCCAGCGCTGCATGAATTCCTGCGCGAGCTTGAACAGGCGCGGTTTGTCGCGCACGAAAGCGACGCCCCGGCCGCGGTATCTGATGGCCTCGCTCGCGGCCATGCCCTTCAGCGTGATGCCGTAGCAAAGTTCGGACAGAACCGCCTTCACCGCGCCCATATGTTCCTTGTAGCTCTGATTGCCGACCGACAGGTCGAAATAGCCGAAGCCGGCACCCCGGCCCCATCGGATCAGCTCGCCCATGATGCAAAGGCCGGGCGAAACATTGGGCACCGCGATCTGGTCGATCGCGATCAGCAGCGCGTGCAAGGTGCCCAGATGGACCGCCAGATACTGGACCGCGACCGTCACGTCGCCGGCGCGCAGGCCGAATATCCGCACCGAGCCGTCCGTCAGGCCACGATGCGCGGCCTTGCGGTAAAAATCGATGACCGGCGGCTGCGCCAGCAGATCGAACCGGCCCAGCTCGCGAAAACGGCTGAGCCGCATCTCGACCAGCTTGCCGAAAATCGAGTCCACAAGGGCGGGCGTATCGGCTTCCACCAGGGCCAGGCCGCCATTGCGATCGAGCCGGCGGAGATCCTTGTTCAGCGCCTTGACGAACGAAGGGCGGCAGATGCGCTTGACCACGGTTTCGGCATCGCCGTCCATGGCGATGCCGTAATGCGAGTGGATGGAATCGCGCGCCAACGAAAGCAGCGCCAGTGGATTGGCGACGCCGCCGACCTCTTTCGGAATGCCGGCGATGTGGATGCGATCCGCCGGCGGCAGCACGGAAAGCACCGCGACCCAGGCAGCTTCGGCGGATTGCCTGGTCCAGGGCGTCGCGTCGGCGAGCAAAGGCGCGGAATAGTCGCACACGCCGCAGCTCAGCCATTCGATCACCCAATGGTGGAAGGCCCGGCGACGCATCAGCGGCAGAAGCATCCTCGGCTCGCCCGTGCCGGCATCCCTCACTTCGACGATGGCGAGGCCGGCTTTTTGCGGCACGAGCCCTTCGACGATCCCCTCGGCCCAGGCGAAATGCTGGTGGCCGGTGCACACGCCCGTCGTCTCGAGACGCAGCCAGAGCGGTTTGACCGTATCGAGGCTGGTGTGCAACTGCGCCACGTAAGCGCCGCTGGCGGAGCCTACGGCATGCGGCGCGGCTTCGCCATCGGCCAAACCCGTCGTCATCGCGGCCATCGGCATTGCCTGGCTTGCCACATCATTCTCCTAACGTCTCTGCACGGCGAGCGTAGCCGCGCGGCGCCAGGCACCGACCACGGTGGGGCGCTGCTCGCTCGGGTGCTTGAGGTTCCACATGCGGTTGGCCGCGAAATACCATGAAGCCACGAGCACGAAGATCTCGGACAGCGCGGCGCCGGCCAGCGACCATGTCGACGGCGCGATGGCCAACAGGATCCCGATCGTCACGAGCCCGACAATCGCGCCGGCCATCGTGGTGAAGGCGACGATGCGGAAATCGCCGACGATCTCGAGGACCACGCGCGGCATCACATAGGCCATGATCGGCACATAGTTGGCGATGGCGAAGAGGCCGATCAGCCCGATCGAGGCATGCTGCAGGGCCTGGGACTTGATCATCGGCAGGATGAACAGGATGCCGCCGCCATAGGCCAGGCCGCCGACCCCCATGACGCAGGCCCAGATCTTGGCCTGCGTCCACACGCGGTCGAATTCCTTGTTGCGTACCAACCTTGCCAGTTCCGGCTGCGTCATGTTCGAGAAGGCAAGGCTGGAGATGCGCAGCGGCGCAAACAGCACCAGCACCGCGGCCAGCGGCGCGTAGGCCGCAGGGCCGGCGATGCCGGCGACCAGCAGCGCCAGGCTTTGCCCCTGGATGTTGGTGGTGGTGGCGCTGAAACCCGACCAGGAGAGCTGCGGCCAGAGCTTCGCATAGCGCCGCCAGGTCGGCGCGCGGAAGGAGATGCGCAGCCTGCGCCGCGCCAGCCTCACCAGCACGGTGATGCCGACGACATTGGCCGCGGCAAGCGCATAGAAGGTGGCCTGAAGCTTGTCCGCGAAGAACCACATCGCCGCCCCCGCGAGCACTATGCCCGCGATGGTGAACACGGCGTCGCTGATGGAGACGACGAGCTGCATGCGGCGCGCGAAGAAGGCCGTGCGCATATGGCTTCGCAGCGACCAGGCGCAGACGAAGCAGGCCGCGCCGATGCCGCTCGGATCGCCCAGCAGGCGCATCAAAAGCCCGGTGCCGAGCCCCATCAGCAGCGCCACCACAAGTGCTGCCGATCCGAAGGTCACATCATAAGCGTCGACGCCGGCCCTGTTGGTGCTCTTGCTCATCCATACGGTAGCCGGTACGGCGGTGAGCGAGCGGATATAGGACAGGCCGACGCCGCCCATCACCATGGCCAGCGCGAAGAGGCCGTAGCCTTCGGCCGATAGAAGATGCAGCAGCGCGATGTTGAGGGCAAAATGGAAGCCGCTCTGCATTGCCTCGCCGCCGATCATCAGCATCAGGCGCCGCACCAGGTGGGCCGGGAAGGTGAACCTCACGGGCTCGTCTCCGCCTCGCGCGCAATTCGCGCCCGTCCCTGCCGCGGCGTCGCCGCCTTAAGCTTGTCGGCCACGATCGCCACGATCGCGGCGGCGGCAATATGTTCGCTGAAGAGAGCCTCGTAGCGAGCCCGTCCGGCGGCGGCGTAGCCGCGCCAGAGTTCAGGCCGCAGGATGATCTCCGTGAGCTTGCCGGCAAGGGCCGCGGCATTGCCCGGCGGCACATGCCAACCGGTCTCGCCATCGGCCACCACTTCCACCAGTCCGCCGATCGCCGAGACCAGCGGCGGACGGCCCCAACCCATCGCCTCTATGGCGACGCGGCCGAGCGATTCCGGACGCCGCGACGGCACCGCCACGATGTCGGCCCAGCGGTAGTGGTCGGTGGGGTCGGAGACGAAAGGCAGCACTTCGACATGCCCGGTCAGCCCCATGCGCCCGACCAGTTCGGCCAATGCGTGCTCGCGCTCGACGCTTTCGAAGGCGCCGCCGACGAGGCGGACCTCGACGCGGTCTTGCAACTCCTTGGGGAGCGACGCAACCGCTTCGAGCAGCACTTCCTGTCCCTTGATGCGGTTGACGCGGCCAAGCAACAGGACCTTGAGCGGGCGGCTGCCATCATAAGTCGTCGGCAAGGCGGCCACCGGCCCGGCGACGCCGTTATAGACGACATGCGTGCGCCGTCCCTTGGCATCGACGGCCGGCGGATCGCCGAAGGTGGCGCGCGTGGCGCGCGAATTGAAGATCAGATCGGCCTTGCTCCAACGCATCAGAGCGACGAGCACCTTGCGCAGAACGCCTTCCGGGATTTCGTGGATGTGCAGCAGCGCCTTGCAGGGCAAAAGCCGCGCGGCCAGCGCGTAATCGGCGATGATCGAGGTGTTGATATAGGTGAGGTCGTTGTCGCGCATGCGCCGCCAGGCGCGCCACAGCGCCGCCGGCAGCCGCGCCATCTCGACGGTGGCGAGCTTGAGCATCGCCTGGCGCCTGAGCACCCAGAGCGGCTCGAACACGATGCGGCTGGCATGGGGCTTGAGGATGTCGACGATCGGTCCCTCGCGCGGCAGCACGACCTCGATCTCGGCGGCCGGAAACGCGGCGCGCAGCGCAGCCACGCTTTCCGCGAAGCTGCGGTCCGAACCGTAGAGCTCATAGCCCTGATGAACGCAGGCAATGCGCATCACTATCTTTCCACCTTGCACCCCGAGTCCGCTCAGCACCGGAACCCTTCAAGCGCGGAAGAACTTCATGCCAAATCCGCACGCCGCTCTACCCAGCGGTGGCCACTGCAGGCCCGGGAGCAAGGATCATGCCGGGTCTTGAATGCCCGGCTGCGGCCCAGGAACCCCAGCCGTGCCCCGTATCGGTACAGATACGTCGCGAAAGTTGACCGATAATGAAGCAAACCCGGCGACCTGAAGAGAAATTTTACACCTTCATGTGAATATTCACCTTGGGGGTACCCTGGCACGGAAGTTGCTGGGCGTGTCATTGACGTAGCAACAACCATGACCGAACCCCGGGGAATCCTTCATTTTGAAACCGGAACGACCTTCCATCCTGATCGAAAGACCTTCGATCCTGATCCTGGGAACGCGCGGCATTCCAGCTTCCCATGGCGGGTTCGAGACTTTCGCGGAACGCCTGGCGCTTTTCCTGGCCGGACGCGGCTGGAATGTCGGCGTGTATTGCCAGAAGGAGGTCGGGCGCGTCGGGCAAAGGGTGTCGAGCGAAACCTGGCGCGGCATAGAGCTCATCACCATCGAGGTCGCCTCCAAGGGTCCGCGCGCGACGCTGGAATTCGACTGGCAATGCGTGCTCGACGCCGCCAGGCGGCCGGGTGTGTGCCTGGTCCTCGGCTACAATGGCGCGGTGTTCCTGACCTGGCTCAGGCTCATGCGGCGCAAGATCATCACCAACATGGACGGCATCGAGTGGCGGCGGCCGAAATGGGGACCGGCGGCGCGCAGCTGGTTCTGGCTCAACGAATGGATCGGCGCCTGGCTCTCGCACCGGCTCGTCGCCGATCATCCGGCGATCGCCGACCATCTGGCGACGCGGCGGCCGCGCAGCGCCATCGCCACGATCGCCTATGGCGCGGATCCGGTGACCTCGGCGCCTGAGGAACCCATTCGCGCGCTCGGGCTCGAGCCCGGCAAATACCTGGTCTCGATCGCGCGGATCGAACCCGACAACAACATCCTGCCGATCATCGAAGCCTTCCGCCGCCGCGATCACGGCGACATGAAGCTGGTGGTGCTGGGCACGCTCAACGACGACATTCCCTACCACCGAGCGGTACGCGAGGCGGCGGGCGACACGGTGATGATGCCGGGCGCGATCTACGACCAGGCGGTAGTGAAGGCGCTGCGTTACCATGCGCGCGCCTATATGCACGGACACACGGTGGGTGGCACCAACCCCTCGCTGGTCGAGGCGCTGGCCGCCGGCAACATGGTGATCGCGCATGACAACCGCTACAACCGCTGGGTCGCCGGCGATGCGGCGATCTATTTCAACGACACCGAGAGCCTGAGCGCACGGATCGACGAGGCGCTCGGCGACGATGCGCTGGTGGCGCGGTGCAGCAAGGCGGCACGGGCCCGCGCCCGCGAGGCCTTCCGCTGGGAAGACGTGCTCAGCGCCTATGAGAAGGAAGCGCTGCGGCAGCTCGGCGTCACCACAGCCGCGCCGGCAAAGGCCGACCGCGCTAGGCACGCATGACCGGCTGGTCGCGTCGCCAGGTCCTCAAGGCGGCGCTGGGCGCGGCAACAGTGCCACTGGCGACCACGGTTCCACCGCTCGTATCTCAAGCGCGAACAGCCGGTGCATGGCGTTTCAGGCGCGGCGTCAACACCTGGCCATGGTTTGCGCTGACGCGCGAATTTCCCGCGCCCCGCACCGACTATGACTGGCCGCCCTTCCAATCGCAGCGACCGGTGCCGACTTCGGCCGACCTTGCCCGGCTGCGGGCCAGCGGGCTCGATTTCATCCGCCTGCCTGTCGATCCCGGCCCGTTCCTTGCCGCCGATGCGGGCCAGCGCGCCGAGCTGATGGGCATGCTCGACGCAGCGGTCGATGCGGCTCGAGCCGCCGATCTGGGTGTCATCGTCAACGTGCAGGCCAATGGCGCCACGCATTACTGGAATCCCGACCGCATGTATTCCAGCACCGTGGCGCCGGAATTCGAATCCTATCGGGCGCTGGTGAGCGAAATCGCCGAGAGGCTGCAGGGCAAGACGGCCGGCACGGTGGCGCTGGAGCCTGTCAACGAGCCGCCTCAGGACTGTTCTTCCGAGGCATGGCCGGCCGTGCAGGCCTCGCTGCTGACGGCCGCCAGGGTTTTGGGGCCGAGCGTGCCGCTGCTCGTCACCGGCGGCTGCGGCTCTATGGTGCGGGGCTTGACGGCGCTCGATCCGGCGCCGCTGGCGGATTTCGAGCCGATCCTGTTCACCTTCCACTTCTACGAGCCCTACCTGTTCAGCCATCAGGGCGCGCCGTGGATGCGCGAACCGGTCTACCGCGCGCTGAACAACGTGCCGTGGCCGGCCTCGGCGGGCTCGCTCGAGCAGACGCTTGCTTCGGTCAGGGCGAGGATGGCGCAGGACACGGAAAGGTCCGACGAGGCCAAGAAGGCCGCCTATGCCGAGACCGAACGCGTGCTGAAAGTCTATTTCGACACCCAGCCCGACCGCCGCTTCATCGACGGCTATCTCAAGCAGGTGAGCGACTGGGCCGACCGCCACGGCATCGCCCGCGAGCGCATCATCATGGGCGAGTTCGGCGCGCTGCGCACCGATGCCCGCTACACCGCCGCTCCCAATCCCGACCGCGCCCGCTACGTCGCCGATGTGCGGCAGAGCGCCGAGGCGGCCAGCTTTCCCTGGGCGTTCTGGGACCTGTTCGACGGCATGGGCATGATGGACGACACCACGCGCGCGCTCGACCCTGCAATGGTCGGGGCGCTGGGACTGACGATGCCAGCGGAGTGAACTTGACTTGTTCAATCACCAAACCGCGCTAAGGGTTTGGTTTCATGCCGGAGCCCCTGCTCCTCACACGTAAGGCGTGCCAGTCATCGCGGCTTTCAGTCCCGCCGCGCCCTTGTCGACGAGCGCCAAAAAGGCATCGTTTGCATTCTCCCGACTGCGGGTCCGCCGGAAGATGCGATGGGCATCGAGGAAGGCGACCGTCCAGGTCGCAAGCAGCAGGCTTGCCGCCAGATGCGCGTCGGGATCGGCGGGATCGCGCCCGACCGCCTCGGCCAGCGTTTCCGCCACAAGGTCGGCCAGCTCGTCGCGGATCGCCCGCGCCCGCGCCTTCAGGGTTTCGCTGCCGGCAACCGTCGGCACAAGGCGCTCGCTTCTGGCGGAAAATTCGACCACCGGGCTGCGTTCGGCGACCAGCCGGTGCGCAAGCAGGTGCAATGCCTCGAGCGGTGCAACGCCGGTCGCACGCTGGCGCACGGCCTCGCGCAGCATCTCGCGGCCTTCCTCGTCGCGATCGAAGAACATGTCCTCCTTGCGCGGGAAATGGTTGAACACCGTCATGCGGCCGACATCGGCGGCCTCGGCGATCTCATCCACCGTCACATGATCGAAGCCACGCTCCATGAACAGGCGGGTGGCGGCATCGGAAATGGCCTTGCTCGTGGCGAGGCGTTTTCGGGAATGGCGGTCGGACGGTTCTGGCATGGCCTCCGGTAGCACGATTTTTGTACTCAGTACATATTTCCATTGACTCCGCGTCAGCGATCGCCAATATGTGTACTCAGTACATATTTAAACTCAGTATACCTACGTTGAAGCCCGGCGCGAGGTGAGGTTCGACCCCTTTGCCGCCATGGGCGCAACCGCCTTCGCTCCCGGAGCTCATCCCCATCAACAAGCCTCTCATCGTCATCTTTGCCGCCATATGCCTGGACGCCGTCGGCATCGGCCTGGTCTTCCCCATTCTGCCGCGCCTGATCGAGGAGGTGACGCACAGCCCCGACATCATAGCCTATATCGGCATCATGACCGCGCTCTACGCGGCCATGCAGTTCCTGTTCGCACCGGTGCTCGGCGCGCTAAGCGATAATCTGGGCCGCCGTCCGGTCCTGCTGATTTCGCTGGCGGGCGCCGCGATCAACTATCTGATCATGGCCTTCGCGCCGCAGCTCTGGATGCTGTTCATCGGCCGCGCCGTCGCGGGCCTCACCAGCGCCAACATCTCCGTGGCGACGGCCTATATCACCGACATTACGCCTGAGGATAAGCGCGCCGGCCGCTTCGGCCTGTTCAGCGCCATGTTCGGCATCGGCTTCATCATCGGCCCGGTGCTGGGCGGCGTGCTCGGCGACCACTGGATCCGGCTGCCCTTCATCGCCGCCGCCCTGCTCAACGCCGCGAACCTGCTGCTTGCCCTCTTCGTCCTGCCTGAATCGCGCCAGCCGGTCCGGCAGGGGATCGACCTTGCCGCGCTCAATCCGCTCAAACCGCTGCGCTGGGTGTTTTCGATGAAAGGGCTGCTGCCCATCGTCCTGGTCTATTTCATCCTTTCCGGCGCCGGCGAGGCCTACGGCACCTGCTGGGCGCTCTGGGGTTTCGACACGTTCCGGTGGAACGGCCTCTGGATCGGGCTTTCGCTTGGCATGTTCGGCCTTTGCCAGACGCTGGTGCAGGCCTTCCTGCCCGGCCCGGCAGCCCGGCTGCTCGGCGAGCGCAAGGCCTTCGTCGCCGGCATCGGCTTTGCCTGCATCGCGCTCGCCGCCATGGCCTTTGCCAGCCAGGGCTGGATGGTGTTCGCCATCATGCCGATCTTCGCGCTCAGCGGCATCGGCACGCCGGCCTTCCAGGCGCTGGCGACAAGGCAGGTCGACGCGGAGCGCCAGGGTCAGTTGCAGGGCGTGCTGGCCTCGGCCGTCAGCCTCGCCTCCATCGTCGCGCCGCTGGCCTTCTCGACCTTCTACTTCGCCATACAAAAGCAGTGGCCCGGCGCCATCTGGCTGTCGGTGATCGCGATCAATCTAGTCGCGGTGCCGCTGGTGTTGCTTGGAACGAAAAGACGTGAGGTTGCCGCACAGCCCGCGGGTGCCTGATGCGCTACGCCCGCGTCCTTTGACGACCATCGTCTGCGCCGGCCTATAAAGCGCCAGCGCGATCACCACGAATTTGGCCATCAGCGTCGTCTTGGAGGCGATGCTTTCGGAGGTGTTGAGCAGGATGAGCCAGCCCAGCATCGGCAGCCAGATGCCGGTGTGGCAACGGCGCGCGACCTCGTGCATGAACAGCGCGAAGCCGAAGAAGATCAAAAGCGTGAAGAAGGCGCCCTGGTAGAGCGTCAGGCGCAGGATCGGGTTCTCGATGCCCTGCTCCAGGCCGCTTATGCGCCGCATGCTGTCGAGCAGGTCGACATCGGGCCCGACGATCAGGTCGCGCAATTCCAGATGCCTGAAGAGATCGAACATCTCGACGCGGGCATTGGCGCTGCCGCTGTCGGAGACGAAACGTTCGAGCAGCGCGTCGAAGAAGCCGTAATAGCCGGCAAGCGCGATCGCCAGCGGCAGCAGCGCGGCGAGCATGATAACCAGCGCGGCGCCGAGAAGGTTGACGCGTCCGGTGCTGAGCTGTGCCAGGCCCTGGATGAGCATATAGGCGCCGCCGAGCAGGATCGTCAGCACCATGCCCGAGCGGCCACCGAAGGTTACCAGCGCGCAGAACTGCAGGCCGACGAGCGCCAATCTGAGCGGCGTCGACAGGGAGCGCGAGCCCGACAGCAGCGACAGCACATAGATCGAGGTGACCATGGCATTGGAGAGCGGGTGGCCCTGCAGCGCCGTCGAGCGCAGGTCGTTGACGAACACCGCGCCGTCGAACCGATACGGGAACACCAGATGCTTGGTGCCGAACTCGAACAGCGCCAGCAGCGCGTTCACGGTCATAACGACATGGATGACGAGCTGCAGCCGGGCAAAGGTCTTCTCGTCATCCTCGCTGAGCAGCAGCACAAGCAGCGCCGGGGCGACGAAAGTATCGATCATACCGGCCATGCCGGGGCGCTGCCTGAGGATGACGACGAAGAGAAGCACCGTCGAGATCACTGCCATCAGCATCGTCGCCGGCCGCTTGTTGGTGACATGGACCACATAGCCAATCGGATTGCCGAAGGTGCAGGAGCGCCAGACGAAGACGAGCACGAAGAGATAGGTGGAAGGGTGGATCTTGCTCAGCGGGCTGCCCTGCAAGCCATCGTAGTTATAGCCGGCGAGCCACAACATGCCGCCCGAGATGGAAAACAGAAGCAGCACCGCCACGGTGATGCCGAGCCGGGTCAGCGTGTCGACCGGGACAGTGCGCGGGCCCGCCATCGCGTAGCCCGGGGCCGGGACAGGCCGGGCCGGCCCCGCCAGGATCGAGGCCATGTCAGGCCGCCTCGTCGACCAGCATGGCGCCGGTCGGCAGCCGCCCCATGACCGAGACCGCTTCGGAGGTCGAGGCGACGTCGCGCATCGGCGTCGCGTTCAGCCTGGCGACGAGCAGGATCTCGTCGGCCATGGCGACCAGCGGCAGGACGTTGAGGTCGTCGGCCAGCGCGCCGCCGTCGACGACGACGAGCTCGAAACTGTGATTGGCCTCGGCCAGCATGCGGTGGGCGAAATAGAGCGCCTGGGCTTCCTGGAACACCGCGGTCGGCCGGCCCCTGCCGATCAGCGCCACCGAACTGCCGGGCGCATAGCGGCTGACCGCGTCGAGTGGATATTCGCCGCGCAGCACGTCGAGCACGCCAGGCTGCGGGTCCTTCTGGCCCTTGCCTGCATTGATGTCGATGAACAGCACGCGGCGGCCCCTGGCCGCCGCTGCATTGGCGAGTTGCCATGCAACCCTCGACCGCTGCGCCTTGTCCTCGGGCGGCGACGCGACCAGGATCGAGGGCACCAGCGGCCAGTCGGCAGGACGCCTGGTGGCGGCGGCGATGCGCTGCAGCGCCATCCCCGCCACGGCGTCGGTCTTCTGGGCGGCGGCACCGGAGCGGCGGCGTCCCCTGCCCGGCAGCACGCCCAGCACCGGCGCCTCGATGGCCGACTGCATCTGGTTGGCGGACAGCACGGTCGGCGAAAGATATTCGGCGATCAGCGCCATGCCGACGCCCAGCGCCAGCCCGCCGAAGATGGCGCCGAAGACAAGCAGCCCCTTCGGCGGCCAGCTCTTCTTCAGCGCCGGCATGGCCTGCGAGATGATGCGGGCATTGGTGCTGTTGACGCTGGTCTGCTCGCGTGTTTCCTGGGCGCGCTGCAGGTAATTGGCATAGACGGTGCGCAGGGCGTCGAGATCGCGCTGCAGCTCGCGCAGCCTCACCGACGCCTGGTCGGTGTCGAGCGACTTGCCCTTCAGCGACGCCACCTTGGCCTCCAGTTCCTTCTGGTTGGCCAGAGCTCGCTGGTAATCCGTCTCGGCGGCGGTGACGAGGCGGCCGAGCTCGCGCGAAATCAGCTTGCGCAGGTCGCTCAATTGCTGCTGCGCCGAGATCATCGAAGGATGGCGCGGCCCGAGCGCGGTGCCGAACTGCGAGATCTGATCGACGAGCGTCGCCTCCTGCGCCCTGAGGCTGGCGATGACCGGCGAGCGCAGCGCCTCGGAGGTCGCGTCCGGCGCGCTGCCCTGCCGGCGCAGCTGGTCGACCTGGGCCTTGAGTTGCGCGGTTCGGGCCTGGGCGGCGGTCAGTTGCGTGTTGAGGTCGGTCAGCTCCTGGTCGCTGACCAGGTTGCCGGCGGCCATCACCATGTTGTGCTCGGCCTTGTAGGTCTCGACGGCGTTGGCCGCCTGCTCGACGCGCTTGCGCTGGTCTTCCAGCCGGGCGCTGATCGCATCGGAGGCGTCGGCGGCGGCCTTCGATCGCGCTTCCGCCTGGTCGTCGAGATAAGCCTGCGCGATGGCGTTGGCGAGCTCGGCCGCCAGATCGGCGCTCTTGGCGGTGATGACGATGTTGAGGACCAGCACCTTGTCGTCGCGCTTCACCGCCAACCGGCGGCGCAGCGAATCGAGCGTTTGCGCCGTCCTGTCGCCGTCGTCGGAACCAAACAACATGCCGAGCCACCGGCCGAGCCCGCCCTGCCCGTTGAAGTCCGGGTCCTCGGCCAGGTTGGTCGCCTTGATGGCGCGCAGCAGGACGCCGTTCGATTGCGCCACGCTCACCTGGCTTTCGACCTGGGTGATGCCGCCATCGGGCGAAATGCGGCTTGGGTTGACGTCGTTGGTGACGACCTGAAGGTCCTGCGGGTCGATGATGATCTGCGCCGTCGAGGAGTAGAGCGCCGGCGTCAGGAAGCTGTAGGCAAGCGTCAATGCGGTGAGCAGCGCCGTAATGGCGAGGATCAGGAAGCGGCGCCGCAGCAGGATGCGACCGAGATCGCCAAGTTCGACCGTGGCCTGCGCGGGAGCGTGCGCATAATAGGCCGGCACCGGGGCGACCGCCTCCGGAGCGTTCTGCTGAGGCACCATGAGCAGGGGTGGTTGCAAAGGTCGCTCCGACAACGCTCCATCGGCCGGCAAGATGAGAAATGCGGCGTTGGCCTAGCTATTCCCGGCAACGATTAAAACACTGTTAATTATGTTCATAAATTGACGCCGTGCTGGCACGAAGTTTGCACCAACACAGTTGAATTTAAGTGCAGCCCAATTGGAGACATCGTGCGCATGCGGCGGAAGCTTGACCTGGCCAGCCGGGTCGCCGGCACCGGATATGAGTCGCCCGGGGGTTGGCGATGCGCCTGACCCTGCGCCTCAACGGCGATTGCGTGCGCGCTTTCCACGTGGCGCTGGCCGAGCGGCTGTCGCTGTTGCCCGGCATCGAGCTTGCCATCGAAGCCCGTCCGGCGGCGGGCGGCGTGCCGCGCAGCGCCGAGGCGCTGTTCCAGCTTGAGACGCTCATCCATCGACTGCCCGCCAACGGGACGGCAAAGCGTGTGCCACTTTCGACGTTGGCCGGCCATGCGAGACCATCCGCGCCGGCCGATCTCACGGTCGATCTCATCGGCGACGTCGAGCCGCAGGGCCGACGGGTCTGGCGCCTCGCCTATGACGGCGTTTGCGGCGAGGAAGCCCTGCTGGCGCTGATCCTTGCCGGCCGCACGCCGCTGGCCCGCCTGGAACAGAACGGCGCGACGGTTTGCGAAGGACGGCTCGGCACCGAGTATCACGGCATTGCGCTGGCTTCGTTCCAGGACATGCTGGCGCGCACCGCCAGCCTGATCGTCGCGGCGGTCAACGGCGCCGCACGCTCGTCGCTTCCGGTGCTGCCCGAACCGTCGTCCGAGGCGTCTGCCCCGGCCATGCCGTCGGCCACGAAGCTCGGCGTGCGTGCGGCCAAGGCGACGGCGCGCCGCATCGTCCAGCAGATCTATCATCTGTGCTACAACGCCCCGCATTGGCGGGTCGGCTGGCGCGAGACCGGAGGCAAGGACCTCTACGAGCTGCGCGCCCATCCGCAATCGGGCTGGCGCGACCTGCCCGACGACGGCAGCCGCTTTTACGCCGATCCGTTTCCCGTGTTCTATCGCGGCCAGGTGACGCTGTTCGTCGAGGACTATATCCACCGCACCGGCAAGGCGATCCTTTCGGCAGTGGCTTTCGGGCCGAACGGACCGGCAGGTACCCCGGAGCCGGTGCTGGAACTGCCCTATCACCTGTCCTACCCCTTCGTGTTCGAGCGCGACGGCGAGATGTGGATGGTGCCGGAGGGCTCGGCCAACCGTACGGTCGATCTCTACCGCGCCACCGCCTTCCCTGGCGGCTGGGTGAAGGAAGCGACGCTCCTGTCGGACATCGTCGCCAGCGACGCCACGCTCACCGAGCATGGCGGGCGCTGGTGGATGTTCGCAACCGTGCGCGACGGCGGCGGCGCCTTCTCCGACCAGTTGCATCTGTGGTCGGCGCCGGATTTCCGCGGGCCGTGGACGCCGCATCCGAAGAACCCCTTGCTGATCGACATCGCCTCGGCGCGGCCGGCGGGCCGCATGGTCAGCCGCGGCGGCCAGCTCCTGCGCCCGGTGCAGGACTGCCGCAGGAGCTATGGCGCCGCGCTCGGCATCGCGCGCGTCACGCAGCTTGACGATGCCGGCTTCGAGCAGGTCGTCGAAACGATCCTCAACCCCGGCGCAGGCTGGGCCGGCCGCAAGCTGCACACGCTCAACGAGGCGGGCGGGCTGGAATTCATAGATGGTTCGGCGATGGCGCCGCGCTGGAAACGCACGCAGGGGCAGGATTCCATGCCTTCAGGCGGCGGAGAAAAGACATGAGTGCCGCAGAAGATCGCGAGACGCCTGCCGTGCCGCCTGGCCGGTCCGAGGTCGACGTGGCGATCGTCGGCGCGGGGCTCGCCGGAACCGTGCTGGCGTTGTCGCTCGCCAAGGCGGGCCGGAAGGTCGCGCTGGTCGATCCGCATCGCATCCACCATGACGAATTCCGGGCCGAAAAAACCCGCTCGGAGCAGATGGGGCTATTCGAGAAGCTCGGGCTCGGCCCGGTCTTCAGGTCCCTCGCCACGCCGATGACCGATCTCCATGTCTTCCGCTTCGGCCAGTTGTTCGAGCGCAAGCAGGCCTGGGAATACGCCTTTTCCTACACGCCGCTGGTCAACGGCATGCGGCAGGCCCTGCCCGCGCAAGTGCCGCTGACGGTGGGCAAGGTCGCCGAGGTCTCGACCGGGCCGGACCGGCAGCGCCTGGCGCTTACCGACGGCTCGGTCATCGATGCCCGCCTCTTGGTGGTGGCCACCGGTTACAGCGAGGCGGTGCGGCGCGCCATCGGCGTCGAGCGCGTCGAGGAATCGAAGGCGCATTCGCTGACGATGGGATTCGATCTCGCGATCTCGCCGCAGGAATTCGGCCTGCAGTCGCTCACCTTCTACGGAAGGCGGGTCGCCGACCGCATTGCCTTTCTTACCATCTTCCGGATCGGCGAGCGGCTGCGGGCCAACATGTTCGTCTACCGGACCGTGGCCGATCCGTGGGTGCGTACGTTCCGCGAAAACCCGCAAAAGATGCTGCTGGAACTGATGCCGGAGATTGCCGCGCGATGCGGCAACTTCGCGATCGCCAGCGAGGTGGAAGTGAGGCAGGTCAGCCTGACGACGACGCGGGGCCACCGCCGCGACGGCGTCGTCTTCATCGGCGATGCGTTCGCCACTACCTGCCCGGCGCAAGGCGACGGCATCCACCGGGTGCTCACCGATGTCGATTGCCTCAGCTCGACGCATATCCCCACCTGGCTGGAGACGCCCGGCATGGCGGCCGACAAGATCGGCGCTTTCTACGACGATCCGGTCAAGATCGCCGCCGACGAAAGAGCCATGCGCGCCAGCATCTATGCCAGGCGCATCAACACCGAGACCGGGCTTGAATGGCGCCTGCGCCGCCTGCGCAACAACACCGCGCGGCACCTGATGATCTTCGCTCGTCGGTTCCGCGAGGCAGGAAAACCGCGTGACGCCGCCCCTGGCGCAAGAGAAGCTGCTTTCGATCACACCGACAAGACAGCCCAGGAGTTGCACGCCGGACCGCGCGTGGGAACATAATCGTGAGTGAGCTTACCAATCCGTAAGTCGCGATCCCTGGCGAAGCTGGTTTAGATCGCACTGAGCAGTGTCTCCTGCTCGGCGGGCCAGCACTCCCGTCACACCAATGGCCCGCTGCCGCCTTTATTGGCTCGGCAGTGGGCTATCGGGCGGCGGCTCTCACAAAGCGGGTTAACCTAATTTTTCATTGCTACCCTGCTCGCGTGTGGGTTGCTTGAGATTGTTTCAGCTACTCGTGATGTTCACTCGCGTGGGCTGTGGAGCAGAAAATGAACACCGCGCAGAGCCGCGAAACGCCCGCCGCCCAGGCAGGCGCGGCCGAAGTCGAAGTGGCGATCGTCGGCGCCGGGCTGGCGGGCACGAGCCTGGCCGCGGTGCTGGGCAAGGCCGGCCGCAAGGTAGCGCTGATCGATCCGCATCTGGTCCATCACGACGAGTTCCGGGCCGAGAAGATCGGCATGAAGCAGATGGGGCTGTTCGAGAAGCTCGGCCTCGGCCCGGTCTTCAGGTCCCTCGCCACGCCGATGACCGATCTCCATGTGTTCCGCTTCGGCCAGTTGTTCGAGCGCAAGCAGGCCTGGGAATACGCCTTTTCCTACACGCCGCTGGTCAACGGCATGCGGCAGGCCCTGCCCGCGCAAGTGCCGCTGACGGTGGGCAAGGTCGCCGAGGTCTCGACCGGGCCGGACCGGCAGCGCCTGGCGCTTACCGACGGCTCGGTCATCGATGCCCGCCTCTTGGTGGTGGCCACCGGTTACAGCGAGGCGGTGCGGCGCGCCATCGGCGTCGAGCGCGTCGAGGAGTCGAAGGCGCATTCGCTGTCGATCGGATTCGATCTCGCGATTTCGCCGCAGGAATTCGGCCTGCAGTCGCTCACCTTCTACGGAAGGCGGGTCGCTGATCGCATTGCCTTTCTTACCATCTTCCGGATCGGCGAGCGGCTGCGGGCCAACATGTTCATCTACCGGACCGTCGCCGATCCGTGGGTGCGGGCGTTCCGCGAGGACCCACAAAAGATTCTGACCGAGCTGATGCCGGAGATTGCCGCGCGATGCGGCAACTTCGTTGTCGCCAGCGAGGTGGAAGTGAGGCAGGTCAGTCTGACGACGACTAAGGGCCACCGCCGCGACGGCGTCGTCTTCATCGGCGACGCATTCGCCACGACCTGCCCGGCGCAGGGCGACGGCATGCACCGGGTGCTTACCGATGTCGACTGCCTCGCCTCGACGCATATCCCCGCCTGGCTGGAGACGCCCGGCATGGCGGCCGACAAGATCTGCGCTTTCTACGACGATCCGGTCAAGATCGCCGCCGACGAAAGAGCCATACGCGCCAGCATCTATGCCAGGCGCATCACCACCGAGACCGGGCTTGAATGGCGCCTGCGCCGCCTGCGCAACAACACCGCGCGGCACCTTATGATCCTCGGCCGCAAGATGCGCCGTCGCGAAGGATTGCCGGCGCCGCGCGCGGCGTAAGGGAAAACCTGGCTTTTCGTCGCCCCATGAAATGGGGAGAGGCGGCTCGGCGAAGCCGAGACGGAGAGGGGAGCGTCCTACGAAGGCCCCCTCTCCGTCCGCTCCGCGGGCACCTCTTCCCCGCCTCTGGCCGGGGCGAGGCACCCGAGCCTTCGCATGCGGCGATTGGCTGTATCGGTCGCTTCGCCCTATCTTCAGACTCCAACAGGGATGACGAAGATGACGCATATCCGGGCGATGACGCGCAACGACCTCACCGATGTCTCGCGGCTGCTCGGCCAATCCTGGCGGCGGACCTATGCGCCGATCATGGGCGACGAAACCGTTGCCCGGCTCTCCGACGAGAAGCATGCGCCGGACAGGCTCGCCGCAGACCTCGAGGACGAGGACATCATGTCCTTCGTCGCCGAACGCGCCGACGGCTCGATCGCCGGCTACGCCATGGCGGCGATGGACAAGAAAGGCGACGTGATGCTGGAGCGGCTCCACATCGAGCCGCAGGCGTTCGGCAGCGGCCTCGCGGTCGACCTTTTGCACGCGGTGCTCGCCGCGCATGCCGGCATCCCGAGCATCGCGCTGGAGGTGATCGAAGGCAATGACCGCGCCATCGCCTTCTACCGCAAGCACGGCTTCGAGGTGGTCGAACGCCGCGAGGCCGCGCATGGCGTCGGGGGACATGCCTCGCTGATCATGCGCCACATGCTGCCGCGGGCTTAGAGCTTTGTTTTTGCCGCAATTCCAGGCGGAAAACCGCTCACACTTTTCCTGGAATTGCTCTAGATCAGGCAGCGGCCCGCATGCGCAGCGCCTGCATGACGCTTTCCTCGAAAGCGCCTGGCACTCTTCCTGCCTCGGCCAGCTGGGCCGCATCCCAGCTCCGGCTGAGGCTTCCATCGGCCATCAGCACCGCGCGGTTGCACAGCGCCGGCACCGCCTCCACCACATGGGTCGAGACGATCACGGCGTGACGGCCGCTCGCGCAAAGCGCGGCGATGACACGCTTGACCTCCCAGGCGGCGACCGGGTCGAGGCCGTTCAGCGTCTCGTCGAAGATCAGAAGCGGCGGCCGACCGAGAAGCGCTGCGACGATGGCGGCCTTGGCGCGCGTGCCAAGCGAATATTCGGCGATCCGGCGGTCGATCCGGCGCCCGAGCCCGAGCCGCTCCAGGAGGTCGCCGCTCGGCAGGTCGCCGCTTGGCAAGTCGCTTGGCGCGCAGCCACGGATCGAGGCGACGAGCTCGATATACTGACGTCCCGAAAGCGGCGCCGGCAGTTCGTGCGGCTCGATGGCGAGGCCGAAGCCGGCCTTGGCGCGTTCCGGCGCGGCGGCGAGGTCTATGCCGTCGATCGTCACGGTGCCGCCGATCAACGGAATCTGGCCGGTGACCGCCCTGATGAGCGTCGACTTGCCCGAGCCATTGGCGCCGAGCAGCCCGAGAATATCGCCCCGGCGAAGCGAAAGATCGATGCCGCGAACGGCAATGCGTCCGCGATAGCCGGCGCTGAGTTCCCTGGCGGCGAGGACTTCATCCATTGCGATACCTCTGTCGGGTTCGGTGCCACAAGAAGAACACCAGCGCGGCCAGACCGATCAGCACGGTGCGGCCATATTCCAGCGTCTCGTAGCCGGCATAGGCGAGCGCGCCGGTGAAGCTCAGCGTGGCGACGAAGGGTGCGTTGAGGAAATAGGCGCCGAACACCGCATAGGCGGCATTCAGCACCAGCAGCCAGAGCCCGCCCGCCATCGGCACGGCCCACGCCGACGGCTCGGCCGCAAGTGCCGCGCCCGCCGGCAGCAGGAAGAAGGCGAGCGACAATTGCAGCGGCAATCGCACCAGCCGCAGCCAGACGCGGGTGAAGCCGATGGGCGCCGTGCGCAGCACCGGCGAGCCGAGCGGCTGGCAGCGCAGGCTGAGCATGAAAACGAGGATGCCGCCGGCGAGACCCGCGACCGCCGCCGGGGCGGCCGTGCGGCCCGCCAGGCTGGCCCATCCGCCAAGGACGGCGCCAAGCGCAAGCAGCAGGCCGGCGCCGGCCAGCTTCCATGACGGCCGTACATGACCGGCCGGCAGCCTCCAGGCCCAGCTGGAAAGCCAGCTTGGACGCGCCCGGTCGAGGCGGCGCAGCCAGGGCTTTCCGACCGGCGCCGCCTCGCTTGCCGCCTCATCGAGGAGAAAGCGTGGCCGTTGCAGGCGCCAAAGAGTCGTCGTGCCGAAGCCCAAGGCAAACAGGATTGCCGCACCCAGGCCCCAGACCGGCGCCAACGGTTTTTCGATGACCGCGCAGGCGAAGCCGACCGACATGGCGATCATCAGCATGAGTGGGAAGCCAAGCGCGAAGGCTCCCACCCCCGCCATGCGACGGCGCTCCGCGGAAACGAGCGGCAGCGCCTTGAGGAAGGGCGCAAAGGCGCGAGAAAGGCAAAGCCGCGACATTGAATTGCCGGCCAGACATCCCAGCACGGCGAAAATGATTGGCAATCCGAGCATCCACAGAAGCTGGTCGTGCAGCAGTTTCGGCGTCGCGGCACGCAAGGCGACGACGATATCGGCGACCGCATAGGCCAGAAGCCCACCGCCGCCGAGCGCAATCCAGGCGAGATCGCGACGCCGCATCGCGCGCAGGCCGGCGACCAGCTCGCGCCATAGCAATATCAGGACAAGCCTGTCGTGCCGCATAGAACCGCGATTCCATTCCTCGCTCGCCAAGCAAAGCCAGGATTGCGCCGCCAATAGGGCGATTGATGGAGAGCCGCGCGGGCGTACGGCCGATCTCACCCCTCAAGCCGAGCGGCGCAGCATCAGTTCGGCGTTGAGCAGGACGCGCGCGTTGTCGCGCTTGGCGGCCGGCGCATTCTCGTCCAGCCGCCGCAGCAGGAGCTCGATCGCCAGGCGGCCGATCTCGTTGTAGTTCTGCGCCACCGTCGTGATCGGCGGGCAGGCATAGCGCGACAAGGGATGGTCGTCATGGCCAGCGACGCGCAGGTCGCAATCGGCGCCGTGCCCCACCTTCAGGCCGAGCTCATAGGCGGCGCTGATGACGCCGAAGGCGATGCGGTCGTTGGCGCAAAGCACGGTCCTTGTGGGGAAGCCCTGCCCTTTCAGGATGCGCAGCGCCTCGTCATGGCCGAATTTCTCGAAATCCCAGGAACCCGCATCCTCGACCGCCACGATCGAGGACGTCATCTTGAACCCACGCATGGCCTCGACATAGGCCTCCTGCCGGGCGGAGGCGTTGTTGTTGACCAGCGGCATGGCGAAGTAGCAGGGCGGCTCGCCGGAACGGCAGAGATAGTCGACGATCAGCCGGAAGCTCTGCCGGTTGTCGGTGCCGACGAAGGACGAGGTCTCGTCGAGCGGCGAGTCGACATAGATCAACGGGATCGAGGCGCCGAGCTCGGCCAGCACGCGATGGTGCGAGCGCACGCCGAGCGGCGCGATGATGGCGCCGGCGATGTTCATCGACCGGAACGTCTGGATCACCTGGTCCTCCATCTCGGCGCGGCCGTCGGATGAGAGCACGAAGGCGAGGAAGCCGGCCTCGTTGGCGATCGTCTCGATCCGGCGCGTCAGCGCCATGTAGAACGGGTCGGTCGAATTGGGGATGATGACGCCGAGGATGTTGGAGCGGCGGCGGTTCAGGTTGACCGCGAACATGCTGGGGCGGAAGTCCGACTTCTTCAGCGCCGCCTCGATGGCGCTGCGCGTGTTCTGCCGCACCGAAGCGGGATCGTTGAAGTATTTCGAGACCGTGGTCCGGGACAGGCCGACAAAGGCGGAAAAATCCTCCATCGTCCTGATCGTCTTTGCCATCCTTCTGCCCCTGTCGGTAGCGCCCTCACGACTGTCTACTTGAGTCATCTCGCAACGCAAAGGCGGGCAATCGCGCTCTCCTAGTGCATTTCACCGTTTCACGGAAACGGCGAAACGCCCTATCTCCTTGTTTTTACGCAATTCCGGACGGAAAACCGCTCACACTTTTCCTGGAATTGCCCTAGTCAAGCCTCGGCCGAGAACTGGACCTTCATCGTCGCCGGATTGCCGCCCTTGGCGAAGAAAGGCAGCACCTCGCCCAGCGGCAGCCGATGGCTGACCAGCCTCGCCATTGTGCCGTCGTCGCGGCTCAATATCTCCAGCGCCTGCGGGATGTTGCGGTTCAGCGAATGCGAACCGGCGAGCCTGATCTGGCGGCGGAAGATCTCGAACGGGGCGACCGCGATCCTGGCGTCGGGCGCGCAGACGCCGAAGACAAGAGCGGTACCGCCATCGGCGGTGAGACCGACCATGCCTTCGACCACCTCGGCGATGCCGGTGGCGTCGGCGACGAAGTCGAAACTTTTCGCCCGCGCCGCGACGTCCTGCGATCCCGACACCAGCGGCTCCAGCCCGAGCGAGGCGGCGAAGCCGAGACGCGGCTCGCTGATATCGACCACCGCGACTTTGGCGACGCCGCTCGCCTTGAGCGACAAGGCCATCAGCAGCCCGATCGGCCCGGCGCCGAAGACGAGCGCGTTGCCGGGCACGTGACCGCCGGCCCCTACCCCGGCCGCGCCAAGACCGTTCAGCACACAGGCGAGCGGCTCGGCGAGCGCCGCCGTTTCGAAAGCGAGATCGCCGATGGCATGGAGATGATCGACGGCGACGAGGCTGTATTCGGCGAAGCCGCCATTTTCGGTTACGCCATAGGCCTTCAGCGTGGCGCAAAGGTTGGTGAGGCCTTTGCGGCAGGCCGGGCAGTGGCCGCAGGGGATGTTGGGATCGACGGCGACGCGATCGCCCGGCTTCACCGCCGTGACGTCCTCGGCGACAGCCTCGACCGTGCCGGCATATTCATGACCGGGCACCAGCGGAAACGCGCCCGAACCGTAGCGGCCGTGCAGCACGTCGATATCGGTGTGGCAGAGCCCCGCCGCGCGCACCCGCAGCAAAGCATGGCCAGGCCTGATCGCGGGCATGTCGAGCTCCGCCATGCCGGCATCGCCGGCCGCGGCAAATCGGATGGCCTTCATTGTCGTCTCCTGTTTCGACGCAATTCCGGACGGAAAACCGCTTCACACTTTTCCTGGAATTGCTTCGTTTTGTTTCGACGCAATTCCCGACGGGAAACCGCTTCACACTTTTCCTGGAATGCTCCGGTGCCTCAGCTCATCCAGTTGCCGCCGTCGACATTGTAGGTCTGGGCCAGGATGTAGTCGCTGTCGGACGAGGCGAGGAACACGGCCAGCCCGGCAATGTCCTCAGGCCGCGCGAAACGGCCGATCGGCACCGATTTCGCCACCGCTGCTTTCTTCTCGCCGGGCTTCAGGCCCTCCCATTTGGCGAAATGAGCATCGACGACTTCCCAGTGCTCGCCATCGACGACGCCGGGCGCGATCGCATTGACGTTGATGCCGTGCTTGACCAGCGCGAGCGCGGCCGACTGCGTCGCCGAGATGATCGCCGCCTTGGAGGCGCAGTAGAGCGTCACCAGCGCCTCGCCGCGGCGGCCGGCCTGGCTCGCCATGTTGATGATCTTGCCGCCACGACCGCGCGCGATCATCACGTTGGCCACCGCCTTCATCACGAAAAGCGGGCCTTTGAGATTGATGCCGAAGACGCGCTCGTAGCTCTGTTCGGTAATGTCGGTGATCGGCGCCATATCGAAGATGGCCGCATTGTTGACCAGGATATCGATACCGCCGAACTCGCGGTCGATTTCGGCGACGACGCTCTCGATCGCGGCAAGGTCGGTAACGTCGAGCTTCCTGGCGCTTGCCGCCGGACCGATTTCCCCGGCCGCCCGCGTCGCGCGTTCGATGTCGATATCGGCGATCACCACTTTCGCGCCTTCGCGTGCAAAGGCCTGCGCGAAACCGAGGCCGATGCCGCGCGCGCCGCCGGTGATCAAGGCGATTTTGTCCTTCAGCTTCATTGCAGTTTCCAATTCTTCCGCGTTTCGAAAATTGTGTCGGGCGCGAGGGCGTTGTCTGGTCCGCTCACGAGGAACGCACGGACCCACCTTTGCTCAAGCAATCGAAAGAAGAAACGCCATGCGCTTTTCTCGAATTGCCAGGCGGATCCGCGCATCCTCCGGCCGGCCGCAGGGGAGTTCCGCGGCGGGCCGGATGGCCGGGAGGCGGCGCACGTTCCGCTTCCCGGCCTGAGCGGGCCTGTCTATTTGATGTAGCCCGCCTCCTCCATCGTCTTCTCGACGGAAGCCTGGACTCCGTTCAGCGCGTCATCCACCGACTGCTCGCCGGTGACGGCCGCCGCGATCGCCTGGCCGACCTGCGTGCCGATGCCCTGGAACTCTGGGATGGCGACGAACTGGATGCCGGTATAGGGCACCGGGTCCTTGGTCTGCTTGGTCGGATCGGCGGATTCGATCGCGGCAAGCACGGTCGCGGCAAAGGGCGCCGCCTTCTGGTAATCCGCGCTGGCATAGGTGGACTTGCGCGTTCCAGGCGGCGCCGCGACCCAGCCTTCGGTCTCGCCGACGCGCTGGACATAGGCTTTCGAGGTCGCCCATTTGACGAAGGATTTCGCCGTGTCCGCCTTCTTGGTCGAGGTCGGGATAGCCAGGCTCCAGGCCCAGCCCCAGGCCGACCCGTTGGGCGTAACCGCGACCGGGGCCTTGGCGAAGGCGACCTTGTCGGCGACCTTGCTCTGCTTCGGGTCATAGACGCGTCCGGCGGCCGACGTCGCGTCGATCCACATCGCGCAATGGCCCGACGCAAACAGCGTCTGGTTCTCGTTGAAGCCGTTGGAGCTGATGCCGGGAGGGCCGTCCTTCTTCATGGTGTCGACATACCAGCCGATCGCCTTCTTCCACGCATCGGAATTCAACTGCGGCTTCCAGTCCATGTCGAACCAGCGGCCGCCGAAGGTGTTCACCAGCGTGCCGACGAAGGCCATGTTCTCGCCCCAGCCCGGCTTGCCGCGCAGGCATAGGCCGTACTGTTCCTTAGACTTGTCGGTGAGCTTGTCGGCGAATTCGGTGATCTGGTCGTAGGTCGGCTGCTCCGGCATTTTCAGGCCGGCGGCATCGAACAGGTCCTTTCGGTAGAGCGTGAAAGAGCTCTCGGCATAGAACGGCACGGCATAGAGGTTGCCGTCGACGGTCAGGCCTGAGCGCACCGGCGCGATCAGGTCGTCATAGTCGTAGTCGGCGCCGAGATCGTTGAGCGGCGTCAGCCAGCCGGCCTTGCCCCAGATCGGCGTCTCGTAGCCGCCAATCGTCATCACGTCGAACTGGCCGCCCTTGGTGGCGATGTCGGTGGTGACACGCTCGCGCAGCACGTTCTCTTCCAGCACCACCCAGTTGACCTTGTTGCCGGTCGCCTTTTCCCACTCCGGCGCCAGTTTCTGCATGATGATCATGTCGCCATTGTTGACCGTGGCGACCGTGATTTCCTCCGACAGGGCAACGCCTGCCATCAGCGCCGAGGCGGCAGTGGCCGCGGCGAGAATTCCCATAAGCCTACGCATTGGCATTCCGTCTCCTCCTTTACGAATGCGCATGAAAAACTGAACATGCGTGTATATTCTATTGCGCTATCGGAACACTTAGTCAAGCCCCGCAGATGCAACCCCTGCCGCACTCTTCGCCGTGACAGGATTTCGCGACCAAACCGGAAATGCACTCCGGGCTCGACAAAAGTGAACATGCGTATAGTTTTTGTTGACATCGCCGTCGCCACGATTTACCTCGATCGAAGTCCGGCGCTATCGTGAACCGCTCGCGCCGGTCCGGCTGGGGAGAAGGAATTGCATCAATGAGCCGAGGGGAGATTGCCGCCGAAGCGACCGGGCCGACGATCGTCGCCGGCGAGATCCTGGTCGAGATCATGGCGAGCGAGCGTGGCCAGGGCTTCCTCGAACCGCTGGCGCTGACCGGCCCCTACCCCAGCGGCGCGCCGGCCATCTTCATCGACCAGGTGGCGAAGCTCGGCGGGGGCGCCGGCATCATCGCCTGCGTCGGCCGCGACGATTTCGGCGCCATCAACCTGGAGCGGCTGCGCCACGACGGCGTCGACGTCTCGGCCGTTTCGGTCAGCGACCGCTACCCGACGGGCAGCGCCTTCGTGCGCTACAGGCCCGATGGCGGCCGCGACTTCGTCTACAACATCGCCGAATCCGCCGCCGGCCGCATCAGCCTGACGGCCGAAGCACGGCGGCTGGCCGACGGCGCCGGCCATCTGCATGTCATGGGCTCCGCGCTCTCGATCGCCGGGCTGAAGGAGATCGTCGCCTATGCCGTAAACGCCGTGCGCGCCCGCGGCGGCTCGACCTCGTTCGACCCGAATGTGCGCAAGGAACTGATCGACGACGCCGACGGCGCGCATTTTTCCGTGCTGGTCGACGACGCCGACCTGCTCTTGCCCTCCGGTGACGAGTTGCTCGCTGCGGCCGGCGTCGAGGACGAGCGGCAGGCGGTGGCGGCGTTGATTGCGCGCGGCGTCGGCGAGATCGTGTTGAAGCGGGGGGCTGCCGGCTCGACCCGCTTCGGCGCCGACGGCAGCCGCACCGACTGTCCCGGCTTCGTGGTCGAGGAAGTCGACCCGACCGGCGCCGGCGACTGTTTCGGCGCGACCTATCTCACCTGCCGGCGCAAGGGCATCGAGCCCGGCAAGGCGCTGCTCTACGCCAATGCCGCCGGCGCGCTCAACGTGACGCGGCTCGGACCGATGGAGGGGCTCGCCGGCTTCGACGCGCTCGACCGGTTCATTGCCGGCACGGACCGGGCCAAATGACGATGACGACCAATCCGCTTCAAGGCCTCGCCACCGCCCGCCGCAACGGCAAGCCCTACGGCATCACCTCGGTCTGCTCGGCTCATCCGCTGGTGATCCAGGCGGCGATCCGGCGCGCCGTGGCCGACAAGAGCGCGTTGCTTCTGATCGAGGCGACCTGCAATCAGGTCAACCAGTTCGGCGGCTATACCGGCATGACGCCGGATCTGTTCGTCGCCTTCGTGCAAGAGATCGCGAGCCGCGAAGAACTCCCCGCCTCGCGCATCATCTTCGGCGGCGATCATCTGGGGCCGAACCCGTGGAAGGCAGAGCCGGCCGCGCAGGCGATGGCCAAGGCCGAGGCGATGGTTACGGCCTATGTCTGGGCGGGCTTCAGCAAGATCCATCTCGATGCCTCGATGGGCTGCGTCGGCGAACCGGCGGCGCTCGACGACGAGACCATCGCCACTCGCGCCGCGCGGCTGGCCAAGGCGGCGGAAAAAGCGGCGCGGTCGCGCGGCGGCGCCATGCCGCTCTACATCATCGGCACCGAGGTGCCGGTGCCCGGCGGCGCCGACCATGCCATCAGCGACCTGAAACCGACAGAGGCCGGGGCGGCGCGTCGTACCATCGACATCCATCGCGAGATTTTTGCCCGCGAGGGTCTGGAGGAAGCGTTCGGCCGCGTCATCGCCGTGGTCGTGCAGCCTGGCGTTGAGTTCGGCAGCGAGAACGTGGTCGCCTACAGGCCGGAGGCATCCGCTCCACTGACCGCCCTGCTCGGCCAGGAAACCGCTTTCGTCTACGAGGCGCATTCGACCGACTATCAGAGCCGCGCGGCGCTGACGGCGCTGGTCGCCAACGGCTTTCCGATCCTTAAAGTGGGGCCGGGCCTGACCTTCGCGCTGCGCGAGGCGCTTTACGGACTGGATCTCGTGGCCTCCGAAATGGTCTCCGGCTATGGCGAGCGCTCGCTTGCCAAGGCGATGGAAACGCTGATGCTTTCGGCGCCCGGCCACTGGCGCAGCCACTACCACGGCAACGACAAGCGCCTCTATCTGCAAAGGCATTACAGCTACAGCGATCGCATCCGCTATTATTGGAGCAACCCCGCGGCAAGCGTCGCCGTCGCACGCCTGTGCGAAGCGCTGAGCGGCGTCGCCATTCCCGAGACGCTGATGCGGCAGTTCCTGCCGACGCTGCCAACGGAACTCGGCGCGGCCGGCAATCCCGAGGCGATCCTGCTCGCGGCCGTCGACCTGGTGCTTGCCGACTACGACGCCGCCTGCCGCCAGGCCTGACGCTGGACGCTTGCTCTCCCAGCCCTATAATTTAGCCGGATCGCAAATTCGGCTGGAGAGAAATGCATGAGCCTCGGCAAACAGAAACTCGGCAGCCAAGGGCTCGAAGTCTCGGCCATCGGCCTCGGCTGCATGGGAATGAGCCAGGCCTATGGGCCGGCCGACGAGGCGGAGTCGATCGCGACGATCCACCGGGCGATCGAGCTCGGCTGCACCTTTCTCGACACGGCCGAGGTCTACGGGCCCTTCGTCAATGAAGAGCTGCTTGGGCGCGCGCTGAAAGGCCGGCGCGATCAGGTGACGATCGCGACGAAATTCGGCTTCCGCATCGTCGACGGCAAGCAGTCCGGCACCGACAGCCGGCCCGAACACATCCGCGAGGTGGTCGAGGCTTCGCTCCGGCGGCTCGGCACAGACCGCATCGACCTCTTCTACCAGCACCGCGTCGACCCCGCCGTCCCGATGGAAGACGTCGCGGGCGCGGTCGGCGAATTGGTGACCGAGGGCAAGGTGCGCTTCTTCGGCCTGTCGGAAGCCGGCATTGCCAACATCCGCCGCGCCCATGCCGTCCATCCGGTCTCGGCGCTGCAGAGCGAATATTCGCTGTGGGAGCGCAACCTCGAGCCGGAGATCATCCCGGCGCTGAAGGAGCTGGGCATCGGGCTGGTGCCGTTCGCCCCGCTCGGCCGCGGCTTCCTCGCCGGCGACGTCAGGCGCGCCGAAGACTATCCCGAGGGCGATTTCCGCCGTGGCGACCCGCGCTACCAGGGCGAGAATTTCGACCTGAACGTCGCCGCGGCAAGCACGGTGCGTGACATCGCCGATGCCAAGGGCGTCAAGCCCGGCCAGATCGCGATCGCCTGGCTGCTCGCCAAGGAACCCGACTTCGGCATCGACATCGTGCCGATCCCCGGCACCAAGCGGCGGAGCTATCTGGAGGAAAATGTCGCGGCAGCCGACATCGCGCTGGATGCGACCGAGATGCTGGGGCTCGACATGGCGCTGACGCCCGACAAGGTGTCGGGGCCGAGGTATAACGAGCGGACGATGTCGCTGGTGGATCGGTAGTGATCGAGGTCGTCGGGACCATTGAACGTCGGCGCGAGGCCCCCCTCTCTGCCCTGCCGGGCAGAGAGGGGGTGACGGAACTCAGCTTCCACAGTTGACAACCGCCCTCACCCGCCCGAATGGGGATCGATGCTGTAGGGATACACCGGATAGCCCGGGCCGATCGCCTCGCCGACCCTCTCCACCCAGGCACTGACCGCCGGGTAATCGGCGAGGTCAAAGTCGCAATCCTCGGCGCGGTGGCCGTAGGCAAAGACGGCGATGTCGGCGATGGTCAGCGTGTCGCCGACCAGGAACGGCGTCTCCCGCAGGCTGCGCTCCAGCGCACCGAGTGCCCGCACGCCCGCCTCGCGCTTGCCGGCAACCAGCGCCTGGTTGCGCTCCAGTCGGCCGGTCAGCGTCCAGAAACGCAGCGAGCCGATGACGGGCTCGACATAATACTGCTCGAAGAACAGCCACTGCATCGCCTTGGCGCGAGCAAGCCGGTCTACCGGCAGATAGGGCGTTCCCTCCGCAACCAAAACGAGGATCGCGTTGGACTCGGCGATCGCCTGGCCATTCTCCACGGCAAGCACCGGAACGGCGCCCGCCGGGTTGAGCGTCAGGAAAGCCTCCGTGCGGCTCTCGCCCTCGAAGATCGATACCATGCGGGTTTCGTAGGCGATGCCGAGAAGCCCGAGCAGGACACGAATTTTCCAGGCATTTTGCGACGGGAGATAATCGTAGAGCGTGAGCATGAGGTGGGTCCCCTGGGGTGATGGCGTGACTTCGCATGGGCGATGTTGAGGCACCACCCGATTCAAGCATCGCAACCCTGAATACCCGGCGTCAGCGCGAGGCGCCCCCCTCTGTCCTGCCGGATATCTCCCCCTCAAGGTGGGAGATTAGCTGTCACGCCGGCTTTCGCCAATCGCCAGCGTTTCCATACCCTCACCGCCTGGCAATATCCTTCGCCACCGCCTGCGCCTCGATGCCGATCTCGCGCAGCAGGCCGGTGACCGGGTTGTAGAAACCGACGAGATAGACGCCGAGCTCGCTCGCCCGCGCATTCACGCCGCTCTTGTGTGGCCTGAGCTCCGTCGGCAGGAAGCCGTCATAGGCCGGGCGGTATCCGGTGGCGAAAATCGCCGCGTCGAATTTTTTCTCCACCCCATCGGCGAATTCCACGCCATCCTCGGTGAAGCGCGCAATGTCCGGGGCGATGCCGATCCTTCCCTGCTTGATCGCCGCCACCGTGCCGACGTCGATCACCGGAATGCGGCCGGCTTCGATCCCTTGCAGGATGCCCTGTTTCGGCCGAACGATGCCGTATCTCTCCAGCCGGCCCAGCGCCAGATCGAGGATTTTCGGGAACATCCAGTCGTTCAGCGCCTGCGGCATCGGCCGACTGGCGATGCCCACCATCTGGATCGGCACGCCGAACAGCTGGCGCGGCACGATGTGGGCGCCTTTGCGCACCGAGATAGTGGGTTTGGCGCCGCTTTCGGCGAGATCAAGCGCGATCTCCGCGCCCGTGTTGCCCATGCCGACGACCAGCACGTTTTTGCCGACATAGGGCTCGGCCTCGGTGTAGGCGGCGCTGTGCAGCAGCTTGCCCCTGAAAGCTTCGACGCCCGGGAAGCTTGGCATAGCCGGCTGGGCATTGTTGCCGGTGGCGACGACAACCTTGCGGGCATTGAAGAGCCCGGCATCGGTCTGGACCAGCAGGCGGCCGCCTTCGCGGCGGATGGATTTCACCGTCACGCCGAAGCGCGGCTCGAGCCCGAAACGCCCGGCATAGGCATCGAGATATTCGACCACCTTCTCGCGCGGCACATAGCGCGGATGGCTTTTCGGAAACGGCACGAAGGGCAGCGACGAGAGGGACTTCACCGTGTGCAGATGCAGCCGCCGGTAATGCCGGCGCCAGGCCGGCGCAACCTCATCGGCCTTTTCAAGGATGATGAAATCCCGCCTAGCCTGTTTGAGGCAAGCGGCAATCGCGAGCCCGGCTGGACCGGCGCCGACGATGACGACATTGGTGTCCAAAGGCCTCTCCTCCCGCCCCAGCCGCAGAAGCTATGACGAGAGGCGTAGGGGCGACAAGTAGGGAGAAGCCCCTACTCCACCGCGCCCGGCGTCTCTGGCTCGTCCTCGGGCGGTTCGAGGATCTCGATCAGTTTTGCCACGCGGGCGCCGGGCATAGCGTGGCCTTCATTGACCAGCGCCTCATCGGCGCCGATCCAGGCGAAGGCCTCGCGCAGTTCCTCGAGGCTGGCGCCGGTGAGCGCGATGTCGGCGATGACGGCCTCGTCGACCGGCCCAAGCACGGAAATGATGTCGTTGCGGGTCATCTGTCCTCCCCCATGGGTCGGGATGATTGCCCAAGGAAACGGCTGACGGGCGGAGTGGGTTCCGATGGCCGCGACGCGTCGTTCCACTCCGAGAGACAACCCTCCTCAGCTCTTCTTCGCCATTCCGGCCGCGGCAAGCGTTTCCATCCCTTCGCCGAGATGCTTCTTCAACACGGCCACCGCTTCCTTCACGTCGCGCCTGCGGCAGGCGGCGATGAGCTCGCGATGCTCGGCCTGCGAGCGGCTGCGGTAGTTGAGGTTGGAGAGAAGGATGCGGACATAGCGGTCGGCGGCGTTGTGATGCGCCTCGATCAGCGACAGCAGGCGCTGGTTGCCGCAGGCGCCGTAGAGCGCCAGATGAAAGACCCGGTTCAGCGCGCCCCAGCGGCCGACATCGGGCTCGGCGTCGATGCGGGCCAGCACGTCCTCGGCCTCGTCGAGCCTGTCGTCGCTCAATGCCGGCAAGGAAAGTCGCAGCGCCTCGGCCTCCAGCAGCTCGCGCAGCGCGAAGATCTCGCGGATTTCGGTCGTGTCCATGCCCGCGACATGCGCGCCCTTGGTCGGGTGGATCGACACGATGCCCTCGGCCTCGAGCTGGCGCAGCGCGTCTCGGATCGGCATGCGGCTGAAGCCGAAACGCGCAGCCAGATCGTCCTGGCGCAGCGCCGTGCCGGCGGCCAGGCTGCCGTCGGCGATCGCCTCGCGCAGCACGTCGGCGACCTGCTCGGCCACCGTCAGCGGCCGGCGCATCTCGGCGAAATTCCGCATCGCGATTCCTCCTGCCATTGCGCCTGCCTAGCAGAAAGCGCCTTGTGCGGATACTGTATTTTCGTATACGAGTATACAACAATCAAATTGAACCCGACCAGGGATCCGGAGGAGGAGAAGCCATGCCGACTGCCACGCACAAACCTGTTGAAGCCCTTATCATCGGCGGCGGCATTGCTGGCTGCACGCTGGCGCGCGAGCTGTCGTCGCACGGCGTCAAGACGCTTGTGCTTGAGCAGGCCGTGGTCGCGGCCGAATCCTCGGGCCGCAACACCGGCACCTTGCTCAGCGGACCGCAGCCGGAAGTCGTCGAGATGCTCGACGCCTCCGCCGCCATCTATGCCGAGCTGGCCGATGGGTCGGTGCCGTTCGAGTTCGCGCCCATCGGCCACCTGCTGATCTCTGAAAGCGAGGAGGACTTCGAGGCGGCCGCAACCGTGGCCGAGCGCTACCGCGCCGCCGGCGTCACGATGGACAAGGTCGGCGGCGGCGAGCTTGCGCGCGATCACAAGCGCATCGGCTTCCGCGTCGCCGGCGGCTATCATGTCGGCCGCGCCTGGACGCTGGAGCCGATGGGCGCCACGCACGCCTTCGCTCATGCCGCGCGCGAGGCCGGCGCCACGATCCGCACCGGCCTGCGCGTCGCCCAGATCCGCTCGAGGGGCGGCAAGGTCGAGGGCGTGCTGACCGACCAGGGCATCATCCCGGCCGATCTCGTCTTCATCGCCAACGGATTATGGATGCCGGAGCTTTTGCGCCGCACGGTGGGTGACGGGCCGCTGCCGGCGCTCCCCTTCACCGCCGGCCGCGGCTGGCTGATCCAGCTCGGCCGGCTCGACTTCGAACTGCCCTTCATCGTCGAGGAACTGACATGGCCCGACCAGAAAGAACTGGGACGGCGCATGAAGCTTTCCGGCCTCGCCGACGTCGCCGCGCAGCGCGACGACCAGCCGGCTGTCGAAGCGATCTGCCTCAACCCGATGCGCGGCGGCGACGCCAGGCTCGGCGCCTCGGTGCAGCCGGCCTTCCGCGACCTCGTGCGCAACACCGACATGGCGTCGCGCATCGCGGCGCGCACGCTGAGGATGCTGCCTGGCCTCGGCTCGCCCCGGGTGATCAACGCCTATCCCGGCAACCGTCCGATGCTGTCGGACGGGCTGCCGGTCGCGGGCCGCACGGCGGTCGAAGGGCTCTATGTGCATGGCGGCATGGGTTCGATCGGCATGCACGCGGCGCCTGCCACCGCGCGCTGGCTGGTGGAGGCGGTGCTGTCGGGCGACGGCAATCCGCCGCAAGGGTGGTTGCGGCCGCAGCGATTCGCAGGTTGGTGAAGACGAGGCGACGCGGCGGCTTGTCTCCTCCCTTGCGGGGGAGATAGAACGGCGCTTCTCGTCCGCAATCCATGGATCCCCGTGAAGCCCGCTCTCCTCCTCGCCGCCCTGCTCCTGTCCACGCCGGCGCTTGCCGACTGGAAGCCCATCGAAAAAATCGAGACCTATGCCGTCTCGGGCGAAAGCGCGGAGCAGCTCTATTTGTCGATCGGCGAGAAAGGCCCGCTAGTCGGCACGACCGGCAGCGCGCGGCGCGTCATCGCGCATACGTTCTTCAAGCTGACCTGGCAGCGCGATTACCAGCCGCAGGGCAATGCCTGCGTGCTGAAAACGGCGCGGCCGAAGCTGATCATCACCTACACGCTGCCCAAGCCGGCGGGAAAGCTCGCGCCCGCTTTGCAGGCGCGCTGGGACACCTTCGCCGCCGGGCTGATCGCGCATGAGAAGGTGCACGGCGCCGGCATCGTCGACATGGTCGACAAGATCGTCGCCTTCAGCACCGGCCTCACCGCCGAGAACGATCCAGGCTGCAAGAAGGTCAGGGCCGAGCTGACGGCCTATCTCGACAAGCTCTCCAAAGCGCAGCGCCAGGACAGCCGCGACTTCGACAAGGTCGAGTTCGGGCAAGACGGCAACATGCTGAAGCTGATCGCGGCGTTTTTGGGGGCCACGCCTAAAAACTGATCTCCACCGCCGGGGCACTTCGCCTCGCCTCGCCGTGGAATACCGCCTCGATGTTGTTGCCGTCGGGGTCGAGCAGGAAGCAGGCATAGTAGCCGGGATGGTAGCGGCGCTCGCCTGGCGCGCCATTGTCCTTGCCGCCGGCGGCCAGCCCGGCCTGATAGAAGGCATCGACCATGGCGCGGTCCTTCGCCTGGAAAGCGAGATGGTGGCGGCCGGTGAGCACGCCGAGCGCGGCGCGGCTGTCTGCGCTGGAGACGAACAACTCGTCGGCCCAGAAATAATCCTGCGCCTCGCCGCCGATCGGGATGCCCAGCACCTCGAACAGGGCGCCGTAGAAACGCCGGCTGGCCTTGAGGTCGCGCACCACCAGCTGGATATGGTCGAGGAGCCGGCCGCGATAGAGTTCCATGGATGACGCCTCCTCCTGAATGCTGCGGCTCAATCTAGAAGGGCCCACAGTCGGGTCAATGCGGGGTCTTGCAGGCTGCTGACAGTTGGAGACGCCGGCGGGACAGCGCCCCCTCAGGCAATCGGCGATCACCGCCCCAAAAAATCCGGATAAAAAATGCAACCAGATTTGTAGGATCGGCTCCGGCCCTGGCGTCCTTCGGACGCAAGCGGCCCGGTGGACTGGAAAAACCGTGCCGCATCAAACAGGATGCCTTTCGGCATGGGAGCAGAACCATGAACCATTCCTATCGTTGGGTCATCGTCGCGGCCGGCGCGCTGATGACCTGCGTGGCGCTCGGCGCCATGTTTTCGCTGGCGATCTTCCTGGAGCCGATGTCGCTCGACACCAACTGGTCGCGCACCGGCATTTCCAGCGCCATGACCTTGAATTTCCTCGTCATGGGCCTCGGCGGCTTCGCCTGGGGCGCGATCTATGACCGGGTCGGCGCCAGGCCCGTCGTGCTGGCGGGCGCCGTGCTGCTCGGCCTGTCGCTGGTGGTGGCGAGCCGCGCCAATTCGCTGCTGGTCTTCCAGCTCAGCTACGGCGTGATCGTAGGCCTTGCGGCCAGCGCCTTCTTCGCGCCGATGATCGCGCTCACCACCACCTGGTTCGACACCAACCGCAGCCTCGCCGTCTCGCTGGTCTCGGC
Source organism: Mesorhizobium sp. BH1-1-5 (assembly GCF_020165615.1). Lineage (NCBI taxonomy): Bacteria > Pseudomonadati > Pseudomonadota > Alphaproteobacteria > Hyphomicrobiales > Phyllobacteriaceae > Mesorhizobium > Mesorhizobium sp. BH1-1-5. Next base: position 234,206 of record NZ_JAIUIM010000003.1, read on the forward strand.
CGGCATGGGTGTCGCGCCGATGACCATCTCGCCCTTCGCGCGCTGGCTGATCACGGCCTATGACTGGCGCACAGCCATGTTCGACATCGGCATCATGGCCTGGGTGCTGCTGTTGCCCGCCGTGTTCCTGGTGCGCCAGCCGCCGGCGGCGGCCGCCGCAGGCGACGGCGCGCCCTCGCCCGCAGCCGACGATCCCGGCATGAGCGTCGGCCAGGCGCTGCGCTCGCCGCAATTCATCGTGCTGGGCCTCACCTTCTTCGCCTGCTGCGCGGCGCATTCGGGCCCGATCTTCCACATGGTGAGCTATGCCATGTCGTGCGGCGTGGCGCCGATGGCGGCCGTGTCGATCTACAGCGTCGAGGGGCTGGCCGGCCTTGGCGGGCGCGTGCTCTACGGCGTGCTCGGCGACAGGCTGGGCGTCAAGCCGGTGCTGGTCACCGGGCTCGCCATCCAAGGGCTGGTGATCGCCGCTTACCTGACTGTCGGCCAACTCGAGCAGTTCTACCTCTTGGCAATCATCTTCGGCGCCACCTATGGCGGCGTGATGCCGCTCTACGCGGTGCTGGCGCGCGAATATTTCGGCCTGCGCATCATCGGCACCATCCTTGGCGCGGCCACGATGCTCTCAAGCCTCGGCATGTCGCTCGGGCCGCTTGCCGGCGGCATGATCTACGATGCCACCGCCAGCTACCACTGGCTGTTCATCGGCTCGGCGCTGATCGGGCTGGGCGCGGCCGGCATCGCCATCGCCTTCCCGCCGCAACCCAGCCGGCAGAAGCTGCAGATGGCTTGACGAGGATTGGACATGCGGCCGCCTGACGGAAAGCGGCCGCAGTCCGTAGCTAGTTCAACGACTGGCGGCGCGGCGGTGGCGCGGGATGGCGCTTTTCGAGCTCCGCTGCGGCCGCCCGGCGGCCTGTCTTGCGCAGGCGCTCGAGATAGGCCGGCAGTTCGTCGCGTGTGTGGAACGGCCCGCCCTCGCGCATCACCGTCACCAGCGGGTCGACGTCGCCGTCGCTGCGCCTGGCCATTTCGGTGCGCCAGTCCTCCAGCAGGCGGCTGGCATGGTCGACGATATCGGGCCTTTCGGCGGTCAGGTCGTTCTCCTCATGCGGATCGTCCGACAGGTTGAACAGGCTGACCGGGCCGAAATCCTTGTAGCCGTCATGGTAGGTGCGCAGCATCAGCCAGTCTGCGCCCGCATGGCGGAAGCGCACGCCGCGCTGCACCGCCCAGGCGCCCTGACTCAGCACCAGGAAATCGCGACCGCCCTGCTCTCCCTGGCTGAGCGCCGCGGCGAAGGAGCGGCCGTCCCACAGCGCCGGCACGGTGCCGCCGAGACGATCGATCAGCGTTGCTGCCCAGTCGAAATGATAGTGCAGCCCGTCATTGACGCCGCGCAGGTCCTTGGCGCCTGGCCAGCGGATGATCAGCGGCACGTTGCAGGTGTATTCGTCGGCGGTCTGGTGATCGCCCCAGACATTGAGCTCGCCGAGATTTTCGCCATGGTCGGCGCCGATAACGATGATGGTCTTGTCGAACAGGTCCTGGCGCTTCAGCTCCTCGACGATCAGGCCGATGTAGTGGTCGGCATAGAGGATGCCGGTGTCGTAGCCGTCGAACCAGGCCTTCACGTCGGCCATCGTGTCGATCGGCGCCGGCATGCGCCGCCATTTCGAGCCACCCGGCGCAACGTCGAAGCCTGACGGCTCCTGCGGGCTGTGCGGGCCATAGCCGGCATGGGATTTCTCGAACATCTTCTCGGTCACCCAGGCCGGCATCGGCTCCTTGGCGAAGGGATCGCCAAAGGCATCGGGCGCGCGGTAAGGCGTGTGCGGGTCCCAGACATTGACGTGCAGGAACCACTGTTTCTGCGCGCCGTTGCGCTTCAGCCAGTCCAGCGCCAGCGCCGAGACCTCGTCGGCGTTTTCCATGCCGGCCTTGCCCGGATTGATGATCTCGTTGAAGCCGGCATACCAGTGCCAGCAGCCATGCCGCTCGCCGAAGCTGGAGATGGTGGTGGTGTAGTAGCCGAGGTCGCGCAGCGCGCGCATCCAGCCTTCTTCGTAGAAAGTGCCGGCCCAGGCGCGCTCGGCGCCCTCTCGGAACGGCTCGCAGGCGGTGCCGCCATGGCCGACGACGCCGGTGCGCATGCCGTGGCGGCCGCTCCACAGCGCTGTGCGCGAGGGATGGCAGGGAACGTCGGAGACATAGACATTCTCGAAGCGCATGCCCTCCGCCGCCAGGCTGTCGATCGCCGGCGAGGTGTTGCGGTGGTAGCCATAGCAGCCGAGATGGTCGCGCCTCAGGCTGTCGATGTCGATGTAAAGGACGTTCATTGGGGACTTGGTCATCGGGCACTCTTTTGGGGATGAACTTGCCGGAGCCACCGGCTCACAGGTGGTTGCCGCCCCGCCGACGGCGGCACGGCGGGGTCGGTCAGGCCTGCAGGTAAAGGTCGGCCATGTAGTAGTCCTTCGGGTCGAGCGAGGTGTCGAACTTGCCGAAGCTCTTGAACAGCTCGTTCATGGCGCGGAACCAGCCGGCGACGGTGCCGTCCTTGGTGAGCTTCACGACATCGGCCGACGTCATCAGCTTGCCGTAGCCAGCCTCGGTCTTGAGCTGGTCGGCCGGGATGCCGAGCTGCTTGGCGGTGATGTCGACCGCCTCGTCGAGATGGGCGGCGCGATAATCCTGCGCTTCCTTGATGGCGCCGATCACCTTCTTGATCAGGTCGGGGTTCTTCTCGACCAGATCGTTGCGGGCAATGAACACGCTTGGGAAAGTGGTGGCCGGATAAAAATCGTCGTTCTTGGCGATCTCGACCAGGTCGGGCACGGTCTTCTTGATGATGCCGACGAAGGGATACCAGATGCCGGCGGCGTCGACCTGCTTGGAGGAGAAGGCCGCGACCACCGTGCTCGGGTCCATCGGCACCATCTCGATGTCTTCAACCTTCATGCCGGCCTTGGCGAGCGCCAGCCTCAGCAGCATATCCCCGGAGGTGCCGGCCGGCACCGCGACCTTCTTGCCCTTGAGGTCGGCGACCGACTTGATGCCGGCCTGGGCAATGACGCGGTCGGAGAAGCCGACATCGTTGACGGCGATGATCTTGGCCTTGCCGGTAGCCGGCAGCCACAACGCGCCTGGCCCGAGATAGCCGAATTCCAGGCTGTTGGCGCCAAGCGCCTGGACCTGGATCGGACCGTTGGTGAAGACCTTGGTGGTGGCGCTGACGCCATGCTTGGCCCAGAGGTCCTTGGCGTCGGCGATGCTGGCGATGGAAGCGCCCCAGAAATCACCGTTGTAGCCGATGCGGGCGGTATCGTCCGCGGCGCTGGCCGGCAGCGCGCCGGCCGCCAGGATCGCGGCCGAAGCGGCCATGAAGTCACGTCTGTTCAATGTCATGTTCTCTCTCCCTGTTGTCATTGATATTCGTCGCTGGACCGCCCTCACCGGGCGGCTTGCGCGGCGGGCGGCTGGTGGTAGACGGCGTGCCAGACCCGGTTGCGGATGGCGGCGAATTCGGGTGATAGGCGGATCTGCTCGGTGCGCGGATAAGGCAGGTCGACCTCGATGACCTCCTGCAGCCGGCCCGGCCGCGCCGCCATGACGACGACGCGATTGGCGAGATAAACCGCCTCGTCGACGTCGTGGGTGATGAACATCACCGTTCGGCGCTCGCGGCTCCAGGTTTCCAGAAGCTGGTCCTGCAGTTGGACGCGGGTCAGCGCGTCGAGCGCGCCGAAGGGCTCGTCCATCAAAAGGATGACCGGATCGACGGCATAGGCGCGGGCGATGGCGCAGCGCTGCTTCATGCCGCCCGACAAGGTCTTCGGCAAGGCGTCGGCGAACTGGCTTAGACCGACCAGGTCGATGAAGCGCTCGGCGATCTCGCGCCGGCGCGCGGCCGGCTCGCCCCTGATGCGCAGGCCGAACTCGACATTGTCGCGCACGGTGAGCCAGGGGAACAACGCATATTGCTGGAAGATCATGCCGCGCTCCGGCCCCGGGCCGCTGACCGGCCTGCCGTCCACCGTCACGCGGCCGTCGCTTGCCTCGAGCAGGCCGGCCGCGATGTTGAGCGCCGTGGATTTGCCGCAGCCCGAAGGGCCGACCACGGTGACGAACTCGCCGTCGCCGACATCGAGCGAGAAACGGTCGAGCGCCAGGAAGGAACTGCCCTTGAGATCGAAGCGGCGCGAGACGTTGTCGAAGACGATCTTCGGGGTCATATCCGCTCCTGCCAGATGGTGAGCCGCCGCTCGATCGCCTGCAGCGCGCGGTCCATGGCGAGGCCGAGAATGCCGATGGCGAACAGGCTGACGAAGATCGTCGGCAGGTCGTAGTAGAGCTGCGCCTGCTGCATGCGGTAGCCGAGGCCGGACTGGGCGGCGATCAGCTCGGCCGCGACCACCGTCGCCCAGGCCGATCCCAGCCCGATGCGCACGCCGACCAGGATGAAAGGCGTCGAGGCCGGCACGACGACGCGGCGGAAGATGGTGAAGTCGCCGGCGCCGAGCACGCGCGCGGCGTTGATCATGGTGCGGTCGACGCTGATCACGCCCTGATAGGTGGCGACCACGCTGGCGAGGAAGGAGGCGAGGAAGATGACGAAGATCTTCGGCGTCTCCTCGATACCCATCGTGACGATGGCCAGGGGAATGATGGCCAGCGGCGGGATCATGCGGAAGAATTGCAGGTAAGGTTCGACGAGAGCCCGCGCCACCTTGTACCAGCCCATGGCGAAGCCGACCGGAATGGCGAGCAGGACGCCGAGCAGGAAGCCGGCCAGCACGCGCGCCAGGCTGGCGGCGGTGTCGCGCAGCAGCTGGCCGTTGCCGGCAAGCTCGATGAAACGCGTCAGCACGTCAGGCGGCCGCGGCAGGCCGACGGCCCCGCTGGCGGTGAGCGCCCACCAGATCGCGATGCCGGCAATAACGCCCGCAATGTTCAAGGCAAGGCTGCCATAGTCGAAGGCGGCCGGCCGGCCGGCCGAGGACGCGGCGCGCGGCTTTTCAGCAACCGAATTCATCGCGGAGCCCCCGAATAGAACAGATGGTCGAGCGCCACGGCCGCGCCGCCGATGGCGCCGGCGCCCGGCCCGATGCTCGAGCGCTCGAAGCGCATCGTGTCGCGCATCGGCGGCAGAACGCGCGGCGGCACGCCGGCGCGGATGGCGTCGATGAAGCTCTCCGGCGCCTCGCCGAGATGGCCGCCGAAGACGATCAGGTCCGGATTGAGCAGGTTGGCGGCGCTGGCGATGGCCGTCGTCAGGTGGCGCACGGCATCGTTCCAGACCTCTGGGTGCTTTTCGACGGCGGCAAGCAGGCGCTTGGGATGCGGCGTGTCCACGCCCGCAGCGCGCGACAGCGCCCGTTCGGACAGGAAGGTCTCCAGGCAGCCGGTGCTGCCGCAGGCGCAGCGCGCGCCATGCTCGACGACCTGGATATGGCCGAGCTCGACCGCGCCATGGCCACCGGGCCGGAATGGCCGGCCGTCTACCACCAGCCCGGCGCCGAGGCCGGTGCGCAGATAGATATAGAGCAGCGCGGAGGCCTCACGGCCGATGCCGTAGCGCGACTCCGCCAGCGCCATGGCGCTGACATTGTGCTCGACGACGACTGGCATGCCGAGCGCGCCTTCGAGCTCGTCGGCGAAGGCGACGTCGCGCCAGTCGTAGTTGATCGACAACAGGTTGCGCCGTCGCTTGATGTCGACGGGGCCAGGCACGCCCAGCCCCATGCCGAGGATCTTCGAGCGGTCGGCGCCGGTCTTGCGGACGAGGGCGTCGACCATGCGGGCAACCTTGGCGATGACACGGGCCGGCTCGATGGTCGAGGTATCGAAATGGAAGGAATCGAGCTGCTTGACCGAGGCCTTCAGATCGGTGACCGCGGCGTGGATGGTGCCGGCGCCGATATGCACGCCCACGACATGATGGGCATCGGGCACCAGCGCCAGGCCGACGGCCGGCCGGCCGATCGGCGCCCCGCCCCCGGTCGCCTGGGTAAGCTCGGTGACGATGCCGTCCTTCAGGAGCTGTGCGGTCAGATGGGTGAGCGCGGTCGGCGACAGCGCCGTGCGCCGCGCCAGCTCCGCCCGCGACTGCGGACCGTCATCCCTCAGGATGCGCAGGATCGCGCCATGATGGATGCCCATTGTTCCTCCCATTTATTTTCTAATCTTTAGAAATTAATTGGATTGTGTCAAGGACGGCGAGCACGTTCTTTCCTCGCCCCACGCAAGTGGGCAGAGGTGGCTCGGCGGAGCCGAGACGGAGAGGGGGAACGCGCAGACTTCGCAAGTTTCTTTCCTCTCTGCGAGACAGAGCGCCCTACGAAGCCCCCCTCTCCGGCCGCGGCGCGGCCACCTCTCCCCCGCCTGTCGGCGGGGGCGAGGAAGCCCAATCGCCTCATCCAGTCCCCGTGCCCGTGCGCACGGCCTCGCGGTCGCTCTCGTCGCGTTTCACCCGTTCGTCGGAGATCAGCACCACCGGACATGGACTGCGCCGCAGGACGCCCGTCGTCGTCTCGCCGAAGATCAGCTCTTCGCCCTGGCGCCGCGCCACGCCCATGACGATCAACGCCACGCTGCGGCCGGCCTGGCGGGCGATGGCATCGGCGGCGGCGGCTCGACTGCGAATGGCCGTCTCGATCTCGACGCCATAGCGGTCGGCGAGCGCGACGATGTCCTTCAGCACCGCTTCCCTGCGACGGTGCGAGACGGTGTCGCGCGGCTCGTCGCGACCGACCCTGGCGACATAGAGCATCTTGACCGGCGCGCCGGTGACGGCGGCGATGGCGAGGGCCAGCTCGGCGCCGCGGCGCGCAACCGCCGTGCCGTTGACGGGCACCAGTATCTTGCCCGATCCCGGTTCGAGCCGCGGCATCTGACGGCCGGCGCTCGTCGGCTTCAGCACAAGGCAGAGCGGCCCGTCGAAGGCGCCTGTGACTTCGTTCAGCCGATGCGAGAAGGCGCCCTTGGAAGTGACCGCGCGGCCGAGGCCGACAAGCAGCATGCCGTAGCCCTTGCGCGCTTCCTTCGCGACCGCCTCGGCCGAAAGCACTTCATGCTGGCGGCGGGTGACCGGCGCTTCGCGCACCGGCGCCTCGTCGCCCTTTTTCGCCGCCTCGCGGCTGTCCTCCGCGCCCTTCTCGATTTCCTCCAGATGCAGCCCCTCGGTCGGCTCGGCATCGATCTCGCCGCTGGAATGCAGCACCGTCGTCGGCTTGCCGGCGCCGATGACGCCCGCAAGGTAAGCGGCGAAGCGTCCGACGACGCCCTCGTCGACCACCACCAGCAGCCGCTCCAGATTGGCGACGAAGCCGCGCTGGTCGATCTCCTCGCGCTCCAGCCGCTTCTTTTCCTTCTCGCCCATCGGCAGGCGGCGCAGCGCCCAGCGCAAGGTCGGCGGCATGACCAAAGTGGTGATGACGGCCATGGTGACGATCATGGTGAAGAGGTTGTGCGAAAGCACGCCCATCGACAGGCCGATCGAGGCGACGATGACCTCCGTGGAACCACGCGCATTCATGCCGCAGCCGACGGCGATGCCTTCGGCGCGGCTCATGCCGGCGGCTTCCGCGCCGATGAAAGCGCCGCCGAACTTGCCGATCGAGGCGATCACCACCAGCGCCAGGGTGAGCAGCGCGAGCTGCGGATCGAGAAGCACGGTGAGATCGGCCGACAGGCCGGCGACGCCGAAGAACACCGGCATGAACAGCGCGGTGATGATGCCGCGCAACTGCCCTTCGATGTGACGCGACAGGATCGGCGACTCGCCCACCAATATGCCGGCAACGAAGGCGCCGAGCACGGTGTGCACGCCGATCAGGTCGGTGATCAGCGCCATGGCGCCCATGATGGCGAGGATGACGGTGACGACCGCATATTCCGAGCGGAAGGTGTCGTTGGTCCAGCGGATGGCGTCGAAGACGATGCGGCGCCCGAGCGTGAAGGAAAACGCCATGAAGGCGGCGACGCCGGCGATGGTCAAAGCCAGGCTGCCGATCTCGATGCGCCCCTTGGTGGCGATGCCGATGGTAATGGCGATGATCACCCAGCCGATCGTGTCCTCGATGATGGCAGAGGAGACGATGACCTGGCCGAGATCGCGGCGCATGAAGTTCATGTCGCGCACCACCATGGCGACGATCTTGACCGAGGAGATGGAGAGCGCAGTGCCGAGGAAGAGCCCGGCGACGATGCGCTCGCTGCCGGCGGCAAGCAGCGTGGCCGGCATGAACTGGGCGGCGATGAAGCCGAGCGCGAAGGGGATGGCCACGCCCGCGGCCGAGATGGAAAAGCACGCGCGGCCGACGCGGCGCACGAGCCTCAGATCCGTCTCCATGCCGGTGAGCAGGAGCAGCATCAGGACACCGAGCTGGGCGATGGCGTTGATCATCGACTTTTGCGATGGATCGTTGGCGAAGATCAACCGTTCGGCCGCCGGCCAGACCCAGTCGAGCAGCGAGGGCCCGAGCAGGATACCGCCGATCAACTGCCCCATCACCGCAGGCTGGCCCAGTATTTCCAGCACCTCGCCAATGCCGCGGCCGACGACAAGCAGCAGGATCAGCTCGGCGACGAAAATGCCCTCCGAGGACATCCCGGTTTTCTCTGCCGCGAAAGCAATGGCGGGCATCAGGGCGAGCGCCGCAGCACCAAGCGCGATCCAGACCGACAGCGACCGGCGCCGATTGAGCATGTTGAACAATGTCTGCACCCCTCGTTCCTCGCGCCGGCATAACGGTTTGGCGCAAGGATCGGTTGCACGGAGGCGGCCGCCGTTTCCTCGCCCCATGAAATGGGGAGAGGTGGCTCGGCGAAGCCGAGACGGAGAGGGGGAGCGCCGGTTCGACCGGCAAAAGCACTTTGAAGAGGAAGACTCCCGCCCTACAAAGCCCCCTCTCCGTCCGCCTCGCGGACACCTCTCCCCGCCTTTGGCGGGCGAGGAAACGCGCCCCTACAATTCTAATCAAATGCCACCGCCGATCTTTGCTTCCCGGTAAATCGACTCGGCGATGGTCGCGCCGTGGCGGGCAATAAGGAGAAGCTAATGAAAAGCGACTTTGCCGCCGCCCACCTGCACCTCGACCGGGCCTGCCATTACCTGCGCGGCGACGATGAAACGAGCCGCGCGGCGCTTGCGGCGCTCGACCTTGTGATCGAGGCAGTGGCGGCCGCTCAGCATGCGAGGCCGATGGCCGATGTGCTGCCCTTTCCGCGGCGCGCGAATGGCGGTCTTCCCCCACTTGCATCCTGACTTATCCGCCTGAAAAGGCGGGAACATTTTGGGCCGGCCGCACGTTGTGCTATATGGGAGTGGCCGGCCTGTTCTTAAGATCGGGAGGCGGCCGGCCATGGCGGCGGGAGGCGCATGGCAGAATGTCCCAGACGAAGGCCGCAAAATCCACCGACGCGGCCACGGCCCCGAAATCCACCGAGGCGAACGCGCCGGCGACATCAACCGAGAAGGCAGCACCGCCGCGGGCGTCCGACACGCTGGCGCTAAAGCTCAGTTCCGCCGAATTCACCACGACGCTGTCGCATTTCCACCGCGCCGAGATTGCGCGCATGGCCGGCTGGCGCGACCGCCTCGACCGCACCAGCAACTGGGCGATTACGGTGGTGGCGGCAATGCTGTCGGTGTCGCTGTCGACGCCCTCCGCGCATCACGGCGTGCTTTTGTTCGCCATGCTGCTCATCACGCTGCTTTTGTGGATCGAGGCGCGGCGCTACCGCTTCTTCGACGTCTACCGCGCCCGCGTGCGGCAGTTCGAGCGCTACTACTTCGCGCAGGTTTTTTCGCCGCAGCCCGACTATGCCTCCAACTGGCTGGCCATCCTCGGCGAGGGCCTGCGCTCGCCGCGCTTCCTGATCTCACAGCGCGCAGCGCTGATCCGGCGGCTGCGCCGCAACTACATCTTCATGTATACGATCCTGCTGCTGGCCTGGATCCTGAAGATCACCACGCCAAGCCTCTCGCGCGAAGGCTCTCCGATCGGCTTCGGCGCCTCGCTCGTCGATACGTTCAGGGTGGCGACGCTGGGCCCGATCCCTGGCGTCGTCGTGGCGGGCGCGGTGGCCGCCTGCTATCTCGCGCTACTTGCCGCGGCATTCCTGATCCGCGCCGATGACGGGGAGCTGTCCTTCGGCGACGTGCATGTGTGAGGGATTAGGCAGTAGGCAGTAGAAGGGCGTCCGCGCAGTCTGATTTTCCTACTGCCCAATCCCTACCGCCTACTGCCTTAACTGCAGCGACAGCCCAGTTAATTAAATGACTGTCGCGCCCCAAGTTCGGGTTGACCCCTCACCGGCAGACGGCGACTATCCTTCTTAGAGACCGGGTCACGCTCTGAATCGTCGAAGCGGGCCAGGCGTTTGTTTTTGGGAGGAGATCGCATGGATGAGCTCGAACAGTGGCGCAACATGGCGAGCGCGCCACGGGACGGCAGCCGTATCCTGGTGACGGTACGCTCCTCCGAACAGGGACCGGCCGAGGTCGACATGGCCTACTGGTCGCGCGCCGACCAGTTCGGCGAGGAAGGCTGGCGGGCGTCGGACTCCTCGCCCGGCCGTATCGTCGAATACGCCGAACCGGAGTTGCGGTGCTGGATGGCGCTGCCTTCCGCCGGGCGCGGCTCGATGCCGACGCCCTGGGAAGGCGATGACGTGCCGCTGGTGGATGGCGAGGGGATTTAGGCGGGGCGCCTTCTCCCCCTGTGGGAGAAGGTGGATCGGCGCGCAGCGCCGAGACGGATGAGGGGTGTTCCAGCGGAGTGAGACGTCGGCGTTCCCTGGAACACCCTTCATCCGACCTCGCTCCGCGAGGCCACCTTCTCCCACACGGGGAGAAGGGGAAGCCTAGTTCTCAGAACAAAAACGCCGCCGTGGCCGGATCAGGCCCGGTGCGGCCGTCGGCGGAATCCAGGCCACGGATGGTCGCCATGTCCTCGCCATCCAGCTCGAAACCGAAGACATCGAAATTGCCGGCGATGCGCTCCTGGTGGATCGACTTCGGGATGACGATCAGCCCTTCCTGCAAATGCCAGCGGATGATCACCTGCGCCACCGACTTGCCGTGCTTCTTCGCCAGCTTCTCCAGCATCGGGTCGGCCAGCAGCCGGCCACTGCCCAGCGGACTCCAGCTCTCGATATGGATGTTGTGCTTCTTGTGGAACTCTCTGCTGTCGCGTTGCTGGAAGCGCGGATGCAGTTCGATCTGGTTGACGACCGGCGTCACGCCGGTCTCGCCGATGATGCGCTCCAGATGATCCTGGTTGAAGTTCGAGACGCCGACCGACTTGATGCGCCCGGCCTGCTTTAGCTCGACCAGCGTCTTCCAGGCCTCGACATATTTGTTCTGGCTGGGCACCGGCCAGTGGATGAGGAAGAGGTCGATCTGGTCGATGCCGAGTTTTTGCATCGTGTCGTCGAAGGCACGCAACGCCGCGTCGCGCTGGTGCGCGCCGTTGCGCAGCTTGGAGGTGATGAACAGCTCCTCGCGCGGCACGCCGGCGGCGCGGATCGCCTCGCCGACGCCTTCCTCGTTGCGATAACCCTCGGCGGTGTCGATGAGACGATAGCCGGCATCGATGCCCCAGCGCACGACCTTGGCGGTAATATCCGGATCGACCTGCCACACACCGAGCCCGATCTGCGGGATGGTCGAGCCGTCGTTGAGTTTGAGCTGTTCGGGCATGGGATGTTCCTTTTGGGAGGGGGGTGCCGACTATGTAGGCCGCGTGTTGCACAATGCGAGAGGAAGAGAACGTTGCTGACTTCATTTCTCGCGAGGGAGAGCGACGGTTTCGGTGCTATCCCCTGGCCTTAGCCACCAAAGGCCGCGAGTTTGCGCCGCCTGCCAAATGCCCTAATGGACGGCGACGCCTTTCCGCTCGAACGCGGCAATATCGGGAAAGGCAGGTTCTTGGAAACCGGGGATCGACGACCGTCAATGCGGCATTGGAACGAAGCGACAGGCCGGGTCGCCGATTGACGCGATGCAGGTTACGATCTGGTCGTGATAGCTGGCGATGCGTGAATAGAGGCCTACCTTGATGCGATTGCTGTTGCAACCAAAGGCGTTGGCAGCGGTGGCGCCGCTGACGACGCCGGCCAGCACTTGCCGACCGTCGGCCATATCGTAGACAAGACCGCCGCCACTATCGCCCCTGCACGCATCGGAACCCGTCGGATTGTTGGTGTCGCCAGCGCAAATCGTATCGGCCACAACGCGATCGCCGTAAACCAGCTTGCCCTCGGGCTGAAGATCAAGCGTCCGGCAAAGATCGCTTGGCTCCGAGGGTATGCCAGAGGCAAATTGAAGTGCCGAGACAGGCTCCCCGTCGGCTGTGGATTCACCAAAACCAAGGACCGTGTATTTGGCCAAGGACCGTTCGTGGCCGGCGGTGTCGAATCCGGCTTCGTCCTGCACTGCTATAGGCGCCGCTGCTGCCGGGGCGTCGCTAGCAAGATGCAACAGCACAATGTCCGCCAGAAACTTCGCCTCCGCCGGCGCGCGACGATAGACATAGACTTGGTCAACCGCAATTGCGTCTCGGAAACCGAAAGGTGCGGCCTCCCCGCAGGCGATCCGGCAACGTCTCCTCGAAGGGACGGCCAACTCGCCCTTCAGTCGGCCTGCCTCGCCCCGAAGCGCAGCCCATCCATCAAAAGCTTCACCAGCCTCCCCGAGCGCTCGCGCCAATCGGGCGTGTTCGGTGCCGAGTAGATGCCGCCCAGCGCGTGCATGACGTCGGAGGCGTCGACGTCGGCGCGGATTTTTCCCGAGGCGGCGGCAGCTTCGATCAGGCTTCGCATCGCGCCGGAGACGCGGCCGGAGGTGTCGGAGAACAGCGTCGAGTTGGTGGTAAGCAACAGGCGCAGGCTGGTGGCAAGGCCGCGCTTGGTGGCGATGTAGTCGACGAAGCGCTGCATCCAGAGTTCCAGCGCGACATCGGCCGGATGCTCGCGCGCAAGCTCCTCGGCTGCATGGCAGAGGCCTTCGACCTCACGGCGGTAGACCACTTCGACCAGATGCTCGCGGGTCGGGAAGTGGCGATAGAGCGTGCCGATGCCGACCCCCGCCCGCTTGGCAATCTCCTCCAGGGAAGCGTCGACGCCGTCGCTCGCAAACATTTGCGCCGCCACCTCGACCAGCCTGTCGCGGTTGCGCTGCGCATCGGCGCGCAACGGCTTTTGCGCCGGCGCGTCGCGCATCGCTTCGGTGGTCATTTCCTGGTCGGGCACTTTTTTCTCCACCAACGCAATATGGGGGGTTGAACCATGGCTGGCCAGACCCCAGTTAAATAAACGGAGGCACCTCCGTTTTAGTGGAGTGCTTTTATCATATAACCAGGGGAAGCGGTATGTCACGTAGAGAAGGACGGGAAGCTTTGCCTGATCGCTGGAGACAGAGGCATTCTTCGACGCCTGTGGTTGGCAAACCCGCTCGTGACTTCGTCATCCTAGGGCGAAGCAAGGAGCGGAGCGACGCGGCGCAGACCCTAGGATCCATGCCATACCCTGCGAGCGCGGCTACGGTGCAGAATTCTGGCCCGCCGCGTCCTTCGGCAAACGTCACGGCATGGATCCTCGGGTCAAGCCCGAGGATGACGAACGCGAAGGTCGCCTCCCCGCAACCCTTTACCCTTGCCCCTCTCCTGCCAAGCCCCATTTCCATCCGCTCAAGCGTCCAGCAATCGGAGCCCGACGCCCCATGAATGACCAAGTCACCATCAGTCCCACCACGCTTTCCCTCCATCTCACCATCAACGGCCGAGACCATGCGCTCGAAATCGAGCCGCGCGTGACGCTGCTCGACGCGCTGCGCGACAGGCTGCACCTCACGGGCACCAAGAAGGGCTGCGACCAGGGCCAGTGCGGCGCCTGCACCGTGCATGTCGACGGCGAGCGCGTGCTCGCCTGCCTGACGCTCGCCGCCCAGGTCGAGGGCCGCACGATCACCACCATCGAGGGGCTGGCCGACGAGGACGGCACGCTCAACGCCGTGCAGGCCGCGTTCCTCGAGCAGGACGCCTTCCAGTGCGGCTATTGCACGCCGGGGCAGATCATGTCGGCGGTGGCCTGCATCCGCGAGGGCCATGCCGGTTCGGATGAGGAGATCCGCGAATACATGGCCGGCAATCTTTGCCGCTGCGGCGCCTATCCCAACATCGTCGCCGCCGTCCGCCAGGCCGCACAGGAGCTGCGCTCATGAGAGATTTTTCCTACCTCCGCGCCGACAGCGTGGAAGCGGCGCGTAACGCCGCCGCCCTACCCGGCGCCATGCTGCTTGCCGGCGGCACGACGCTCATCGACCTCGCCAAATGCGGCGTCGCCGAACCGTCGACCGTCATCGACATCAGCCATATCGAGGGGCTTGCCGCCATCGACGTCACTACCGACCGCGCCGCCATCGGCGCGCTGGCGAAGATGAGCCATGTCGCCGACAACGCCGAGATAAAAAGCTATTTCCCTGCAGTGTCGGAAGCGCTCTGGCAGGCCGCGTCGGCGCAGCTGCGCAACATGGCGACCATCGGCGGCAATCTGATGCAGCGCACGCGCTGCCCTTACTTTCGCGATCCGCAAAACTTCCCGGCCTGCAACAAACGCGCGCCCGGCAGCGGCTGCTCGGCGATCGGCGGCGTGACGCGCGGCCATGCCGTGCTTGGCGTGAGCGAAGCCTGCATCGCCACCTATCCGGGGGATCTCGCCGTAGCTCTCATCGCCTTCGACGCCGAGGTCGATCTCGGCGAGCGCAAGCTCAAGGTCGAGGACTTCTTCCTTGCACCTGGCGCCACTGCCGAGCAGGAGCACGACATCCGCCCCGGCGAGGTGATCACGGCCATCGAAATCCCCGGCTCGGCCGCGGCCAGGCGCTCGACCTACATCAAGGTGCGCGACCGCCAGTCCTATGAATTCGCGGCGGCAAGTGCCGCCGTCGGACTGGAGCTTGAAGGCGACGGTCGCACCGTCCGCGACATCCGCGTCGCACTTGGCGGCGTCGCAACGAAGCCGTGGCGGGCGCGTGCCGTCGAGGACGCGCTGAAGGGTAAGGCGCTCGACGAAGAAACGGTCCGCAAGGCGAGCGAGCTCGCCATGGCGGGCGCCGTCGACCATGGCGCCAACCACTATAAGATTGCGCTGGCGCCGCGCGTGATTGCGCGCGCCATCCTCAAATTGGGAGAGACGGCATGACCGTTCATGACATGAAACACGCAGCGTCCGACAGCGCGCGGCTCGAGGCGGTCGGTGGGCGGCTGTCACGCGTCGACGGCCCGGCCAAGATCACCGGTGCCGCCCACTACGCCGTCGAGCAGCAGCTCGAAGGGCTGACGCATGCGGTGCTGGTCGGCGCGACCATCGCCGCGGGCAAGGTGAGCGGCATCGACACGCGCGCGGCCGAAACCGCGCCGGGCGTGCTCGCCGTGCTGACGCCCGACACCATCATGCCGCTGAACGGCGCGTCGGACTGGTTCGGCAACCCCTCGCCGCAGCCGACCTTCCTGCCGCTCGTGCGCGAGGTCACCTTTTCCGGCCAGCATGTCGCGGCGGTGGTGGCCGAGACATTCGAGCAGGCGGTGGCGGCGGCCGCGCTCGTCAAGGTCTGGTATGACGAGATGCCGGCCATCGTCGATTTGAGCGACGGCAAGGCGGGTGACGGCATTCCGATCGACGCCATGACCAAGGAATGGGGCGACGCGCAAGCGGCCTTCGCTGCCGCGCCGGTGCGCATCTGCGCGGCCTACAACACGCCGCGCGAATTCCAGGCGGCGATGGAGCCGCACGGGCTGATCGCCCGATGGGAAGGCGACGAGCTGACCGTCTGGGAGCCGAGCCAGTGGCTGGACGGCATGGCGCGCACCTATGCCGAGTGGTTTTCCGTGCCGTTCGAGAATGTGCGGCTGGTCTCACCTTATATCGGCGGCGGCTTCGGCTCCAAGGCGCTGGCCCTGGCGCACAGCGCGGTGGCGGCGGCCGCAGCCAGGATGCTCGGGCGCCCGGTGAAGCTGGTGCTCAACCGGCCGCAGAATTTTACCTCCTATGGCGGCCGCGCCGCGACACGGCAGACGGTGGCGATCGGCGCCGACAGGGATGGCAAGATACAGTCGATCGTGCATCGCGGCGTCAACGAGACGGCGGTCGACGGCATGTGGGTCGAGCCGCTCGGCTCGGTCACCTCCATCATGTACGCCACGCCCAACTTCTCCTCGAAGCAGAATGTCGTGCGGGTCAACACGGTGGTGCCGGGCGCCAAGCGCGCGCCGGGCGAGAACCCGAGCGCCTTCGGCATCGAATGCGCCATCGACGAGCTTGCGCATGAGCTTGGTATCGATCCGCTGGAGATGCGGCTGATCAACTATGCCGAACAGGACCCGCATGCGAAGAAGGCGTGGTCGACGCGCCAGCTGCGCGAAGCCTTCGCCGCCGGCGCCGAAGCCTTCGGCTGGGCCAAGCGCTCGCCCCAGCCGCGCGCGATGCGCGACGGCCACCAGTTGATCGGCTGGGGCGTGGCGGCCGGCACCTATCCGGTGCGGCGCGCCCATGGCGAGGCAGTGGTGAGGATCATGGCCGACGGTTCTGTCGTGGTCGAAAGCTCCTCCATCGACATGGGCCAGGGCACCTACACAATCCTGGCGCAGACCGCCGCCGAGACGCTCGGCGTGCCGGTTGAGCGGGTCTCTGTGAAGCTCGGAGATTCCCACTTTGCCCGTGCCGGCGTCACCGGCGGCTCGCGGCTTGCCGGCGTCATGACCGGCGCCGTCTACAAGGCCGCCGGCCAGGCGCTGGACGAGCTGATCGGGCTGGCGCTTTCCGACACGCGCTCGCCGTTCCAGAAGCTGCAGGCGAACACGCTGCAAGTGCGGGACGGCCGCATCGCCTCGCCGCGCGGCGAAGGGCCGGAGATCACGATCGCCGAATTGATGAGCGCCGTCGGCCGCGACCATATCGAGGCCAAGGGCGACACGCTGCCGGCAAGCACGACGCCGGAGGAGCGCTACAAGAACTACACCACGATCGCCATGTCGATCCCGCACACCGAAGGCGAGTACTCGCGCCATTCCTGGTGCGCGCATTTCGTCGAGGTCAGGGTGGACGAGGATTTCGGCACGGTGCGCGTCTCGCGCGTGGTGTCGGCGCTGGATTCAGGCCGGCTCTATAACCCCAAGCTCGCGGAAAGCCAGTGGAAGGGCGGCATCATCATGGGCATCGGCCAGGCGCTGCTCGAGGAAGGCGTCGTCGACCGCCGCCATGGCCGCATCGTCAACGGCAATTTCGCCGACTACATGCTGCCGACCAATGCCGACATCCCCGATATCCAGACGATCTCGGTCGGCATCCCGGACCCACACTCCTCCGCGCTTGGTGGCAAGGGCGTGGGGGAACTCGCGATCGTCGGGATTGCGCCGGCGATTGCCAACGCGGTGTTCCACGCGACGGGGAAGCGGGTGCGGGACCTGCCGATCACGCTGGAGAAGTTGATCTGAGATGTCGACGCGAGGCACCCCCTCTGCCCGGCAGGGCAGAGGGGGTGCCTCGCGTCAGCCTCTCGGTCGATCCCCCCTGCAAAGTGCCCTACCCGCCGACAGTTTCGCACCGCTTGTCAGCCGTGAGTGCCCGGCTAGGGAACACGCCCTGCGTCGGCTGCGTTGCAACGAAGCACTCCACGACATGGAGGATGGAAAATGGCGAGCGCAGCCGACCGCGATCCGCGGCACCACACCCAGAAAATGCAGAAAGCATTCCAGCAGGTTCAAGACCACCTGCGGGAAGACATCACAAAGGTCGACGAGCCCCAACTGAAGGCGATGTTCGAAACGTCGGCGGAGGTCCTGGGCGGCTTGATCAAGGCATTCCGGGATTATGAGCAGAAGAACGAGGCAGCCTGGCGGTAATCCTGCTAGAGTGCTTCACCGTTAGAAGGCGAGACGATGTCCGCGACCGTAAACGTCCGATACATGGTCAACGACGTCGATGATGCCGTGGCCTGGCATACGAAACACTTAGGCTTCAAGCAGCTTTCGAACCATGCACCGGCCTTCGCAGACGTCACGCGGGGAGCACTTCGGTTGCTGCTGAGCGGTCCGACCAGTTCGGCGGGCAGGCCGATGCCCGATGGCGAGCGGCCAGGCCCGGGAGGCTGGAACCGCATCCACCTGATCGTCGAGGATCTCGCGGCGGAGGTTGCGCGGCTGCAGGCAGCGGGCCTCAGCTTCCGCAATGAAATCGTGACGGGTCCAGGCGGCTCGCAAATTCTGCTGGTCGATCCTTCCGGCAATCTGGTGGAACTTTTCCAGCCGGCCCAGGCCCGGTGACCGCAATCCCACGTCGTGACGGGTAAGTACGTGGCGAACTGGCAATCGTGGGCATCGCGCCGACGATTGCCTATTCGGTGTTCGATGCGACGGGGAAAAGGGTAAAGGATTTGCAGATAACGCTGGAGGGGTTGATTTAGGTTGAGCGCGTGATCTCCCCCTTGCGGGGGAGATCAGCCGTCACATCGGCTTTCGCTAATCTCCAACCCATCAAGTACTGTCAGAGCTTCATTTGCCCTGTATGCTTCACCGCATCACGAGGGGGAACGATCATGAAACGCGCGCTGACAACACTCATCCTGGCACTGCTCACCACCCTGCCCGCCCACGCCGCCTCCTGCTCGTGGTCCGCCAAGATGGAGGAGGACGAGGGCGGCAGTGTGATGACGGCTTCGGTGTGCGGTGGGCCGAAGGGGGATGCGCATCTGATGCTGACCTGCTTCGAGAGGCCGATGCTGAGCTACGACCTCGGCGCCGCTGGCGGGCAGCTGGAGCCCGGCATCAGCGGCTCCTTCACCTTCAGGGCCGGCGACAAGAGCCTGACCAAAAAGCTCGAGCTCGAGGCGATGTACAATTACTTCACCACCGAGCTTTCCGGGCCCACCGACCCGTTGCTCGCGCTCTTGCGCGGCAAGGGCGACGTGACGGTCTCCGCCGATAAATATGGCGAGGCGAGCTTTTCGCTGAAAGGCTCCGGCCCCGCGATCGGCAAGGTATTGGCCGAGTGCGGCAAGGGTTCGGGCGGCGAAGCGGATTGAGGACCGAGCGCAGGTGCCCGCGCGTTCCAGCGCCTTTCCCGCCGCGCTTTGGAACGCCTTAGCTTTTCACGCCTTGCGCGGAAGCGGAATCGGTTGAAAGCCAACGTCCGGCTCGGCCAGTCGTGTGGCGTCGCGTCCGGCCGCCTTGGCGGCGTAGCTGGTCGGGTTGTGGCGGGCGGTCGGGCCCGCTTACGGCGACGCCGACGCTGATGGTGACCACCTTGCGTTCGCTGCGGGAATGTTCGAGCGCCCGCTCGCGCACCGCGGCTCTCGGATTGTCGGCAACGCGCCGATACCGATCTCCGATCGGGTCATTAAAAGCGCCTGAAAAGTTGTTCCGGGTTAAAGCCTCCACCCAAGGTGGTTCCGCGGTTGCGTCTTGGCGGGCAGTGGGCAAGGAGAAGCCGCGGGTCTGGAAGCGGGGGCGAGAAACACGCCCCCATGGCGAATCCCATCGCCCCGCACCATATAAACGTGCGCCGGCGATGATTGTCCTCGCGACAAGCGTGATCGATCCCTGACATGCCGGCCAGGCGGTCCATCCCGGTCCGCCGACGCTCCTCGCGAGGCCCGTTGCGGCATCGCGCGACCCACCAAAGGCCGCGACAAGGAGCTATTTCGATGAATCCGATCACCCTTTTCCTGACCGCCGTCTTCGCCCTCATCGGCGCCGGCCTCGGCGCCCTTGCCGGGCCATGGGCGGGCGCGCCGTTCTTCGTTATCGCGGCGCTGATCGCCGCCTCGCTGAAGATGGCCAACACCTGGCAGCGCTTCGTGGTCTTGCGCGCCGGCAACCTGCTCGGCGTGCGCGGCCCCGGCCTGTTCATGATCGTCCCAGTCCTGGACAATGTCGTGGCGGTCATCGACCAGCGCATCCAGACTACCGCCTTCAACGCCGAGGAGGCGCTGACCAGGGACACGGTACCGGTCAATGTCGACGCGGTCATCTTCTGGCATGTGCATGACGCGCGCCAGGCGGCGCTGGAAATCACCAACTACCGCGAGGCGATCGACCGCGTGGCGCAGACCTCGCTGCGCGAGATGATCGGCTCCTCGATGCTGTCCTCGCTGCTTGCCGACCGCCAGGCCGCGGATGCGCATCTGCGCGACGTCATCGGGGCCAAGACGGCGCAATGGGGCATCACGGTAATGTCGGTCGAGATCCGCGATGTCGCCATCCCCGTGGCGTTGCAGGACGCCATGTCGCGCCAGGCGCAGGCCGAGCGCGAGAAGGAGGCACGTGTCATCCTGGGCTCAGCCGAGGCGGAAGTCGCTGCAAAATTCGTCGAGGCGGCCACCACCTATGCCGATCATCCGGCGGCGCTGCAACTGCGCGCCATGAACATCATCTATGAGACGACCAAGGAGCGCGGCGCCACCATCCTGATCCCGACCGGGCTGGTGGACAGCCTCAACCCGGCGGCTGCGCTGGTCCAGACAGGCGCGCTGAAGAGCGCGGCGTAGGGAGATTGCATCCTCCCGACGCATCGTAAAAATCCGGTCCGGCTGATGCGCCATGACGCGCGAGCCGGGCCGGATTTGTCTTCAACGATCGATGGAAACTCAGTAGTCGGAGCCGCCCTCGACCACGACCGGACGATGATGGTGTCGGTGGCCGATCGAACCGGTGACGACGACGGTGTCGTCACGGCGGTGATGGCGGTGACGCCAGCCGCGCTCGCCATTGTCATAGAAGGCGACCGTGCCGTGATGGCGGTGATGCAGGCGGTGGCCCTCGTCATTGATGATGACGGCGGGGCGGTGATGGTAATAATGCCTGTGATGCGTCCTGATGACGACATCGGCCTCGGCCGCGGAAGCCACGGCGGGTGCGGCGACGCAGAGCGCCAGGGCAGCAAGAAGCACTGTTTTCATTGCTCTATTCCTCAATTCCTGAATCATCCCTTCGCCGGGTAAACCGCTGTTCGCCGCTTTGGTTCCGGGCTGATATGCGTCCCGGCACAGCACCGATGCGGCAGGTCAGCGCGACCGGCAACCGGGCTCAGCCGCCCCGCTGGCGGCGAAGCGCCACATAACGGAGGTAGGTCGTGGCCGCGGCGTCGCAGGCGCGTCGCCCGCCGCCATTGGCCTCTACCATCGTCTTGGCCAGCCGCGGCGGCAGGCCGTATTTGCTGGCGAAGAATGCCGGCTCGTATGGCTGGTCTTCCGCATCGTCTGTCGGTCTATCGAGGTTCATGAGAGCTCCCTTCAAGCGCGCGAAAAACTTGCGCGCTTGCCAATGCGAAGCCCTGGCTTTGGTTGCCGCGCTCGGTCCTCTTCGCAAACCTGTCCGACTTCAGTCCGACCGAGCCCTCAGACCGTCGCCCGATCGGCGGAACGAAGGTTTTCGGCTCTCGTTTGCCGGCATCGAATCCGCAGCATCGCGGCTGCCAACTGGAGCAACGGACATGAACGACGACCGCAACAGTGTTCTGGAGGCGCGCTGGCTTCTGGCCGTGCCTGCCTCGATGCTGCTCACCGTGCTGATAGCCGGGTTATTGCTCGGGTAGGCGGGCGATGAACCGCCTCCTCTTTCGCGCCGCCGATTTCCTGTCCCGGCCGCCCGGCTTCTACGCAATGGTCGTCGCCATGGTCGCCTGCACCCTCCTGGTGCCGTTCGGCCTGACCTATGCCTTGTCGGTGGCGGCGATCATCATCACCGGTGTGGTGCTCATCCAGGGCTACCGGGACACCGCGGCCATCCACGCCAAGCTCGACGAGATCGTCATTGCGCTTCGTCAGACGCGCAATGACGTGGTCGGGCTCGAATATGCGGAACCGCATGAGATCAAGTCGAAACTGACGGAACTGGAGATGGAGGCCGGGCGCCTTGCGGCCGGTGAAAGCGTGAGGGATGCAATGAATGAAGCCGGAGCCGCGGTGGGTGGGGGTTCGTTGGGGTAGCCGAGGCTCCGGCTGAAGGGCGGAATGGGCACCGCCGCCAGGCAAAGATAGGCTTTGCGGGCGGCGGCGAAATTACGTGATCGCGGAAGCATTTTTGACCCCTGCGCCATCCCGACGCATCGTTGTCACGCGGCCCGACCGGAACAAACGCCCCGGCGTCACCGTTTGCGGAGATGGTTATGTTCGCACCCCTCGATATGAACGGCGAGAATCGCACTGATCTCCATCGAGCCGCAAGGCTGTCGATGCTTCGTGACCGCGTGGTGAAGCGCCTCGACAAGGTCGAGCGTTCCGCCGATGCCGTCGAGATGGCCGCAACCGCTTTCATCGAGGCCACCCGTCGGCCGACCATCGTCGCTGCGCCATTCAGGCCAGTCAGGAAACTTCAAACGGCGGCCGGCTGGACCCTCGGGTTGTGAGTTCCTGAAGGCAGCGAAATTGTCAGTGAGGCTGCGCGTTGCGTTCCCTGACCAGATCGCGCGTCCTCAACGCGGCATATACCGCCTCGCGGTCTCCGCGATATCGTCCAAGCAATCTCATTGCCTCGTCGCGCTCCAGACGCCCGAGCTTCATCATAAAGCGAAGTTCGCATTCCGGAATCAGAGGCTGAGCTTCGCGCCGCCGCCACCACGTTTCATGCATCGCTTCGATCTTCGCCACATCGGGTCAACTGTCCGGCAGAACCGCTGCGCTGCCAACCGCCCTGCCGGTGGAGACGTTGTAGACCAGCCGTGCATTGGCCTCAGTGACACTGCCCACACTTCTCACTCCCTCCAATCAGCAACACGCGCAATCACCATGGCTACCATCACCAGCGCCGCCGCCACGGCAAAGGTCAATCCCATCCCGTGCGCAACGGCGGCCGGTGCTGCCGCCGCGACATCCTTGGTCCCGACGGCGAGGGCGAACACCGCGCCCATCACCGCCGTGCCGGTGACGAGGCCGAGATTGCGCGAGAGGCTGAGCATGCCCGACACCACGCCGCGCTCGTTCCTGCCGACGTCGGCCATGACGGCCGTGTTGTTGGCCGCCTGGAAGAGTTGGTAGCCGGGTGTGAGCAGGACGATCGCCGCCGCGTAGCCGGCGACACCGAACAGGCCCGGCAGCCAAGCCAGTGCTACGCAGCCGGCGCCCATCAGCACCAGGCCGGCAATGACCATAGCGGCCGCGCCGAGGCGGTCGACGACGCGCCCGGCAAGGATACCGCAGAGCGCCGACACCACGGGCCCGATCGACAGCACGGCCCCTGTCGCCGCTTCGCCGAGACCCAGCGCGCGCGACAGGAAGAACGGGCCGACGACCAGCGTTGCCATCATCACCGTCGAAACCAGTGCGTTCATGGCGAGGCTCGGCGCCAGCACCGGGTCGCGCAGCAGCGCGAGCTTGACCAGAGGCGACGCCACCCTGGCCTCGGCGACTACGAACAGCGCCGCGCCGGCCGCGGCCATGCCGAGCAGTGCGAGGTTCAGGCCACCGAAATGGCCGCGCCCGACGGTCATGGACAGCGCATAGGCGGCAAGCGTGGCGGCGAGCAGCAGCGTGCCAAATATATCGAAACGCCCCCTCGCCTCGCCACGGGTGGGTCCTCTTCCCGATGCATCGCCTGCTGGAAGGAAGCGCCAGGCGGCGAGCAGCGCGACCGCGCCGAGCGCGCCGTTGACGAGGAAGATCGAGCGCCAGCCGAGCGCGGCGATCAGCACGCCGCCGAGCGAGGGACCGAGCGCAGTGCCGATCGCCGACATGGTGCCGAGCAGGCCCATGGCGCTGCCTGTGCGTTCCTTCGGCACCGTCTCGCCGACGATAGCGATCGCCAGCGCCATCATCACCGCCGCGCCCAGGCCCTGCGCGGCGCGCGCGGCGATCAACATGACCAGTGACGGCGCGAGCGCGGCGGCAAACGAGGCGACGCTGAACAGCGCAAGGCCGGCGACAAGCAGCGGCCGGCGGCCGACGAGGTCGCCGAGACGCCCGACGCTGACGATCAGCGCGGTAATAGTGAGCAGATAGGCGAGCACCACCCATTGCACCGCCGCAAAGGACGCGGCGAAGGCCACGCTCAGCGTCGGCAACGCGACATTGGCGATGCTGTTGGCGAGCGAGGAGACGAGCATGGCAAGCGACAGGCTGACCAGCGCGCCCGCCGTCGAATGGCTGCCAGGCGCGGCGCGGGTTTCGGCAATGTCGGCCATGATTTCTTCTCCGTCGTTGAACTTGCCAGGGAAGATAAGCGTGCGACTGATATGGCGGAACACGCAGCGTTTGCACTTGAATAGTGCATTCTACGCCATGTCTTATTGACGGATCCATGCTATGGTCGGGCTATGTCGCGACCCGATCTCAACCTGCTCGTCACGCTGGATGTGCTGCTTGCAGAAGGCAGCGTCGCCAAGGCCGCGCTGCGGCTGAAGCTCAGTCCCTCGGCAATGAGCCGGGCGCTGGCAAGGCTGCGCGAGGCGACCGGCGATCCGCTTCTGGTACGCGCCGGGCGCGGCCTGGTGCCGACGCCGCGCGCCATGGAGCTGAGCGCGGATGTCGGCCGGCTGGTGAAGGAGGCGGAAGCGGTGCTACGGCCCGCCGAGCGGCTCGACCTTGCGCGGCTCGTCCGCAGCTTCACGCTCCGCAACAGCGACGGTTTCGTCGAGAATTTCGGCCCAGCGCTGCTGGCCCGCGTGGCTGAGGAAGCGCCCGGCGTGCAACTGCGCTTCGTGCCCAAGCCCGACAAGGACAGCGGCCCGATGCGCGAGGGCACGGTCGATCTGGAGACTGGCGTGATCGGCGGATCGACCGGGCCGGAGGTGCGCGCGCAGGCGTTGTTCCGCGACCGCTTCGTCGGCGTCGTGCGCGCCGGCCATCCGTTGAGCGAAGGCAAGATCACCGCCGCCCGCTTCGCCGCCGGCCGGCACATATTGATCTCGCGCCGCGGCCTCGACCGCGGCCCGGTGGACGATGCCTTGGAACTCGCCGGGCTGACGCGGAAGGTTACCACTGTGGTCGGCGGCTTTGCCGAGGCCCTGGCGCTGGCGCGCGGCTCAGACCTCATTTCCACCATGCCGGAGCGCTATACAGGCACGCTGCGCGAAGGCTTGTTCAGCTTCGCGCTGCCGGTGAAGCTCACCCCGCTGACGATCTCGCTCCTTTGGCATCCGCGGCTCGACGCGGACCCGGCGCATCGTTGGCTGCGCGGGCTGGTCAAAGAGGTGTGCCGCCTTTCCTCTCCCCCATTTCATGGGAGCGAGAAACCCACATCCTGATACGCCGTCGCGACACCGCGGAACCAACCGCGCGTTGCGGGCGATATCCCTATAATATTAGATATTGCTAACGTATATTATTGTACGCAGGACAAACCGTGTCTGTCATGGAACCCGCGGCGCAGTCAGCGCGTTGCCGGGCGCCTGGGAAACAGCGGGAGGCTCGCTTGAGCGAATTCAGGAAGTTCGCCTGCCCTCGGTGCCTTGGCGCCGGCAAGGTGTTCGAGTGCGAGAAACGGGTGGCCTCGAACGGCACATGCTGCCCCTCCGGCGCGTTGCGCGACAATTGCCCGGGACAACGGGTCTGCTGCCAGGCTTGCAACGGAACCGGGCTGCGCGGCTACAGCGCGCCCTCTGTTCTGCAGGACTGAGCCTGTCCACCCCACGTCACGCGCCTGAGACTGGAGCCTTGCCTTTTATTTGCAATTTCTAATATAAAGACGCCCGCGCGAGAAACGTAAAGCGACGCCCCGGGAGGCGCGCATGAAAACCTATCGCGTCGAGGAAATAGACGGCGAAACCATAGTCGCGGTCCATGCGGCCGAAGCAAAGACGCCTTTCGAAGCGGCTGAGAGGGCGCTTGGCCAGAAAGTGACGTTGCGCGCCGGCGCCGACAGGTGGGTCCGGGTGGTCGACCTCACCGAGCGGCCGAGGCCGGTCAGACTCAGGCCCACCATCTTCGAATTCAAGGCAATCGGACAAAGGAAATAGCCGATCCGTCGGCTTTGAACGCTACGCACTTTTCCTGCAATTGCTTCTTGGTGGCCGCAATTCCGGACGGAAAACCGCTACGCACTTTTCCTGCAATTGCTTTTTTGGCGGCCGCAATTCCGGACGGAAAACCGCTACGCACTTTTCCTGCAATTGCTTCAGGTGCTGGCGCCACCCATCAGGGCGGCGACCAGGGTCGCCAGGAAGACAAGCAGCCCCAACGCAACCCGGTCCAGCCATGACCGCCGTCTGGCAAGAACCTCGAACAACCGATTGGCCATCGCAACTTCCCCCCATTCGCTGGCAACATTCTATCACGTCTTTCATGAGCGGATCATGAAACGGCTCACAGATGCGACCGACGCCGCTTTCTAAAGCGCGTTGCGATCTTTCAGATTCGCTCCATGCGCTTTAGGTTTTTGATTTTACGGATGTCTTCATCCCGAAACCGGTTCCCACTTTCGGGAGACATGCTTTAGAGGGAATCCATCGTCGCCGGGCGCCGATGTTGCACTGCCGAATTGCGCCCAAAAAAAGTCGGGGTCGAAGGGACAGGCCGGCCGGCGAAAAATCAGCTTATTCAAGCGGATAGGCATATATGTGCGGCGCGGCTCGCCGGCCCTCGAAAAACCCGGAAATCCGCCATTTCGGGGCTTCTTGACGGGCCCCCAGCATGGCTGCAAGGCGTGCTTCGGGCGCGAAAAGGCGGCTAAGAAGGCGCTCTCGGGGCGCTCGCCGGCGGCGTTGACAGGCCCCCGCGCCAATGGCACTCCGCAACGACTGGTCACGCCATGACCGTTGCTGTTGGGGACGGACGGGGTTTCAGCAGCTTGGCGGCGGCGCCGGACGGGCGGGCACCTGCGCGGTGTACCGCCCGCTCCTGGCCGGTCAGGCTTCCAGCTTCAAATCGCTCGCTTAAAAACCGCTGGCGCGCGCCTCTCAATCCCGGCCCTGGGGATTCAGAACGTGAAGCCGGAGGATGGCAAGGCGGCGGTCACCGCCGAAAGCCTGTCACGTCTGGCAAGCGTCGGTTTGCAATATGGCTTCTTCATCGGCTGTCTCGACCCGGTCGACGACGAACACAGGAGGGCAACATATGCCCGGTGCCCGCCGCGTCAAGCGCAGACGAAATTTGGCACAGAGGAAAATTTGGCCGCCAAACAACCTGCCGGCGAGCCGATGAGCGCGCCAGCCGGCGTATCTGTAAGTTGATGTTAAGGCTTGAAATTTGAAGGGAGGGCGATGGCGATAACGCTCGACTTTGCGATGGTCCGGGGTTAGCCGGCATGCTGCAGCCAATGGCGGTCGAATACGTCGAGGATGGCTCGGAACTCGGCCGGCGGGATCTGGATAGCGCCGTCGTCGCTGAAGGCGTCGAGGAATTGATCGAGCTGGCGGTCGATCGCTTCCGGGTGATCCAGGCCGATGCCGAGGCTTGCCAGGTCGGCGGCGATCGAACCGCCGGCCGGTAGATATCCGCCCCATGTCCCGGCGCCGGATGCCGCATCGCGCAGCCGCACCAGCAGGATCCGGGTCAGCGACGGCTGCGCTTCGGGGCCGATGACAGCCGAGCCGCACATATAGCCGCCGAGCACGCTGACCGGCTGTGTCTGCGGGAACAGGCACAGGAAGAACTGCGTGTCGCCGCCGATATCCTTGAGATGCAGGTAGAGACCGCGCTTTGCCGGCATCACCGGGCCGACGAGCTGCAAGTGCCCCGTCGGCAAGGTCTCGCCATAGGTAGCCGTCAGCCCGTGCACGCCCGGTCCGGCCTCGATCGACAGGCGGCCCTTGATCAGCTGGCCGCGATAATAAGGCGACAAGGCGCGCGAATAGCATGCGTAGGTCGCGGCAAGCCCGGAGCCGACGCCGCGCTCATCGTGCGAAGAGGCATCGAACTGCAAGCCGGCGCGTCGCTCCAACTCGGCGCTGTCGATGCCGTGGCGGGCTGCGATCGCCGCGGTGAAGGCCGGCAGCTCGCTCTCGGCGATCCAGGCGCCGGGCTGCTCCAGTTCAAGCAGCTTCGCCCAGTCGTCATAGACGCTCATCTGTCGCGGCCGCGCGCGGCCCTGCAGCCATTTGTCGGCGCGGCCGAGATCGAACGCCGTCTTCGGGTTGATGGCGCGGAACGCCGCCGCCAGGTCCTTGCGGGTCACCGTTCCCAGCACGGCCGATGTCAGCCTCAGTTTCTGCGCGATGTGCTGCGCCATGCCACGAATTCCCCGATGTTTCTTCGCCGCCTAAGTGTTTCAGCGTTCCGGCGGGAATCGCCAAGCTTCTCCGACGCTTCTGGCTAGCACGCCGGCAACAGTCTCCACCCCGTCGGCGCTTTATTTTCATCTACTAATGTTACTGGAATTCCAAAGAATTCCACAGCGTTCCGCGCGCGTGGTCTTTGCGATGAGACATGCAGCGCTAGGGTGGCTTCGGGGCCAATTCAGGGGAGCTGTCATGAAAATCCTTCTATCCGCGCTTGTTATGGCGCTTGCACTGTCGCAAGCCGCCGAAGCCAAAACGAAAATCCCCCCGACCGAGGCAAAGACCGGCACCGAGAAGAGCCGGCCGCTGCTCGATCAGACGGCCACCGGCGGCATCGTGCCTTCGGCGGGCCTGCTGTCGAAGGACGCCGAACCGGGCCAAGCCTATCCGCAGCCGCTGGACCTTCATTTCTAGATCAATTCCGGGAGACGTGCTCGGCGGTTTTGGTCCGGAACCGCGTAAGACAAAAGGTAGCCATCCCGGGGGGCCCATAGCCGGTTCACCATCCCGATCGGCGAGGAAAAAGCGGCGGCCGGACGGCCGAACCAACAGCCGCCCGGCCAGCCTGAGGGCTGGGGGCTTGGCGCCGTCGGCGGGGCGGCGCCGCCCGCGCGGATCGCAACGCCATGGTCCGCGCGGGTCAGGCTTGCGGCCGGTCACCCCAGATCATTCTTCTTCAAGCCATTCTTGACGAATGCCCAGCGAACCGAAAAGCTCGGCCGCGGCGCCGCAATGGCGCGGTGCGAGAAGGAAGGCCATGCCATGCCGGGTGCCGACGAAAAGCTAGCCGTGCTCGGCATCGTGCTGCCGCCGCCCTTGAAACTGCCGCCGGGCATGGTGCTGCCCTTTCCCTGGGTGAATGTGCGCGGCGACCGCGCCTATATCTCCGGCCACGGGCCGCAGGAGCCGGACGGCGCTCTCGCCGGGCCGTTCGGTGCCGTCGGCGAGAACGTGTCGCTTGAAGAGGCGCGGGGCTCGGCCCGCAAGGTCGGGCTGTCGATGCTCGGCAGCCTGAAACGCGAGCTCGGCAGTCTCGACCGGATCACCGGCTGGTGCCGCGTGCACGGCATGGTCAATTCGGCATTGCGCTTCACCGAGACGCCGGCGGTGATGAACGGCTTTTCGGACCTCATCCTCGAAGTCTTCGGACCGGAAATCGGCCGCCATGCCCGCACGGCCATCGGCGTCGCCGCCCTGCCTTTGAATTTCCCGGTCGAGATCGAGGCCGAGGTGATGCTTGGGCGGTGAGCATCCCCCAGGTTTCCAGCCCGCTTAACCAGGCCGTGGTCGGCGCGATACGCGGGCGCAGGCCATCCAACCAATGAAAGACCCGCCATGACCGACCCTATCGTAAAAGACAGCAACGGCACGCCGCTGAAAGATGACGACTCCGTGACCCTCATCCAGGACCTCAAGGTCAAGGGCACATCGGAAACGATCAAGCGCGGCACGCTGGTGAAGAACATCCAGCTAAACGGCAATCCCGGCGAGATCGAATGCAACACCAAGCAGGTCAAGGGTCTGGTGCTGAAGACGGAGTTCCTGAAGAAGGCCTGATAGCGGGCCGAGGCTCTGCGATGGCCTATCTCCCCTTATGTTGCACCGCGTTAGATTTGTTGCATTGCGATATCATCCCATAGGGCCGAGGCTTTACCGCGGGCGGGATACGAACGACCATTGCGAGGTTCGTATTCGTGTCAGCATCGGCGCAGGATTTCCGACCCGACATAGAAGGGTTACGGGCGCTGGCCGTGGCGGGCGTGGTCGCCTTCCATTTCGGCCTGACCGCGCTGCCCGGCGGCTTTGCCGGGGTCGACATCTTCTTCGTCATCTCGGGTTATCTGATCACCCGCCATCTGGTCGCCGAGATCTCCGACACCGGCCGACTTGATCTGTTGCGTTTCTATGCCCGGCGCGCGCGGCGCCTGTTGCCGGCCGCGCTTTTCGTCATCGCCGCAACGCTTGCCGCGGGCGCGATCATCTTGTCGCCGGAGGAGCAGGCGCTCTATTCCAAGGGCGCGATGTTCGCCTCGGCCTATATGATCAATCTGTGGCTGATCCGCTGGTCGTTCGACTATTTCGCCAATGACGCCACGAGCAACCCGTTCATCCACTACTGGTCGCTGTCGGTCGAGGAGCAGTTCTATCTTGCCTGGCCGGCGCTGCTGATGCTGGCCGCGTGGATGAAACCAGGCAAGCGCGCCATCATTGTTGCCATCGGCATTGTTGGCCTCGTTTCCTTCATCCTCTGCGCCTGGCTGACGAGCGTCTCGCAGCCCTGGGCCTTCTACTTTTCGCCGCTGCGCGCATGGGAATTTGCCGCCGGCGGCCTCGCATCGATGGTGCCGGCGCGGCTGTTGCAGGAGCGCCCGCTGCTGGGGCGGGCGTTGAGCCTGGCCGGCCTGACGATGATCGGGGTCGCTTATCTCACCTTCAGCGAGGACGCTCCCTTCCCCGGCTTTCTGGCGCTTCTGCCGGTGGCCGGCACAGTCCTTCTGCTCAAGGCGGGAGCGGCCGGCGCCAGGGACGGCACTCCTCATTCACACAATTCCGGACGGAATTGGGTGAAAGCCGCCCTGGCGCTGCCGCCTTTGCAATGGATCGGCAAGCTCTCCTATTCGATCTATCTCTGGCATTGGCCGGTCATCGTCTATGCCGGCATGCTGGCGCCGGAGCTGACGCCGGTCGAGCGGCTCTTCTGCCTTGCCCTGACGCTGGCGCTGTCCAGCTTCAGCTACCACCTCATCGAGAACCCGATCCGTCGCAATGGCTGGCTGATGGCCAGTGCGGCGCGGGCGCTGGTGCCGGCCCTCCTCCTGACCGGCACCGGCGTCGCAGCCGCCTATGGCAATGCCAGGCTTGCCGTGCACGACCTCGATCCGGAACAGCGCATCATCGCCGCAAGTGCTGCCGAACCGTCCACGGCCCGCGCCAAGGCCGGCTGCGTGCAGGACTACCAGAGCGTGACGCCGACCCCTTGCGTGTTCGGCGACGGCCGGCGCCTCATCGCCCTGTTCGGTGATTCCCATGCCGACCATTGGTCGACGCCGCTGATCGAGGCTGGCAAGAAGAACGGCTACCGGGTGGTGACCTGGTTGAAGAACTCCTGCCGCGCCTCGCGCATCAGCGTCTGGTCGTCCGAGCTCAAGCGCCCCTATGCGGAATGCGACCGCTGGCGCGAGCAGGCGATCACCGAGATCATCCAGGCGAGACCGGCGCTCGTGGTCATCTCGGAACTGGCGCTGACCAGCGGGCGCAAGATGGCGGGCCGCGGCGGCGACCCCGCAAACCAGGATGCCGACTGGCGGACCGGCCTACGCTCGACGCTCACCAGCCTGAGCAAGGCCGGGCTCAAGGTCGCCTTCATCCGCGACGTGCCGTTCAACAACGCCAATGTCGACACCTGCGTGGCGCGGGCGCTGTGGCGAGGCGAAACGCCCTCGCGCTGCGACCAGACGCGCGCCTACGCCGCCAACGACGCCATGGCGGCGGTGGAGCGCGACATCGTCGACAGCATCCCCAATGCCGCTTATGTCGACCTCACCGACCGCTTCTGCAGCGCCACCATTTGCCATGTCTTCATCGACGGCAAGCTCGCCTTCCGCGACCAGCACCATATGGCGACGCCCTTCGCGGAATCATTGGAGCCGGAGGTGGAGAAAAGGGTGATTTCGAAAGTGGGGCGCTGAAGCTGCCAATCTCCCCCTTGTGGGGGAGATCAGCAGTTCCGGCGTCCGCGCCCTCACCCCGCCACGACGACGAAATGCTTGGTCACCGGCTCGAGGATCTTCCACGTCCCCTTGAAATCCGCCTCGACCACGAAGGCATCGCCGGGGCCGACCTCGACCGGCTGGCCACCATCAGGGGTGATGATGATGCGGCCGGCGATCATGTGGACGAATTCATAGTCGGTGTAGGTGGCGTGATAGGTGCCGGGCGAGGCGCGCCAGGTGCCGGACATCACCTTGCCGTCCTCGGTGGTGTGCTGCACGGCCGTCTGCATGGTCGGCGAGCCCTCGACCGCGATCCAGCCCGGCAGGTCGCCGCCTTCGGCATGCTCGACGGCGCCGAATTTGAGAATGGTGGGTCTGGTCATCGGTGGGCTCCTGGGTTCGCCGGAATTGGCTGGGGATGGGATAGCCGATAGCGGCATGCAGTGCACGCGGCGATGCGACAAAGCGAGGCGAAGTGGCGACGGATGCCTCCGGCCTTCACCGGACGGCGGGCTTTCCGTTTTCCGGCCAATGCCGGAATCCATAGCTGGCCGAGGCGATAGGCCGTGGCATATCAGCAACGCTTAACAGACATCGCGCAGAGTTTGCGGCATTGAGCATCGCTGTCCCGTTTCGGGACTGGCATCCGCCTTGCTATAAAGAGATTGCCGGTGTCCTCCCGCCGGTCCTGATCGGGGGATCAGGTCTTAAATCTCGCCGGGCCTGTGGGCTTTGGGCATCAGGGTCAGGCCCGGCGAGTTTTCTTTCTTCACTGTCATGCCGACTGGCGTGCGCCCCGCCTTCACTGCGCGGCCTGCAATTGCTTCCGCCGCGACGGCGGTCGGCGGCGGTGGGCGGCTTTCAACGTGACCGCCGCCTTGTTGGAGAGCGCGCCGGTCACGGCGTCGACCATGCCGAAGGCGGTGAAGTCGGCGTTCATGGAGGCGGCGAGGTCTACCGCCGCCTGGGCGTCGTCGTTGCCGACTTCCGACCAGAGCACGATGCCGACGCGCAGCCTTGGCTTGATGCGCTTCAACCTGCGCACCGTGAAGCGCGCGTGCTGGGTGGACTGGCGGTTGAGGAAGCCGATGACGACGCTGTCGATCGCCGCGAGATCGAGGCGCCGGATTGCGGAGGGCTCGAGATCCGCGAAGCTCGCTCGCGTCGCTTCGGCGCCTTGCACCTCCAGCACCTGTGCCAACATGGCTGCGGCGGCATCGTCGAGCTCGCCGCGCCCGCCGGCGCAAAGCACGGCAATGCCTGAACCGTCCGGCAGGTCGATCTCCTCATCGTCGGCTTCGCCGGACTTGTCCTCCGGTTCTTCGGCGGCGCTCTTTTCCGAGGATTTGCCTTCCTCCGCCTTGGCGGCCTCCTGGTCCTCTTCCTCCTCGGCCTCCTGCTGGGCGCTGTCGTCGAGATTGGCGACGAGCGTCATGGCGCTGTCGGCGACCTGCCTGCGCTGCTCGGCGTCCATGACGCCGCGCTCGCGGTCCTGCTCGCCAAGCAGCAGAGCCGGGATCGCCACCTTGCCGTAGAATTCGAACAGGTACTTGTCTTCCAGCATCTCCTCGGCGTGGTCGGTCGCCTCTTCCGGATCGCCGGCCAGCAGCCGCTGGTAGAGTCTGGCATGCGGCTCCAGCATCGGTTCGTTGCCGAACAGGACATCGAGGAATTCGAACTGCGGCACGTGCCGGCCGAGCACCACAAGGCAAACGGTGAGCGGCGTCGACAGCACCAGGCCGATCGGCCCCCAAAGCCAGGTCCAGAAGATCGCCGCCACGATGATGGCCAAAGGCGAGAGCCCGGTGTGCGAGCCGTAGAGCCACGGTTCGATGACATTGCCGGTGACGAGCTCCACGACGATGAAAAGCGCGGCGGTCCACAACAGCAGCGACCAGCCGGGCGCCACGGCCAAAGCGAGGAACAGTGGCAGCAGCGCGCCGACGATCGGCCCGATATAGGGAACGAACCGCAGCGCCAGCGCCAGCAGGCCCCAGAGCAGCGCGTTGGGGATGCCCAGCACCCAGAGCCCTATGGTGATGGGGACGGCATAGATGGCGTTGACCACCAACTGCATCAGCAGATACTGGCCGACGCGCTTGCCGGCATCCTGCAGCGCCTGCGTGGTGCGGTGGAGGTCGCCATAGCCGACCAGCCGGATGAAGCGGTCGCGCAGGTCCTCGCGCTCCATCAGCATGAAGATGACGACGATGATGACGAGGCCGGCGGAACTGAGCGGGCTGATCAGCGGGCCGACCAGGTTCTGCAGCACCTCGAGCGGCTTTTCATGCGAGACGACCTCGACCGGAATCGGCTCGCGCTTCGGCGCCTCGGCGGCCGAAGGCAACTGCGGCTCCTGGCGGTCGATCTCCTGGCCGACACGCTCGATGACGCCGCTGAGGCGCGAGATGATGCCGCCGCCGAGGCCGTTTTCCTTGAGCGCGCGGACCTTGGTCAGGATGTTGATCTGGTAGACGGGGATGTTCTGCGCGAGATCGCTGACCTGCGTGGCGACGACGAAGGAGAACAGCGACAGCGCGGCGAACGCGCCGGCAACGCTGGCGATGACCGCCGCGATGCGCGGGATGCCCAGGCGCTTCAGCCAGGACACGACGGGGGCGATGGCGAAGGTCAGGAGCAGCGCAACGGCGATCGGCAGGAACACCTCGCGCCCGAAATAGAGCGCCGCGACCGTGGTGACCACGCTCGCCACGGTCGGCAGCGCCGTGCGCGGATGCCCCCTGGAAGCGGCAAGCAAGCTCGCCAGCCTTGGCTCCGACGCACCATCCACCCCGTTCCGACGATTGGCCGCCACCATCGAGCCTCCCTGCTGCCTGGCAATGATCAGAGATATTTCGCCGGCGTGCAACGCGCCGCGGCCCGGTCGGTTGCAGACGCGCTAATAAATATTCGAGCTCATGATCTTGCGGGCAGGATGCAATGCACCGAATCAAGCGTCTGGCACTTCAGGTGGTGCCTTGCCCAAGGCGCGTGGTTCGCGGGTTTTCGGGAACATGAACCGCCCGAAACCGTTGTCTTGCCGAAGGGGCGTCCTGCAAACTCAAGGAGGCAGCGATGAAAAAGCTTCTGCTTGCTTCGATGATCGCCATCGCCTCGGCGTTCGCGATCGCGCCGGCCAGCGCTGGCGGCGTTCAGCTCGGTATCGGCGTCGGTCAGGGCTATGATGACGGGTATTACGGCGACGATTATGGCGGGTACTACCCGCACCGCTATTACCGGCACGTCTACAATGACGATTACGACAATGGCGGCTATGTGGTGCGCTATCACCACCGCCATCATTGCCGCACCCAGCTGGTGAGCCACTGGCGCCACCACCACCGCGTGGTGGAGGAAGTGCGCGTCTGCGGCAACGGATACGGCCGTTATTAAGCGAGCCAGTTGCCAAGCCGGTCAAAATGGGATCGCGCGGAACAGCCTCTGGCGTCCCGCGCGATCGTTCATCACGCATCCGGGCGGCTCCCGGCGCTCACAAAGCCTTCAAATCTTGCTGATTGCGCGATGCGGCAGGACTTTCCGGCGTGCCGAGCGTTATGATGGCGACCTCAGGAGAAGGTTTGTCATGCGCAAATTTGTGTTCGCCTCGCTGCTCACCCTGGCTTCGGCAGCGGCCATCGTCACGCCGGCGGATGCGGGCAATGTGTTCCTCGGCGGCAGTTATTTCGACTACGGCCCTTTCGGCGATTTTTACGACAGCTACGGCTCCGCACCGGTCTACGGCTCCTATTGGGGTGGCCCCTATCTCAACTACGCCCCCGGGGAGCACGACGACCATGACAGCCTCTATGTCGCCCCGCCGAATGCCGCGCACGCCCGCCGCCATTGCCGGATCGAAACGGTGAGAACCCGCAGCCACGACCATCGGTTCATGCGGCAGGTGCGCGTCTGCGGCTAGCCCTACCCCCCCCCCGCGGCCTCCGAGCGGGCGCGACTTCAAATCCCGGTGATTTCCGGGCAGACCGCACAGCTCCTTGGCAGCTTTTCGGCTCGTAAAGCGTTGTCAATGCGAACCTTCAGGAGGAGGTTGCCATGAAAAAGCTTCTACTTGCCTCGGCAATCGCCGTCGCGTCGGCGGTGGCCACGGTCGCGCCGGCGGACGCCCACGCGTTCTTCGGCTTCGGCTTCGCACCCTTCGGCGGCTATCTGCCGTATTACGGCGGTCCCTATTATGGCGGCGGCCCGTACTACGACGATTATTACGACGACTATTATCCCGGCTATATCGTGCGCTACCCGCACCACCGGTACTACCGGCATTACTACTATCACCCGCGCTACCACTTCAGGCACCACTACCACCATCGGCACCATCACAGTCACTACGGGCGCAGGTAGCAGCGGCCGCCAAGCGATCTTCCCCTTTCGGGGGGAGATCAGCTGCTTGAAAATTCTAGCCGAAATGCCATCTAAGTCGCCGGTTCCAGGGAGAACAAAGGGTGACGCAGCGAAGCGGCAGCGCCGACCTGCCGCTGCATGGCGGGCGGGTCCCGAAATGGCTGGGCGATCGCATGACGAAGCTCGGCACAGTGCTGTGCGAGGCTATCATCCACCATTACGGCCGCGACGAGCTTTTGCGGCGCCTGGCGCATCCCTTCTGGTTCCAGTCCTTCGGCGCCGTGATGGGCATGGACTGGCATTCCTCCGGCATCACCACCTCGGTCATCGGCGCGCTGAAGCGCGGCCTCAACCCGCTCAGCAACGAGCTCGGCATCCATGTCTGCGGCGGGCGCGGCGCGCATTCGCGCAAGACGCCGGGCGAGTTGCTGGCGATCGGCGATCGCGTCGGGCTTGACGGCAAGGCCTTGGCCACCGCCAGCCGCCTCGTCGCCAAGGTGGACAGCGCCGCCGTGCAGGACGGCTACGACCTTTACCTGCACGGCTTCATCGTCGCCGATGACGGACGCTGGGTGGTTGTCCAGCAGGGCATGAATGGCGACGCCCGCCAGGCGCGCCGTTACCACTGGCTGTCGGAAGGGCTCAAAAGCTTCGTCGACCAGCCGCACGCGGCGATCGAGGGCGAGGCGCAAGGGCAGATCGTCAACCTCACCGACCGGCGCGCCGAAAAAGCCCGCGGCGGCCAGATCGAGCTGCTCAAGACCATGAGCCCGGAAAAGATCCTCACCGAGCTTGCCGTGCTGGAGCCGCGGCCGGAACGAGCTAAGCCAGAAATGGGGCCCGCCGCGCAGCCGCTGTTGCCCAACCTCGTCATGCCCGCGCATCACGACGTGCGCGAGAGCGACATCGTCATGCGCCGCCTGCACGGCAACATCGCCTCGGCCATCGAAAGCGGCCCGAAGGATTTCCCTGATTTGCTGCTGGTCCCCGGCGTCGGCCCGCGCACGGTGCGGGCGCTGGCCATGGTCGCGGAAGTGGTGCACGGTGCGCCCTTTCGCTTCTCCGACCCGGCGCGCTTCTCGCTCGCCCATGGCGGCAAGGATCGCCACCCCTTCCCCGTGCCGCTGAAAGTCTATGACGAGACGATCTCAGTGCTGAAATCGGCGGTAGGCAAGGCAAAGCTCGGACGCGGCGAGGAGTTGGAGGCGCTGCGGCGGCTGGACGGCGAGTCACGCCGGATGGAGCGGTACGTGACAGGGCCGAGCCTAAAGGAGATCGTGGCGGGCGAGATGGACCAGTCGCATCTGCTGGGCGGGCGGAGCGTGTTTGGGTGGGAGGGGAAGCCCGGCGTAGGTGCGTCAAAGCCGCAGCAAGAGAAAGACGCTTAGCGCGGCGCGGAATTTGATCCATCGGCTCGCGCCAGGGCGTTTTGCTGCCGGACCCAGCGCACGGCAGTTCCGCCGCCAACCAAGAGCGCGACAACTCCCACCGATATGTAGATCCAGAAGCGGAATTGCAGCGACGCGAGTTCCGGCTGCCACGCCGGGAACTGCGAAAGCCAGGCCAGCGTAACCGCTTGCCCGAAGACAAGCAACGCCCCGATCAACGATACCGAGGCAATTGTGAGGCAGGCCAGGGACTGTTTCGTCACGCCCTTGATGCCCGTCTCGACAGCAGACGCATGTCGGCCTCCGGCTGCACATAATGGATGAGCCCCGCCTTTTCGGACAGGACCATGATGCCCTGTTTCAGATAACCGAAGGTCTCCCGAGAATAGTCCTCGGAATATTCATCCGTATCCATCGAGCAGACCACGACGCCTTCATTTCCCTCCCAGACGAGGATTTTGTCGCCAAGCCTGGCAATGTTTCCATCGGCGTATCGCATGCGCAGCTCTAAGCACGTCGTCGAGAATTCCAGCTTAACTGGCGAATACAGAATACATATGCCAGGTCAATTCGACCTCAACGGTCTCGGCTTATGGTTAGTCTTCCATCAACCAGCACCTTCCAGATATTCACCCCGTCTTCCTCCCCATCATCCCGTAATGCACCGCCAGTAAATCCAGCCCGAGCTTCAGCAGCTTGACCACCACATCCCTTCCCTCGCCGCTGCGTTCGGCGATGGCCTTCACCGACTGGCCTTCAAGGCAGATCTTGCGCACCACCTCCGCCACCTCCCAATGCGCCAGCGCGGCCACCGCATGAGCATAGGCCCGGCCGGCTGAGAGCACCCGGTCGGGAACGCCGCCGAAGCGGCCGCTGTCGACGCGCTCGTTCCAGGACTGCGGCTGCAGGCCTTCGCGCTGGCTGCGCTCGAAGTCGTCGCGAAAGCGCCCTCCTGCCTCGCGCTGCTGGCGGGTGAGCGAGGTGATGCCCTTGAGTGGATCGACATTGCGCAGGCGCACGACGCCGCCGGTGGAGGTGTAGCCGCCATTCGACATCTCGTAGACGCGGCGCGCTTCGGCCGTGCCCGGGGTGAGACGCTGGCGGCCGAAGGCGTCCTGCTTCAGCGCGAAATCGTGGCCGACCTCGCGGCGGATGCGCACCTGCTCGGCCTCGCCCTTGGGGAGTTTTGGCGGCTGCGGTTTCTTGGCGGCTTTGCGGGGCATGGGCGATCCTTGGGGTTGGGGGACGTGTCAGAACTTGGGTTCCTCGACCCCGCCAAAGGTGGGGGAGAGGTGTCCGCGAAGCGGACGGAGCGGGGCCTTCGGAGGGCGCTCCCCTCTCCGTCTAGGCTTCGCCGAGCCACCTCTCCCCACTTCGTGGGGCGAGGAACCTCGATCTTGCCGGGACGCCTTCATACCTCCCTGCCACTATGGCCGTGGAACCTTGCATGGTGATGCGCGCAGTAGGAGCGCGTGCCCGTGGTGTGCAAACCGCAGCACAGCATGTCCGTGCCGGGGCGCGCGCCGGCGGGATCGTCCTCCGGCGTTTCGCGCAGCGCCAGGTCGAGCGGCGCGCGGCAGCGGCCGAACAGGCAATCGAGGAAACGCATGGCGGCGACATGCGGCTGGCGGCCAGGGTTTAC
This sequence comes from Mesorhizobium sp. BH1-1-5, assembly GCF_020165615.1. Lineage (NCBI taxonomy): Bacteria > Pseudomonadati > Pseudomonadota > Alphaproteobacteria > Hyphomicrobiales > Phyllobacteriaceae > Mesorhizobium > Mesorhizobium sp. BH1-1-5. Next base: position 273,514 of record NZ_JAIUIM010000003.1, read on the forward strand.
CGGCGACGGCGGCGCGGGCAGCTTGTAGCGCTGCGCTTCGGATTTCTCGCGCTCGCCGGGTGCGAGCCAGGCGGGCGGAAGCATGCGCGCGGGTTTGCGGGGTTTGGGTTTCTTGGGCTTGGAGGTGCGGGCAGCGATGGCCACCGGATTCACCGGGGTGCCATGGACGGACACGCCGGCGGGGCAGCGCCCGCCTCTGCCCTGCCCGTCCTCCGCAGCTGCTGCGCTGCAGCTACGGAGGGTGGACCGGGCATCTTCCCCACTTGGGGGGAGATTGGCAGCTTCGGTGCCGGCGCGTTCCACCAGCTCGGCATATCTGGCAAGCGCGGCCGGTTCCGAAAGCGTCACGCCGCCAGCGGCCACCCGGGCGCGCCGGCTGGGGCGATCCGGCCGTGCGGCGTGCTTCCTTGGCCTGCCGCCGGCGCGGCCGCCCTTGGGGTTGGCGAAGCCGATGGCGCTCAAGCCGGCATTGCGGTGGACGATGCCGATGATGGCGTTGCGCGAGACCGGACTGCCGCGCAGCGCGCTGAAGCGGCCAGCGATGCGCGAGGCGGAAAGCCCCTCCTGCAGCCAGGTGGCGATCTCGTCGATTTCCTTTTGCGTGTACGCGGCCATCTTCTCATTCCATTTGCTTGTCGAAAGGCGCGGACAAGCGCCAGGGTTCGGCCGCGAGGCCGCGGTCAGGTCAGCGATCGGTTGAAGTCAGGCGGCGCCGGTCAGCCGAAGAAAGGCGGCCTCGGCTGCGGCGCGGGTCAGGCTCGACACCGCCAGACCCGTCGTCCGGTCGAACAGGATGACGGTGCCATCCTCGGTGCGGATGCAGGATGCGCCGCCACAAAGGGCGGCCGGAGCCGGGGGAGGAACGGCTCCGGCCGTTCCGGTGAACCGGGGTGCGGGCGGTTCGACCGGATCCGGGGCGAAAACCCCGGAATGCGTCCGGACCGGGGAGGAGGACAGTCCGGACGATTGGAATTCATGGATCGAGGGACGCGCGTTCATCTGCCTACCAGCCCTGAGATGCTCGTGGGCGGCGGCGGAATCACGGGCAGTGCGGAAATGCTTGCGGGATGCTCATTCATGCGCTAAGCGTACGTTATGTACGAATGTCGTGCAAGCGAAATCGTACACTTTGGACGATAATTTTCAGGCATTTTGTACGATGATGGATTCACGGCACAGATTGCAGCAGGCACGCGCCCAGGCCGGCTATGCTTCGCCCAGCGATGCGGCGCGGGCCCTGCGCGACATCAACAAGAACACGCTGATCAGCCACGAGAACGGCAACCGGCCACTGTCCCGGAAAGCCGCCGAGAAATACGGCCGGCTGTTCGGCGTCGATCCTGGCTGGCTCCTGTTCAACGCGGATGGCGCGGAGGCGGCGCCCGTCAGTCTCATGCCTTCGCCCGTCACTGTCGACGTGCCGATCGTGTCCTGGATCAGCGCCGGCGAGCTCGGCAGCCAGGACAGCGTGGTCAACCTTTCCGACTATCCGACCATCCCCACCGCCGACCTCGAGGAAGGCGAATGGATCGCGCTGCGCGTCGACGGTTCGTCGATGAACAAGATCTCGCCGCCGGATTCGATCATCTTCGTCAATCTGCGCGACAAGCGGCTGGTGACCAATGGCTGCTACGTGATCTCGGACGAGACGGGACGCGCCACCTACAAGCGCTACCGCCCGAACGACAATCCGCCGTTCCAGCCGGCGTCCTATATGGACATCCCGCCACCGGAGCTGGAGGGCGCTATCACCATCATCGGGCGGGTGAAGCGGTCGATGATCGATATGTGAGCCGCTGGGGGCGCTGGGGCGATGCCGCCAAGCTGAAGGGCTGCGTTGCTTCATGCCCCCTCTCGCAAGGTCTTGCCAAGCCCCTTTGGCCCACTCCAAGCGCATAAATGCAGCCACCGCAATTTCTGCTTGCATTAAGGAACAAAAACAGAACTATATAAGCATCCGCGAGAACAGTCGCGGTAACTCCGGGGGGAGGATCAATCGTGTCACGCCGTATCGGCGCGCTGCCGCGCGCGTTTGTTGCTTGGCTTCCGCGCGGGCCGCTCTTGGCGCTGGCAGGGATGGTTGTGCTTGGCGCCCTGACCGCGTCCGCGGTTGCGAAGGACTATGCCCTGTGCTTCGGCAGCGAAAGCGACGACCAGAGCCCGGACAGCGGCCAAGAAAAGGGAGCGAAAGTCGACAAGGTTGCGGTCGAACAGCGTATCGCTGCCTGCACGGCGATTGCAGAAGACGATGCGCAGGCGTTGCGCCTGCGCATCAAAGCCTATTTCTATCGGGGCGCCACCCGGGACGACAAGCAGGACTGGAATGGCGCGATCGCCGACTACGACAAGGCGATCGCACTCGATCCCAACGGGACTTCGGCTTTGTTCAACCGCGGGACCGACTGGTCCAACAAGGGTGAGTACGACCGCGCGATCGCGGACTTCAACACCGTGATCAGCCTCGAGCCGTCCGCCAGCGACGCCTATTCCAGCCGTGGCTCGGCCTTTCTTCGTAAGGGCAAGATCGAGGCGGCCATGCTTGATTTCCAGCAAGCGATCGAGGCCGATCCGCAAAACGGCAACGCCCATACGGGACTCGGCACCGCCTGGAACAAGACCGGCGAGCGGGAAAAGGCGATTGCGGAGTATGACAAGGCGATCCGCATCGATCCGACTGATTTCATTGCGCTCGTCAATCGCGGCATCGCCTACGCCGCCAAGGACGAGTTCGATCGCGCCATTGCCGATTACGACGCCGCGATGGCCGTGGATCCCAAGAGCGCCGACGCCTATGCCAACCGCAGCGCCGCCTGGATCGGCAAGAACGACTGGGCGCGCGCGATTGCCGATGCGAACAAGGCGATCGAGCTCGATGCCGGGAACGTCGATGGCTACTACGCCCGGGCGGTCGCCTGGGCGAACAAGGACAACAATGATCGCGCCCTTGCCGATTTCGACAAAGCCGTCGAACTCGATGCGACCGATGCCAGGGCGTGGCTCGGCCGGTCGCTGATGCGCTCACGCAAAGGGGACAGCGCCGGGGCGGCGGTCGACTGCCGCAAAGCCATCGAGCTTGATTCGAAGAACACTGGCGGTTGTGATGCGGGGCCGGATGTCGGCGAAGCGGCGGCCGCGAACACCACTGCCGAGTTCTGGCCTTCAACCGCGACGTTGCGGGCAACCGGCAACCAAGTTCGTTCAAAACTTGCTGCCGGGGACATTAGACGAGGGCTGGAACTGCAGAAGCAGGGCGACGTTGCAGGGGCGATCAACTCCTTCAGCATGGCTATCGCAGAGGATCCTGACAACGCCGACGCGGTTTACGACAGAGCGGCGGCAGCGGCCTCAAACGGGGATGACACCCTTGCCGCCAGCGACTGCCGGCGCGCTGTCGAACTCGACCCGCAACGCGCCAATGCGTGCGCCGCGCTCATGGCCGGCCAGCAAACCGTTCAAGCTGCCGAAACAGAGGATCAGGCCGCCGCGAGGATGCTGCTCGAGCGCGCCCAGATGCGTCTGGCGAAATACGGCGTGGACGGCGCCCTGCTCGACTTCGACAAGGCGATCAGCCTCGATCCCAAAAATGCCGACGCCTATCTGGGCCGCAGCCGCGCCAAGACGATCAGGGGCGACAAGGCCGGCGCGGCGGCAGATTGCCGGCGCGCCGTGGAGCTGGATTCCGCGCGGTCGGGAAGCTGCGACGAGCAGGCTGCCGGCGATGACGGCAAACCTGGAACGGCGCAGGATCCTGAGCAGCCGAAGGCGGCGGCCGCTGCTCCAAAGCCACAAATCGTCCGTCCGAATTTGACGGCCACGGACGATACGCTGGCCGCAAAGACCTTGGAGACAAAAGATCAGCGCGCGCTTCAAGCGATCCTGGGTGGCGATGCCTGGCTGGACATGGGCAAATACGACAAGGCGATCGGCTCCTATGACGTGGTGATCGCGCTCGAACCCGACAATCGCTTCGGCTATTTCGGCCGCGGCAGGGCCAGGGCAGCCACACGCGATTACGGCCAGGCGATCGCCGATTTCGACAGGGTCATCCAGCTCGCCCCCAATTTTGCCGCGGCGTATTCTCGTCGCGGCCTCGCGAAGGTGACGTCCGGCGACATCGACGGCGCGCTTGCCGACTGCGACCGGGCTGCCAAGCTCGATCCGAAGGCGCGCGACGCCCACTATTGCAAGGGCATGGCCTGGCACGCCAAGGGCGATGCCGGGCGCGCGATCGCAGCCTATTCGGTGGCGCTCGGCATCGATCCCGAGGCCGGCGCCAGCTATTACGCGCGCGGTATGGCTCGCGCCGACCGCAAGGACTATTCCGGCGCCATCGCCGATTTCGACGAGGCGCTCAAGCTCGATCCCGGCAATGCCGATTACGCCGTAGCCCGCAAGGCAGCGGTGGCGGCCAGCGGGGAGCCTGCCGCGGGCATTGCCAGCGCGTATGGTTCCGACATCGCGGCAAACGAACCCGACACCACCGCCGCCGCGTCGGTCGGCACCCCGTCTGTGGCCGAGCCAGGTGCGAGTGACGATCTTTCGCCTGCCGATCCGAAGTTGGCGAAACTTATCGACACCAGCGATCCCCGTGTCCTGGTCGCGGTGGCCAAGGGCGACAGCCTCTTGCACGAAGAAAACTATGACGAAGCGATCGAAGCCTATGAAGAGGCCATCGCGATCGATCCCGAGAACCCGCTCGCCTATTTCGGCCGAGGCAAGGCCTTTGATGGCAAGAAGGATTTTGCCCGCGCCATCGCCGATTACGACAAGGCCATCGCCATTATTCCCGACGTCGCCGCGCCGCTCACGCGCCGTGGTCTGGCCAAGGCCGCGGCGGGCGACGCGGACGGCGCGCTTGACGATTGCATCAAAGCCATCAGGCTAGACCCGAAAGCAAGCCGCGCCTTCTTCTGTACTGGAGCGGCCTGGTACGGCACCGGAGACGCGAAGCGAGCGATCGAGGCCTTTTCATCGGCGATCGAGATCGATCCGAAAGACGCCGCCAGCTATTATGGACGCGGCATGGCGCGGGTCGACGCCAAAGACTACGCCGATGCCATTGCCGACTTCGACCAGGCGGCCAAACTAGACCCGCACAATCCAAACTACGCCGCCGCGCGCAAGGCGGCGACGGCAGCGCAGCAGAAAGGCGGCATGGGCGGTAATTCGATCGTGCCATCCTCGAAGGAACTCGCGGCTTTCGTCGATCGCGGCTATGCGTTCTACCACAAGGGCAAATATGATCGTGCGATCGCCGAATTCAACAAGGCGATGGCGATCGATCCGCAAGACGCCTCACCCTATGTCGGACGGGCCATCGCGCTTGTCGACAAAGGCAAGTACGACGCGGCGATCAAGGACTACAACAAGGTCATCGGGCTCTACCCCGACTATTCGGACGCTTACATCGGTCGCTCCGTCGCGTGGACCAAAAAGAACCAACCGGATCGCGCCATCGCCGATTTGAGCCGGGCGATCGAGCTCGACGCCAATGACGCGCAGGCCTATTTCGGGCGCGGCGGCGGCTTCGCCGCCAAGGGTGACTACGACCGGGCGATCGCCGATTTCGACCAGGCGCTGAAGCTCGATCCGAAGATGACGCTTGCCCTCAAAGGCCGCGATCTGGCGGTGGTGGCGAGGGACAAAGCCGCAGCCTCGCAACCAACCGGCCGGCTTCGGGACAAGGCGGCGGAAGACGCTATCGAAGCGGGCGATATCTGGCGCAGTCAAAACCAACTCGATCGCGCGCTCGAGCAGTACGGCATTGCGATCGCCGCCGACCCATCAAATGCCCACGCTCATACCTTGCGCGGTTTCACCTATACGCTGAAAGGCGATTCCGACCGAGCGTTGGCCGACCACAACAAGGCAATCGAGCTCGATCCCAAGTCGACCGACAGCTATTTCTATCGTTCTCTCATCTGGCGACAGAGGGGCAAGATCGACCGCGCCATCGCGGATCTGACCACCATCATTTCGTTGCAGCCGAACAATGTCGACGCCTATGTGCTGCGCAGCCGAGCCCGAGCCGTAAAGCACGATTGCGAAGGCATCATCGCCGATTCGACAAAGGCGATCGGACTGAAGCCAACGAATGCCGAAGCATGGTTCAATCGCGGATTCTGCTGGAACAGGAAGAAGCAATACGACCGCGCCATCGCCGATCTCGATGAAACCTTGCGCCTCGATCCAAACTACGCCAATGCCCGCAAGGAGCGAGACGAGGCGGCCGCGGCAAAGGCTTCATACAAGCCAACGACTGCGGACGCGGTGGCGGTGGACGGCGCCACCAAGAGCGGCATAGCTCTGTACAACAAGGGTCGATACGATCTTGCAATCGCGAAATTCGACCATGCGATAGCGCTCGATCCCAACAATGCCGAGGCTTTTGCATATCGCGGTCTCGCGTGGGGGCAGAAGGACAATTACGATCGGGCCATAACCGACTATGGCAGCGCGATCGCCATCGAGCCAAAAAACAGCAGCTATTATTCCGCTCGCGCTTTCGCCTGGACGGCCAAGAACGACCATAAACGTGCGATCGACGATTTCGGCAAGGCGATCGAGTTCGATTCCACCTACGCCACGAACTTTCATGGTCGAGGCATCAGCCGAATGATCGTCGGGGATTACGATGGCGCGATCGCAGACTATAGCAAGGCCATCGAACTCGATCCGAATGTTGCCAAAGTGCATGTCGATCGCGGAATTTTGTGGGTTGTCAAAGGGGACTTGAAGCGGGCCCAGGCCGACTTTGAGACGGCTATCCAAATCGACCGGAACAGCCCCGGCGGCTACTACGGCAGAGGCCTTCTGCGGGCGCGGGCGGGTGACCAGGACGGGGCAATCGCCAACTTCAACCAAGCCATCAAGCTTTACCCCAGATATGCAGATGCTTACACCGCCCGAAGCCAGGCTTGGGCAGCCAAGGGCGATTTGAAACGCGCCAAGGCCGACCGCAAGAAGGCGCTCAGCCTCGGGGCAGAGTGAGAAGGGTGTTGGAGCGCAGGCGGATGTCACCCTGGAAATGGTTGCAAGTGGTGGCGGTCATCCCCGTAAGCATCATTGGGGCTGACGTGATGCCAACGATGTTCGGCGGTGGACATCACCACTATCAGTCAGTGGCGATGCCGCCCCGGGCGCTGACCACCGCCGACATCGATGCCGAAATCCGGAAGCAGGATCTCCGGATCTTCGAGGCTATCGCCAGGGAATTTCCGGACGACTACGATGCGATGCTGCGCAAGATCACTGCCGCGGCCCAGACTGGAAACCAAACTGAAGTGCGCAATGTCAGCAGGCAGGCGGTCGCCGATCTCAGGCACAGATATGCACCGCTGCTGCCCACGGCCCCCGACAGCAATGCTTCGGAAGCGCTTTCGGCGCAACTCGACATGCTCAAATCATGTCATGGCGCGCGAAACGCCGGCCACCTGCAACAATTACCTGCGCAACGGGCCAGACGCGATCAGCGCGCCCGGCGACGATTTCCTGGCCGACCTGGACAGGATCGGCGCCACCCTGTTCCGCGCCTTCGGCGCCGCCAAAAGAAGCGGCTTGCCGGCGGCCGTGCCTAGCGACCAAGACTGGTCGCTGGTCGCCGACGTTTTCACAAAGATCGGCGGCACGCCGGCCGAGATGGAGGCTATCTCGAGCGCCAACCAGGACTTCCCGGGCCTGTGCCCGGCCATGGCGAAATTCTACGAGGCCGCCCTGTTACTGCATGGCGAACCCGGATGGCACATCAAGACCGCTCTGCTTCAGGCCATCGTCGAGAATTAGGCTCCGCACCGGATTTCCCCGCAAAGGCCGGCGCAAGCCGCGTTCCTTCGGCGCGTGGCCGCTACCCCAGAAACTCATTCGTGAAATACGCGCCCAAATCCGGCTTCTCCTTCAGCGCCTTGCCGTTGCCGTCAAGCAATATCCCCGAGGCAAACAAATACCCGCCCATCGCTTCCATCTTGGCCTTGTCCATCGTACCGATGGCGCCGTTTGCGCTCTTCAGGAAATGGCCGTCGTTCAGCGCCTTCAGCGATGCATCGATCAGCGCCGGGTTGGTGAGCGTGTCCTTGTTGGCGGCGATCAGCAGCTCGCCTGCCTCCTGCGCATGATCCACGGCGAATTCGTAGCCGCGCCGCGTCGCCTGGACGAAGGCCGCGGCGGCCTTCGGGTTGGCGACGAGGTAGGCGTTGCTGGAGACGATCAGCGTGGTGTGCTCGTCCGGCACGCCGTAATCGGCGTAGCGGAAGCTGCGCTGCTTGAGACCCTTAAGCTCCGCCTCGACGCCTTCCCAGGTCGAGACTTCAAGCGTGAAGTCGACCGCGCCATTGGCCAGTGCATCGTAGGCGGAAGTGCCCAGCGTTACCGTCGAAAAATCGCCCTTGCCGCCGTCATGGCGGATGATGGTCGAGATGAGCGTGTTTTCCCAGGTGCTGCCGAAGCCGCCATAGGTCAGGCCGTCGAGATTTTTCGGGCTTTTGATCGCGGCGCGGTCGGCGTTGAAGACGACACGGCCGGTCTCCGACTGGACGACGGCGTAGACGGCCTTCAGATCGGCGCCGGCGCTCTTTTGCGTGAATAGGCCGAGCGAACCCGAAATGCCGAAATCGGCGACGCGATTGGCGACCAGCGTGCCCGAGCCGGTGTCGCCATAGGGCAGGATTTCAACATCGAGCCCCGCGTCCCGGTAGAAACCCTTGTCGCGGGCGACGAACAGGCCGATGTGGTTGGTGTTGACGGTCCAGTCGAGCGCAACCGTGACCTTCTGCGCGGCGCGGGCACGTGTGACAGCCCCCGCAAAGGGTAGGCTGGCGGTCAGAAACAGCGCCTGGCGGCGGGTCAGGTCGGTCATTTCAATTCTCCATCGGATGATCGGGAAATAGGTTCGGACTGGCCAAGCAGCGTGTCGAGGATGCCGGCCTCGATCGCGGCGGCCTCGCGGGCGAGCGCCGCGCTTTCGGTGCGCGGACGCGGCAGCGGCACCGCCACTTCGCGGACCACGCGCGCGGGTCGCGCCGACAGCACGTAGATGCGGTCGGACAGAAGCACCGCTTCACGCACGTCGTGGGTGATGAGCAGCGCCGTCCAGCGATGGCTTCGCCACATGCCTTCGAGCCAACGTTGCATGGCCGCGCGGGTCAGCGCATCGAGTGCCCCGAACGGCTCGTCGAGGAGCAGCATGTCGCGCTCCTGCACCACGGTGCGCAAAAGGGCGGCGCGCTGGCGCATGCCGCCGGACAGCTCGGCCGGCCAGGCGCGCTCGAAGCCGGCGAGGCCAAACTCGGCGAACAAGGGCGCTACACGCTCGCGCGCGGCGCGGCGCTTCATGCCCTGCACTTCCAGCCCCAGCGTCGCGTTGTCGATGACGCGCCGCCACGGCATCAGCGCGTCGCGCTGCGGCATGAAGGCGAAGCGGGCGCCATCGAGCGGCGCGCCGTCGAAGCGCATCCCGCCCTCGCCCCGGATCGCGCCGGTGAGCAGTTGGAACAATGTCGACTTGCCCGCACCGGACGGCCCGAGGATGGAGACGAACTCGCCCGCCGCGACATGCAGCGAAACGCCCGCGAGCACTTCTAGCGCGCCGAAGCTCTTGCGGACGTCGCGGAGTTCGAGGCGGGTCACGGCCGGCCCTCTCCGGAGGGGCCCGGTTTCCGGTCGCGCCCTGCCCTCTCCCAGGGCATGGCGAGACGCTGGACAAGCACGGCAAGGCCGAACAGCGCCAGCGTGAGCGCCGAGCTGACGGCCACGGCGGCAAGCACAAGGTCAGGCCGGAAATTGTTCTTAGCGCTGAGCATGTAGATGCCCAGCCCTTTCGCCGCACCCGCATATTCGGCGAAGATTGCGCCAACCACGGCATAGGTGATGGAGATGCGCAGTCCGGCGAAGAAATAGGGCAGCGCCGACGGCAACCGGGCGAGCCAAAAAATACGCCAGCGCCCTGCTCCCATGGCGGCGAGCATCTGGCTGATTTCGGTGCTCGTGGCGGCATAGCCTTCGACCAATGCCACCATCATCGGAAAGAAGGTGACCAAAGCCACCAGCAGGATCTTCGGCAGCAGCCCGAAGCCGAACCAAAGCACCACCAGCGGCGCGATCGCCACCAGGGGCATGGTCTGGCTGGCAATCAGCAGCGGGAACAGCGCGCGGCGCAGGGGGGCCAAGAAGTCGACCAGCGCCGAGAGGATGAAGGCGGCAACGAGCGAGCAGGAAAAGCCCGCCAGCGTGGCGCGGATGGTGGGAAGCGTGTTGTCGGCGAGCGCTGAGCGGTTCTCCCAAGCCTGCGCCAGCACGCGCGAGGGTGCGGGGAGGATCGTGGGCGCGATGCCGCCGAGGCGGGCGTAGAGTTCCCAGGCGATAAGGAGGAGAGCGAAAGCGAGGGCGGCGGGGAAGAACTTGGCGAAGGTCGAGGTGACGGCTGATCTCCACCCTTGTGGGGGAGATTGGCCGTCATCACGGCTTTCGCCAACCGCCAGCGATTCATCTCGCGGTGCAGAATCCACCATAACGCTCACAACCCCCTCCTCGACCGACGCCGGGCTCAAGCCGCCGGCTCAAACCGCGGTCGGGCTGTTCGCCGAAATGGTTATGTCGAGCGTCACATGCCCCGCCCCCGGACCGAAGCGGCAGAAGGCTTCGTTGAGTGTGGCGAACACCGCGCCGGCGTCGCCGCGCAGCTTGGTGCAGAAGTTCTTTGAGCGCTCGAAAACACCGGATTTTTTCAGGAAGTCGATGCAGCCATAGATCTCGTCCATGTGGTCGCCGGTGCCCATCACATAGAGCGAGAATTGCGCGGCCACCGGCTGATCCGTAGTCGTCGTCGCCGCAACGGCGCCGAGCGCGGCGCGCTTGCGCTCGTCGAGCGGGATCACTGGGCCGCCGGTCTCGTCGGAACGGCAGATCGGATCGTCCGGCTCGCCGGGGCAGCCGCGCGAGACGGCGGCCGACAGCACGCAGTGCTTGCCGCTTTTGGCGGCCGCCACGAACAGGTCGCGCATGGCTGGGAACAGCACTTCGGGCGGCCCCACCAGCAGCGTCGAAATGTCGTCGGTCTCGATCCTCAGCCTGTCGCGGTAAGGGTCGAGCGCGCCGAGCGCGCCGAGGATCACGCCGACGAAATCGTCGGCCATGGGATAAAGGGAAATCTGTGCGCCGGAAAACATCGCCCGCCTCGCTCCGCTGGTATTATCCAGATCAGCTTTAGGGTCCGGAGGCTTGCCGCCGCCATCTCAGCCCCGACCGTACGGAGCACCCCTGTGGATGGGCGCGTTAAAGCACTGTTCGAGTGAATGGGAAAGCGGTTTTTTGCGACGCCAATTGGCCAGGAGTCTCATCTCCCCCTAGGGGGAGATGGCTGGATTATAAGATTTTCGCGGATTTCTTATAACCGCCCTTAACCGCCTTGTCGTTCAAATTGTACGAATTCTACTTGATTGCTTTTCGTACATAAAGTACGATACTTCCCTTCCTTTGAGGGAATTTGCTTGAACACCGCGAACCATGCCGCTTTCGCCGACCTCTCCCACCCTTTGCTTTCGCCACTGCCGCTCGCCGAGCGCGAGCGCCTCGCCTCGGCCTGGCGCATGGCCAGCCAGGACATCGCCGACGACATCCGCTTCATCCGGCAATATCTGAAGGTGATCGCCGAGAAGGACGAGCGGCTTTCGACCGGCACGCTGGTGCATGGCCGTGCCTATGTCGAGGCCTGCGCCGCCTGGCTGCCCGAGACGGTGGCGCGGTATCTGCGCAATCTCAGGCTGATCAGCGAATGCGAAAGCGCGATGATCGCGGCGGGGATGAGGTTTGCCCGGTCGAGCGACGCGTGGTGAGGCCGGGCAGTCGCCCGCTACAACCTTAGGCCGCCCGTCGAAAAATGCATCGTTTCACACAATTGGCAATTGGTGGACGCGGACGATCGGCGGGTGGTTAAATTCGTCTCAGGCGAAGGAGGGTAAAGCCGCGCAACAGGGAGGAACTCGTTTGATGGACCAGCAAATCGACATCGGCATACTGCCTGACGACCAGCCATACGAAGTCACCTCATTCGCCCGAAAGCACGGCCTGACGATTCCGGTCGCGGACGCGGTGCTGTTCGCCAAAGGCCCGTCGCCGTCGCGGGCCGCCTGCGATACGGCCGCGCTGGCCCTCATTTGCGCGGTGGCTCAATACGCAACGAGGACGGCGCGCTAGCGTCTTTTGTTTCGCGCAATTCCTAACGGAAGGTTACGGCGAAACCGCCTAACCTAACCGCGATACACTTTCCTGGAATTGCGCCAGCGGCTATGCACCTGCCGGCGCGGCCGCTGGAGATCAGGCCTTGGCTTTTGGTTTGGTCGCCTTTGCCTTGGCGGGGGCCTTGGCGGGTTTTTCCGCCTTCGCGGCTTTTGGCTTGTCGGCCTTGGCGGCGGTCACCTTCTTGGCGGATTTCGGCTTGCCTGCCGCATCCACCTCGGCTGTGGCCCGGTCCCAATGCTCGATATGCGCGCCTTCCGGCCGGCCAGCCTGCTCCCAGATCTCGTGCGCGCGCTGGCGAATGCGTTCGTGCCTGTCGTCCGTCACTGTCGCCTCCTAAGGTTGGGACGGTTCCCCGGCGCGAACATTAGCCGAATTTTCGCGCGGCGTCTTGGGTATAGACGCAGCGCGCAAACGCATATTAGAGCAAAACCAGGTGATGGTTCAGGGATCGTCGGAGAGCACAACGATGCCGAGATACGCGGCCTTCTTGGCAATTAGGCCGGTCAGATCGGCGTCGGAACGGTCGGTGCCGGTGCGCTCGCGCAGCAGCGTGACCGCCTGCCTGATCGACAGCAGCCCATCGCCGCGCTCGGCCAGAAGCTTGTCGACCTGGCGTGCGATGTCGGGTGATTCGACGTGTGGATGATGCATGGCAACGACTCCTTCCGCGCTTCGCTGCCTCCCAAACCGGTGCCTATTCTAGGCCTCATGCCCGGATGCGAAAAGAGCCCGATCCCGATGCTTCGGTCAGAGGGATCGGGCTCTCCAGGGGCCAGATTTACTGGATCACCTGAACAACACGGCGCGTGCCGGGATCGATCAGCACCGTATGGTCGTTGACGACCGCATAGCGGTACTGGACGTCCGGAACCTGCTGCAGCTCAACGGTGTCAGGCACGGTGGAACCGATGCCGAGTTCGAGGCCGAGCACGTTGACCGAGGCGACCGGATGTTTGTGGACATATTCCTTCACCACGGTCTGCTGCTCGGGGGTGACGATCACCTCGTCCGCGGCCGCGACGCCGATGCCGGCCATCAGAGCCAGGCCGGCGACAGCTGGAATGAGGGTGGTTTTCATCGTTTTTCTCCTGTTGCGTTGGCGAGCTCCGCCTTGCCTCCGCGGGGGCGGAAACGTTGCAGGTCGAACATGGGAGCTCCCGGGGCAAACGCCGCCGGCAGGGTGTTGTTCCGTCAGCGGTGACTAATTGATTTGGCGGAACCTTCGCATCGGCTCTGCATTAGAAGGCTTTGAAACTCCCAAGACTTTGAAATTCAAAGGGCGCCGTCGTCATGCGAGAAGGGTCCATCAAAAGCGACATCGAACTTCCGGCTCCGGTGACTATCGCCGTCGGTGCGGGCTTCAGGCGCGAGATCGCCTCACTCACCGCGATGCAGAACTTTCTCAAGGAATGGCCATCCGCCTCGCGAAGCGAGAGCTACGGCAGGGCGTTGCGCGCCTGCGAGGCGGCGCGGGCCGGCGAGATCGATCTCGACACGGCGCGGCAGGCATTCCTGGTCTTCGCCAAGAAGGCGGGGATCGAGTGGACCGGCGCCGATCCGGTCGCGGTGCTGCGCGAAGCAAAGATCAGGCGCAGCCGGGCGCGCGAAAGCCGGGCGCCGAACCGACATGTGCCTGGATAGGCCCAGCCTCGGCGCGTTTCAGACTCACGCCATACGTATCGGCCTTGCTACAAGTTTTAGGGTTTGGCCGGCGGATCCGGAAGCGAACTGGCGTCGCTTGGCGTCCGCTTTGCCCGCAGACCGTCGCCAGGCCGGCTGACGGTCGACTGGATCGATCCGGGATTTTGGCTGGTGGCCGCTGTCAGCTCGGCGTCTGTTCGCCCAGCGCCTCGGTGACGAAGGACGCGGCGATCAGATCGTCCGCGTCGATGCGTAGGGAGCCTTCGCTGCCCCCCATGATGGCGGCGACCTTCTGAAAGGTCTTCATTTCATGCTCGGTGATCCGGGCGTCCTGCATTCTGGCCTTAAGATCGGCCACCCGCATCCCGAGCGAACGGGATGTTCCGATTTCTCGTTTCGACATGTCGGTTAGTCTCCTCCTCGCCCGCCCATACCTGTTCGCCACCGCCCGAATCTCAACGCTGCCATTGATTTGTGTTGTCTATGAGACAGCGCGGACCCAGAGCCGCTAACTCAAACGCGGCGGGAAGGTTCCCTTTAGCACATGGTAACAAAATAATAATCGGTTAACGGCCCGACGCCGGGACCGGCGACGGACCGTCAGATTTGGCGCGATGTCAATCAGTCGAGGACCTTGACGATCTTGCGCGTGCCCGGGTCGACGATCACCGTCCGGTTGTCGACGACGACGTAACGGTATTTGACGTTCGGCACTTCATGGAGCTCGACCGTATCGGGAAGCGTGCTGCCGATATTCAACTCGACGCCCGGAACCTTCACTGAGGCCAGCGGCTGTTTGTGCACATATTCCTTGATGACAGTTTCCTGCTCCGGCGCGATGACAACATCCTGCGCGGCAGCCGCGCCAATGCCCGCGAGAAGCAGGAAGCCGGCGGCGGCGGAGGTGAGGTGTATTTTCATTGGTCGTCTCTCCTATGTGGATTTGAATCAAATCACCTTGATGCTGCGCCTGCGATTTTCCACAGCGGGTCGGCATTGCCGTAACGCCATTCGCCAACCCTTGTTCCTGCAAAATTTAAACTCGCGCTTCCAAAAATACTGCCTCCGCGCTCCGCCAAACCATCATCTTCGCCCGGCGCTGCAATTTCGGAACAATGCGTTTCGGGCGGGGTTACCCATGCGAAGGGACCGACTTTCCGAGGAGAAAATCCAATGAAACATCTGCTGATCACAAGCATGATCGCACTCGGCGTCAGCTGCGGCGCCGCGATGGCCCAGACCGAATCCGCGCAGCCGAGCGGCAGCGACAATTGCCAGGCCGGCACGGCAGATTGCCAGAAGGGCGGCAAGGCAGGCGGTCAGGCCCAGGGCGAGGTGAAATCGAAAACCGAGATGAACGCGCAGGGCAAGGCCGGCGCCAACCCTGAAGAGCAGGCCCAGGGCAAGGCCAAGATGAAGACCGATGAGCAGGCACAGGGTCAGGCAGGCATAAAAACCGACCAGAATGCTCAGGACAATACGCAGCTGAAGAAGAAGCAGCAAGCGCAGGGCAAGGCTGGCGCCAGCACTGAGCAGAACGCCCAGGGCAACACCAAGATGCAGACCGAGCAGAACGCCCAGGGCAAGACCGGTACAACCACCCAGCAGAATGCCCAGGACAAGACGAAGACCCAGACCGATCAGCAGGCTCAAGGTAAGACTGGCACAACGACCGAGCAGAACGCTCAGGGCAACACCAAGATGCAGACCCAGCAGAACGCCCAGGGCAAGACCGGTACCGCCACCGAGCAGAATGCTCAGGGCAACACCAACGTCGAGACCGACCAGAACAAGACGGCGTCAATCAACAACGTGACGGTGGAACAGAAGACGCAGATTACCCAGGTCATTCATGAGACCCATGTCGAGCCGGTTCGCGATGTCAGCTTCGACATCTCGGTCGGCATCGAGGTGCCGCGCCATAAGGTACGCCTGCACCGCCTGCCGGCCCGCATCGTCAAGATCGTGCCTGCCTACGAGTCCTACGAGTATTTCGTGCTGGCCGACGGACGCATCGTCATCGTCGACCCCGACACCTACAAGATCGTGCTGATCCTGACCTGATCCGGACAGCAAGAGGACAAGGGCCCGCCTACATGGCGGGCCTTTTTTACAGCACTGATATCTCATCACGTCAGGTGCGCAGGGGCAGCACTGCAGTCATTAGACATGCGTTGAATGCTGCGACCCAGGGAACGATCTGGCGCAATTCCCAGTTGTCACAACGGAGGTCCTGCGCCCGTCGTCCCTATCAACGTCGGACGAAAGAGCGATCAGCCTGCCGGCAAATCGTTCAAGCTTGCGGTCCACCCGGAAAAGGTGCATGGGTCAAGATGGGTAGAGATATGGGCGAGATCGTCGATGACCGAATGTGGTCGAGGCGCTCGGTTGGGCAGATGTATTTTCCGCAGTTTCTTGTGGGAATGGTGGCAACGCTTCTGGTTATCCTCGGCTGGACCTTCATGTCCACGGGATCTGTCTGGATGGCGATCGGCTGGACATTCCTGGCGGCCGTGGCGCTGCAGGCCGGCTATTTCGTGGCCGTGCTCTGGCTCGTGCACGGCGAGACCGACGTGACCGACGAAAGCAAAGCGGATGCAAGCTCGGCGCCGGCCAAATTGCCCGGCCCGTTCGAGCGCGACGGCATCATTCACGCTCTCATCTTGTGGCTTTTCCCGAAACTGCTGCCCTAATCACGTTGAGTGGCATTTCGCGGCCAGGGCCGCCGATGGATCATCTTCTTCCTTTTCGAAATGCGGCCATGCTGCAATAGCCCGGCACGCTGCATTCCTCTGCTCGAATGCAGGAGCCGGGCTACGCCCGGCATCAGGACTCCGAGGCGCCATCACTTTGTATTGTCGCCAACGGGTCGTCTTTTAACAAAGTTAATGCGGGCTCAACGCAAACGACCGGCTTGCAGCCAACTTGGACTGCAACTGCGACCAAAGGAGGCTGCAAGCCGGCCGACTTGCCGAGCTAACGCACGGTGACCGATGAGGCCGAGCGCACCGTCTCCGAAGCCGAGAAGACGACGAAGCCAAAGACCAGCACCGCAGCGGCGACGATCAGCGAGCCGATCGCCACGACAGGCTCGACCTCCGGATGGCCTGCCGCCAGCATCCAGTACAGCGCCGGCAGCATGATCACGATGCCGACCGTATAGAGGCCGTAGTGGATCATGGCGATGCGACGCTCGGCCTTGGCCGGATTGAGCGCATAGTAGCCGCCGAAGATCGCGCTGGTGACCCAGCCAAGAAGGTTGATGTGGGCATGCGCCGGGAAGGCGCCGTGATCACCCGAAATCGCCATCTGCAGCCCGGCGGCGATACCCAGGATGAGAAAGACGATGGCCGTCTTGAAGAAAAGCTCCGAAACCCGTGGCATTTTGTTGTCCTCCCAATGCCTCTATAAACCCGATTCCACTCTACATCGCGCAAGTCGAATTAGCCATCACACACCTAGGTCGGTGCGGCCATCGGGCGAAAGCGGCGAGATTGGTCCCATCCGGCAGATTTTCAAAAAAATGGCTCGCCCCTTTCGAGGCGAGCCAAAAAGGGAGCCGGGCTTGAGGTCGGCTCCCATCCAGGTTGCCACCTGAATTTCAAACATGGCTAACGTAGCAGGGTGCGGGGTTTATTCCACCACAATAGCGGATCGATCCGGTAAGGTTTTCCAACCCGCGCGGCAGCGCAAGCCCTTGCCGATCGGGCACCGCGAACAAAGGCGCCGACCGAACGTCCCCTTCCTTTCTAGCCGGAGGGCGAAAGCATGCGCTTCAGCGTCCAGTCTGGTTCCATTGCGTCCATTCCCCTGAATACGAGGCGTCCCACGCCTTCACGTCGCTGAATAGTCGAAAGGAGGGTGGCCGAATTTGGCTCGAAAGCTCCCGCAATTTTGGCCGCAATCTAACATTTTCGTATGAGGGGCATTCGCGCCCGCAATGACGATCCGCGACCGGCCCGGGCGCCTTGCAAGCGCGCGGCATTTGGGCAATGCTTGGGATTGGGGGAGTGGTTTCCGTAATGTCGGAAGCACGATTACATGTTCATTGACTACTACGAACTTCTGGAAATAAGCCCGAACGCCAATTCTGAAACCATCGAGCGGATCTTCCGCTACTTTGCTATGCGCTACCACCCCGACAATCGGGAAACCGGCAATGAAGCGCGCTTCAGCGAAATCGTCGAGGCTCACAATACACTGCGAGACCCGGTCAAACGGGCTCAGTACGACATCCTTTATCGCGAGCATCTGGGCCTTCGTCACGAGCTTACGGAAGGCGCGCGCGATGCTGGCGGCATGGAGAGGGATGCCGTCATCCAGGTCAATCTGCTGTCGCTTCTCTATGTGAGGCGCCGGCGGGACGTCAACAATCCGGGCATCGGCGACGACGAGCTCGAGCGCCTGTCGGGTTGCCCTCGCGAGCACCTCGAGTTCCACCTCTGGTACCTCAAGGCGAAGGGCTTCATCGGCAGGACCGAGAACGGGACATTCGCGATCACCGTGGAGGGCATCGATCACGCAGGGATGAAACACGGCGGGGAGCGAGCCGACGCCACCCGCCTGCTCGATCACGCCAACTAGGCCGATCATCAAAAGCCCGCCTACTGGCGCCTGAACCAGTGGCGGGCTCGATGAAGGAACAGCTACATCCCCGAGGAATCGACTGTCGTCTTCTCAACTCCCCATATCTGGGCTCGGTTCGCCGGGGGCGGCGGAGTCTAAGCCATGCACCATGGCGGGCAAGAACAGGGAGCATGGTTAGATTGACGTTGTGCTTCACCGAATACAAGGTGACTGAGGTCCGACGCGCCGACGCATTGGGCCGGTGCCGACGCGTCGAGGGTGGGCGAGGACGTCCCGCCAAGAGCCTGTTTGACGCAACCCCGCGTGGCTGGCGTTTCGAATATATCAAAAAGTGTTGCCGGCCTGTCGTGCCGACGATAAGTGTATCGGACTACGACATTTTTGCGAAAGAAGCCTGCGACACCCGAACGTGCGCACTGCCAGGTGGCGTCTTGCGTTTCATTCGCCAAGAAACCACCGGCCATTCGCGAAAACAGGTGGCAACCTGTAGCGGGAATCGACACCCAACTGCGGCTCCCGCTTTGGCTCGTCTCGATCGAGACGAGCCATTTTTCTTCTGAGACCGCGAGTATCGACAAAAAAACCGCCGGGCGAGACCCGGCGGCTTTCGTCCACCCTCTGGTCGGTTCGCCCGACTTTATGGGGTTGTCGTCGTTGTCGTCGCGGTGGCAGCGGCGATGGCGTCGACCTTGCTTGCCAGCGTATCCTTGGCCCACGCGGTGACGTCGGCGTCGACCGGCTTGTTGGCCATGTCGGAAAGGGCGGTGTCCAAGGAAGCATCGGTGGGAGGCGGTGTATTTTGAGCCGCGGTCGTGGTGGCGGCGAGCGCATTGTTAGCTGCGGTCAACGCGGCATTCGCCTCATCGAGCTGCTGCTGGGTCGGGGTGGGCGCGCCGGGCGCAGTCAGCGCAGCGAGCGCAGCCGTGGCGTCATTCACAGCCTTCTGGGCCGCATCAACCGCCGCCTGCGCGTTCTGGGCCGCCGCGGTTTGCGTCACATAGGCCTGGACGCCCGCGAACTTCTTGCTCTTGGAATTCATGTAGGCGTTGATGTTGCGCTTCAGCGAGTTCAAGCGGCCGAGCTTGGCGTGAAGGTTCTTCTCCTTCGGCGTGGCAGCCGTCGTCGTGTTATCGGTCGAGCTGTCATCGGACGTGCTGTCGGTTCCCTTGTTGTGGCCGTGAGCGGAAGCCGACTTGCCGTGCGAGGCACCGCTGTTGCCATTGCCGTTGCCACCGGCATTTCCGCCGCCGTTTCCGTTGCCGCCATTACCATTGCCATTGCCGCCGCCATGGCCGCCGCCGTTGCCGCCGCCATTACCACCGGCGCCGGCGAATGCGGGGGCCGCCGCGAGCGCCAGAATGGCAAGGGATGCCAGAAGTGTCTTTCGCAATGTCATTGTGCTTCTCCGCAGATGAATCGTAATCGTGGCCCAACCGCTAGGCAGGCTCTTATGAGAATTTCCTAATGGCGTCGGATAAACTTTAAGCAATTGCGGTCGCGAAATGAGAGCATGGCCGCTGCCGCCCGGCGGTTTTCGGAAAATTTCGCTTTAACTCCTTGAAATTTAATGGAAATATAAAGGGCCGAGCGCCCTTGGGCCGTTTGGAACAATGAGGGCCCTCACCCCGCCAGACCATGGTCCCAAAAGGCGTTCTTGCGCCCGCGCAAGGGCGAGAGCAGCAAGGTCCCGTCGCACAGAAACTCACCCGGCTTCCGCAGCGCGGCATCCTGATCCGCGTGTTGTGGCCGCGTCCCGCCCCTTGACCCTTGCGCCGGTGCCGGACCGGCGACCGCTCCCCCTACCCGCCGATCAGCGGCACGGTCACCGAGGTGGTGTAGCTGATCGGGTAATCGCTGAAATAGGGGAAGCTGATGACGAAGGCATAGCTGGCGTTGACATGAGCCATGCGGAAGCCGCCGCTCGCCGGATCGATGGTGATGGTGACGTTCACATTCTTCAGGCCAAGCGCCTGAAGCTTCTGCGTGGCGACGGCCTGGATGTCGGACTGCGTCAGCGTGTTGTTGAGCTGCAGCGAGCGCGCGGAGGCTTCAAGCGCATAGCGCACGCTGGACATGCTGTTCATCGACCAGCCAAAGGCGAAGATGCCGAACAGCAGCGTGATGAGGAAGGGCGCAATCAACGCGAATTCGAGACCGGCGCCGGCCGAGGCATCGCCGGCAAATGCCCGCAATCTTTGGCTAGCGGACACGGACCACCTGCAGATGGCCCATGGCGGTGTTGTCCGGATATGGGCCGAAGGTGAACGGCGGAACCCAAGTGCCCGATGCCTGGATCTGGACGAAGACGGTAGGCACTTTCGGTCCGCTGCAGATGGTGGTCGAGGTGACCACGGTCGTGCCGCATTGATAGGTCCGGCTCACCGTGACCGCCGCGTCAGCCGGTTTCTGTTCCCAGCTCGCCAGCGCCGCGGCCTGGGTGGCATTGTCGTCGGTGCCGCCGGCCATGACGAGGTTGGCGGCCGTCTTGACTCCTGCCCGCATCGCCAGCGAGCTGGTGACGTAGGACCAGCCATCGAGGACGCCGAGAAGAGCGGCACACAACACCGGCATCACCAGCGCGAGTTCCACCGCGGCGATGCCGCCGCGGTCTCTACCGAAACGTTTTGCCGCTAGCCCCATGGCCGCTACTCGACGACCGCAACCGACTGGGCGGCTGGGATATCTTTCATCCCGAGGCTGGTGCAGTCCTGGTTGATGGTCGAATTGCCCGACCACTGGATGGTGTCGGCAACGACTTGCGTACAGCCATTCACGCCCGAGAAATTGCCGAGATAGTTGACCTGCTGCCTGGGAAAATAGATGGCGCCGGTCAGAAGCGAGTCCGCGGTGCCGTTGAAGGTGCTCTTCGCTGCGGTCCCCGTCCTGTCGCCATAGAACAGCACGCCCGAATAGGTGCCCGAGGTCGGCGCGCTCAGCGTCACCGTGGCATTGCCATTCATACTGACGGTGTTGTTGCCTGCCATGAAGATGGTAACGCCGCTGCCGGAGACGACAGCGTTGGCGTTGACCTTCATACTGCCCTGCACGACATAGACGCCGGGCTGCAATGTAACGTTGCCGTTGAGGCTCATGCCACTGCAGTAGGTGCCGGGCTGAAGTGTCTGCGACGTCTTGTTGCCGTTAACGTTTTTGCATGGGTTGCTCGCCGCGGGCGCCGGCAGGCTGGCGAACGGGTCGGCGGCCGGCAGCGCCTGGGTAATCGCGGCCTTGCAGACCATCACCGGCGGATTGTTCAGCACCACGCCGCCGACAGTGATCAGGCAGTCGGTCTGGACTGCCGCCGAGCCCTGGATCTTGATGGCGTCGGAGGCGTTCGAATTCGCCATGTCAACGCAGCCGACTTTCTTCGCGTTGGTGCTGCCGGAGAAAAGCAAGGCCTGCGAGGCCGTGAGACTGAGAGCTATGTCGCAAGCTTTGGAAGCATCGGTGATCAGCGCCACCGCCCTCGCCCGCTCCGGCACCTTCGTCTGCGTGAAAATGGAGGTGAACATCCGGTCGAGGTTCTGGTTGAGGATCACCTCCACCGCCTTCTTGGCCGTGTTCGGTCCGGACGTCGGCGGGGTGTTGACGACGATGGTGCCGCCGCCAAGTCCGTTCGAGGTGGCCGATGTCGTGGCGGCCGAGGTAATGGCGACGGTGTCGGAGCCCGCGATCTTTTCCAGCGCGCCGGCATAGGCGGCCGCATCCGCGATCGCTTGCAGCTTCAGGCTCGAATAGTACCAATAGGAGGTCTCGACGCCGAGCCCCGCGCCGCCGACGACGACCGGCAGTGTGAACGCAAAGATGGTCGCGACATTGCCGCCCTTGCCTTCGCAAAAGCGCCGAGAGGCGGGCCGAGAAAAAAGTTGTCTGAAGAACCGACCTGAAAAGGCCATGGCCAAGCGCGCCCAAACTATCCCGGCCGTGACGTCATCATTACCGTATGAATGAATGCCTAATTAATTCGCTCGACTTGCGCCGGTAGGACCGCAGCGGGCCGCCGCCCCCATCTTGGGCCGCCAACATTACGACTTAAGGCTTAGCGTCCTTCAGACCTAAGGTCTAAGTATCAGTAAAACCATATATTTTAGCACTTTCTGCATTTTAACTTTTTTCCAAATCGCTCGTTGAGACGGCGCGCCTATCACTCTTGCCGTACGGCAAAGGGCGGGTACATGTTTGGACGGTTTTGGGCTTCAAGGCGCGGCAACTTCGCGGTCGCTACCGCTGTCGCCATGGTGCCGGTGATGCTTGGCCTGGCAGGGTCCATCGACCTGATAGGCACCAGCGACGACGCGGCGCAGCTGCAGAATTCGCTGGACGCCGCCGGCCTTGCGATCGGCACCAAATACCAGCCGAGCATGTCGGCGAGCGACGTGCGGCAACTCGGCCAGACCTTTTTCGCTGCCAATATGAGCGCCGCGGATGCGCAGGAATATTCCGGCAGCGTCGCCGCCTTCCAGGCTGCCGCCAGCGGCGATCCGAGCGCCTACTTCCTTTCGCTGTCGTCGAGCATCAGCCGCCCGGCCTTCGTCCCCGGCATGCCGGCCTGGCAGGCGACGCGCTCCGCCTCGGTCAAGATCAAGCCTGGCGCGCAGGCCTGCGTGCTGGCGCTCGACCCGCACGCCGACGATGCGGTCAACCTGCAGGGGTCGACCAATGTGGCGATGACGGGCTGCGTGATCGCGGCCAATTCGGATGCCACCGACGCCGTCAACCGGGGCGGCTCGGCGATCGTCAGCGCCGGCTGCGTCTCAACGGTCGGCGGCACGCAAGGATTGACCCCGCCCAGCGCCACGCTTTCCTGCGGCGCGCCACACGAAAACCAGTACGCCTCGTTCGATCCGCTGGCCGACGTCGTTCCGCCTCCCTACACGCTCTGCCTGCCGGTGCCCAACGGCAAGACGATAACGCTCTCGCCGGGCACCTATTGCGACAAGACCCTGTCGGGGAAGATCACCCTCAATCCAGGCACCTACATCATGCGCAACATCACCATAAAGCCGGGCGGCAATGGCAGCCTGACCGGCCAGGGCGTGACGATCTTCCTGATGGAGAACTCGCAGATTTATATCAACGCCAACGAGCAGGTGAACCTGTCGCCGCCGACCAGCGGCCCCTATCAAGGCATCACCATCTATCAGGCGCACGGCAACACGCAGGCGCTGACGCTGAACGGCGGATCCGGCTCACTGGTGAGCGGCTTCATCTACGCCCCGGACGCCGCCATCACCTATACCGGGAATTCGGATATGAACGCGCAGGGCAGTTGCCTGCGGCTGGTCGGCAACACTGTCGCAATGACGGGAAGCTCCGCCGTGAAATCGGACTGCACGGCCGAACTCGGGAACCGCGAAATGTATGCGGGACGGATGATCACCCTCGCGAAGTGACCCGCCCGCCGAGAGGCAGATCATATCTAGCCCACGATGTCGGCGCCGGCCTGCTCATCGAGGAGCACGGCGCAGCCGCGCTGGAGCGCGACCTGCGTCAAGGCGTTAGCCGCATCCGCATCCGACGAGACGAAATCGCCGGTCAGGACGCGCAATTCCTCGACGGCCTTCGACATCGGCACGAGACGTCCGGCCAAACGGTCGCTCGCGCATGCGTCGATGACGCACAGAAGATCGATGAGTTCGAAATTATGCATGGCGGCCTCCGCCAGCGCCGTCCCTTCGCTCAATCAACGGCGTCACGCGCTGACTGGTTCCCGCCGAGTTCATCCGTGCGGTCTCGCCGGCGCGAGCCTGAGATCGAAGCGGGCGGGCAGGCAGGGCTCGATACAGGCCTTTCGCAGCGATCCGGTTGCCATCGTGTCGACCGGGAGAAGGATCACCATCTTGGCATGGCGCTCAGGCCAGAGCGGCCTGCCGAAGACGAAGAAGACGCTGGCAACGAACGCCGCCAGAAACAGCGTGGCAAACAGGTTCGCGATGATCCTGCCGGGTAGCATGGCCGGCAACTCCAAGAGCTTTTTGGGAGGGAAAGGAGTGCCCGCCATATCGCAGGAAATGGCAGGCACTCCGTGGTCAAACCGCCGATGAAGGGACTTTGTCCGGCGGCTCGCTAACCCAATGAATTGATGGCGCTGTTGTTGCCTCGAAATCGGCGCCTCGGGCCTCTGCGTTCGATGGGTGAGACTTCAGTCCGAACAGGCCCCGGACCGTCGCCCGAAGGCCGGAATATCCGCCTTCCATGAAGAGGCGCCAACCGCTTGGCTGAACTCGCGGTCGCTTCGATTATATTAGCGATACCTCATAATAAAGCGTATGGATGAGGCAGCGGTCGCCGACGATCGCATAGTCGTGCTCCGCTTGCACAAAGGGAGGATGCCATGGCCGAAACCGCAGTGAACGTCAGCAAACTCGAATTCAAATCGCACAACAATCCCGACGAGGTCCGCGCGCCCGCCAAGACGCGTGTCGAGATCGTCCGGCTGCCGGGCTATACGCTCGGGCGGATGAACATGCAGCCGGGCTGGAAATGGTCCGAATGCGTCAAGCCGGTGGTCAAGACCGAGAGTTGCCAGGTCTCGCATGTCGGCTATGTCGTGTCCGGCTCGATCACGGTGCGAATGACCGACGGCACACAAAAGACCTTCGAGGCCGGCTCTTCCTACACCATCCCGCCCGGCCACGACGCCTGGGTGGAAGGCAACCAGCCGTTCCAGTGCATCGAGGTGCTGAGCGCCGAGCAATACGCCAAGCCAGCGTAGACGATTGGCGGCTGGGCGCTGCTATTGGGCGCGCAATCCTTTCTGCGGGAATGCGCGATCGGATTCCAAGGCCCACGCGCGTCGCTTCGCGCCTTGCTCGGTTCTCGAATGACGAACGCTTCAAGTCGCGTTTCCCTTGCAACCGCGTTGCAAACGTACCGGTTGTGCGCGGTTGCAACTGTTCTGGTATCCGGCTCGCCAGCTTGACAAGAGACCGCTTTTGTTCTCTTTATGTTCCGGTTAAATCCCTTACAAAAGACGCAGCTAATGCTGCGGCGCCGCATTGCGGACCGGATGGAGACGGAGCGCAGGATGCTCGCCACGAACGACGCCGCGGCCGCCACCATCCTGCATGCCGATCTTGACGCCTTCTATGCCTCCGTCGAGCAGCTGCTCGACCCGTCGCTGCGCGGCAAGCCGATCGCCGTCGGCGGCGGTGTGGTGCTGGCGGCCTCCTATGAAGCGAAGGTCTTCGGCGTGCGCGGCGGCATGCCCGGCCGCAAGGCGCGCGAGCTCTGCCCGCAGCTCATCTTCGTCGGCGGTCATTTTTCAGAGTACCAGCGTCTCGGCGACGCGGCGATCAAGGTGCTCGGCGATTTCACGCCGGTGGTCGAGCGCATCTCGATCGACGAGGCGTTTGCCGACGTCGCCGGCTGCACGCATCTGTTCGGGCCGCCGCAGGAGATCGCGCGAAAAATCCGAGAGCGGGTGAAGACCGAGCTCGGCCTGCCGATCTCGATCGGCGTGGCGCGGACGAAGCATCTCGCCAAGATCGCCTCGCAGGTGGCCAAGCCCGATGGGCTGGTGGTGGTCGAGCCCGGCACCGAGCTCGCCTTCCTGCACGACCTGCCTGTCACGCTGATGTGGGGTGTCGGCCCGGCGACCAAGGCGAGGCTCGCCGAAATCGGCGTCGAGACGATCGGGCAGCTGGCGCGCACGCATAGCGGCGCGCTGGAGCGGCTGATCGGTCATGCCGCCGGCCAGAAACTTGCAGCGCTTGCCTGGAACCGCGACCCGCGCAAACTCGAGACGCATCGCCCCGCGCATTCGGCCGGCGCGCAATCGGCGCTGGGCAGGAAGCCGGCGCTGCCGCGCGTCTTCGTGCCGACGCTGCTGCATCTGGCCGACCGCGTCGCCAGCCGGTTGCGCGCCAAGGACCGGCCCGGGCGCACGGTCACGGTGCGCGTGCGCTTCGCCGACATGCGCTCGGTGAGCCGCTCGATCACGCTCGAACAGCCGATCCAGGCGACCGCGATGCTGGCCGAGATCGCCGAGGAGCTGGTGCGCGGCGTGCTCGCCGCCCATCCGGGCGAGCGGGACATCTCGCTGCTCGCCATCTCCGTCTCGCATCTGGAGGAGCATGCCGAGCTGCAGCTCGAACTGCCGCTCGGCCTGGTGGACGAGAAGCGCAAGCCCGGCAGCCGCAAAGGTCTCGCCCGCTTCGGCGCCGACCGCGCCATCGACAAGATCCGCCAGCGCTTCGGCAAGGAGGCGGTCGGCTACGGCACGGTGGCGCTGGAAGGCGCGCGCTCGGTGCCGGACGGGTTCAGGGAGCTGGCGGAGAAGGAGTTGTAGCGTGCCCTCAGCCGGCGCGCACCACCGCCCACTCCAGCCGCATCGTCGCGCTCATCGTTTGCCCATCACCGAGCACCGTCAGTCCCTCGCCGTGATGCGCGTCGACCGGGTGGGAGACCGGCTCGAAGCAGAAGAAGCCAGCATCCGGCGACGGCGAATAGAGGATGTAGACGTCGAGCTTCGGCGAAGCGCTCAGCGTGATCTTGATCCCATCGTCGAGCTGCGCGATCGAGGCGCGGCCGTCCCAGCCGTCGAAGGCGTTGTTCACCCAGCCCTGCGGCAGTGGGATGGGACGCGCGAAATCCCAAGCCGGGCGCTCGCCCACCGGCACGACGCCGACGGGCAGGTGCCGCTCGTCCTCCAGCCAGACGCGCTTCGCCTTCGCCTTGAGCAGCGTTTTCCCGCCGCGCGGAAACCACGGATGGAAGCCGAGGCCGTAAGGCAGGCGCATGCCGGCGCGGTTCTCGACGGTGACGCGCGCCTCCAACGCGCCGTCCTGCAGCGCATAGGTCACGGACGCCGCATAGCGGTAAGGCCCGATCGCCCCCTCGTCCAACACCAGCTCGGCTTCGGTGTCGGTTTGGCGGGCAAGCCGCCACGGCTTCTGGAACCCGTCACCATGGATCGGAAAGGCTTCGCCGGGCACATTCGGCGCGACCGCATGGAAGCGAGCATCAAACTCGAAGCCGCCGCCGGAAATACGGTTCGACCACGGCACCAGGAGCTGGCAGCCGGATGTGCCGATACCGTCCCCCGGCTTCAGCAACGGAACCGGCTCGCCGCCGATCGCCAGCGCGTCATATCGGGCGATCGCCGCACCTTTCTCGGGCGCCAGGACCAGCCTCGCCCGCCCGTCGCTCAGCTCGACCGCGCCGGGCATGTCTTACCAGCCGCCGTCGACGGCAATGTTCTGGCCGCTGATCATGTCGGAAGCGGGCGAGACGAGGAACAGCACGAGATCGGCGACGTTATGAGGCTCGATGCGCTTCTTCAGGCTCTGGTTCGCGAGGATCCAGTCATTATACTCCTGCAGCCGGTCGCCGAAGACGCGCTCTTCCGCCTCCGAGACCACCGCGCCCGGCGACACGGCGTTCACCCTGATGCCATGCGGCCCGAGCTCGCGCGCCAGCGATTTGGTGAGGCCGAGCATGGCGCCTTTCGACGCGACATAGGGCACGTAGCCGTCCCAGCGGCCGTTGAGCGTGATCGAGCAGAAGTTGACGATCTTGCCGTAGCCCTTGGCCTTCATGCCTGGAGCGCAGGCCCGCGCCAGCGCGAAGGCGGCCGATGAGTTGACGCGGATCTGGTCCTCATACTCGGCGAGCGAAAATTCCTCGAACGGCCGGTTGATGATCAGCGCCGCGTTGTTGATCAGGATATCGATGCCGCCTTCCTTCGCCGCCAGCGCGGCAACCGCCGCTTCCGCCTCGGCCAGCCGGTTGAGATCGCAGCCGACGAAGGCGATGTCGCCGCCAGCTTCGCCGGCCAGACCGGCGACGGTCTCCACCGCATTTTCGGCATCGGGGCGGTCGAGTAGCAGCACGCGCGCGCCGGCCCGCGCCAGCGTCACCGCCTGGGGCCGGCCGAGCGAGCCGAGGCCGCCCGTCAGCAGCACCTTACGACCAGCAAGCACCTTCATTGCCAAGTTTCCCTAGAGCACGCCATGCACTTCGTCGATCGAGGTATCCTCGATGCGCTTGTCCAGCACCACCTCGCCGCGCGCCATCGCCACGATGCGGTCGCAGCAGTCGAAGACGTGATGCATGTTGTGGCTGATGAAGACGCCTGTCACCCCCTGCTCCTTCAAGCCGCGCACGAAGCCGATCACCTTGTTGGTCTCCTTGACCGAGAGATGGTTGGTCGGCTCGTCGAGGATCATCACCTTCGACTTGAAATGCATGGCGCGCGCGATGGCGACGCCCTGGCGCTGACCGCCGGACAGCTCTCCGACGAGCGCGTCGGGAGAGCGCAGATGCAGGTCGACATTGGCAATGGCCCGCACGCTTTCCTCGGCCATCTTCTTCTGGTCGAGGATGCCGACGCCGAGGACCGAGAACCGGGTCGGCTCGCGGCCGATGAACAGGTTCCTGGCGATCGACATGGTGGGGACCATCGAGTTGTACTGGTAGATGGTCTCGATGCCGAGATCCATCGCGTCGCGCGGCGTAGCGATGCTGACCGCCCTGCCCTCGACCTTGATCTCTCCCTGGTCGGCGCGGTGGACACCGGACAGGATGTTGATCAGCGTGGACTTGCCGGCGCCGTTGTCGCCGACAAGGCCGAGCGCCTCGCCGCGCCGGAAGTCGAGCGAGACGCCCTTCAGCGCGTGCACGCCAGAATACCATTTGTGCAGGTCGCGCACCGAGATGATCGCTTCGCCCACGGCTCAGCCCTCCATCTTGATGGCCTTGGCGCGCTTGCGCATCCAGGCATTGGCGACGACGGCGAAGATGGTGAGGAAGCCGATGGCGAACTTGAACCAGTTGGCGTCGACGTGGCTCAGCACGAGCCCGTTGTCGATGACGCGGATCAGCGTCGTGCCGATGATGCCGCCCATCACCGTGCCGATGCCGCCGGTGAGCGAGGCGCCGCCGATGACCGCGGCGGCAACCGCCTGCAGTTCCAGTCCCTCGCCGATCGAGGGCAGCGGCGAGCCCAGCCGCAGCACCTGCAGCATGCCGGCGAAGCCGGAAAGCACCGAGCACAGCATGAAGCAGACGATCTTGACCCTGGCGGTCGGGATGCCCATCGAGGCGGCCGCCGGCAGGAAGCCGCCGGTGGCCTTGATCCAGTTGCCGAAATTGGTGCGCGACAGCATCAGCGAGGTCAGCACGGCAACCGCCACGAACCACAGGAACGACATGCGGAACATGTTGCCCGGCCCGACGTAGGAGGTGAAGAGCCAGTTGGGCAGGTCGGCGGGTAAGAGCGGCGGGAAACCGCCCGAGACGACGACGGTGAGCGAGCGCGCCATGAACAGCATGCCGAGCGTGGTGATGAAGCTCGGTATGGCAAAGCGAATGGTGATGTAGCCGTTGACGAAGCCGATCGCCGCCGCGACCAGCAGTCCGGCGAGCAGCGCCAGCGGGAACGGCCAGCCATGCACCATCAGCACCGCCATCGACATCGGCATCAGCGCAAAGACCGACCCGACCGAGAGGTCGAACTCGCCGCTGATCATCAGGATGGTGACGCCGATGGCGACGAGGCCGGCCTCCGGCAGGATACCGAGGATGCCGCGCAGATTGTCGGCGTTCAAGAACACGCCGTGCGAGCGCACCTGGAACAGGATGATGAGCAGCACCAGAAGGATCAGCCCGGCCAGCTCCGGTTTTTCGAGATAGGTCTTGAACAGGCGCTTCAACGAAGGCTCCGGGGTTCGGGATTCGGACGCATCGGCGACGGCAGGCGCCGCCGATGCAGGTCTCGCTATCTGGGGAGCTTACCTCAGTCCCTGGGCGGACAGCGCCATGATGCTGTCGGCTTCCTTCGGCCGCACGATGCCCTGACCGGTGTCGATGTCCGAAGGAGCAAGGCCGATCTTCTTGTTCAGATAGGCCTCCATCACCGGCATGAAGCCCTGCATGTAGGGCTGCTGGTCGACCAGCGCCTGGACATAGCCCTTCTGCATCTGCTGCAGCACCTCGGGCACCAGGTCGAAGCCGCCGAGCAGCACCTTGCCGGGGGCCACGCCGCGATCGGCCAGCACACGCGCCACGCCGGCGCACCAGAAGCCGGTGTCGAAATAGGCCGTGGTGTCGGGATGGGCGTTCAGATAGGCGCCGACGCGGTCGGAAGTGATGGCGAGATCGGTGCCGCTGTCGATGCGCTCCCAAGACACGTCGCGGTCTTTGTGCGCGGCCTTGTACTCCTCGAGGAACTGCATGATGCCGGCGCCGCGGCTTTCCGACCAGTTCTGGCCGGGAGCCGAAATGCCGACCAGCACCTTGATCGGGCCGTCCTTCGGGAAGCTCTCAGAAATCGCCTTGGCGAGCGAATAGCCGGCCGGCTTGAAACCCTGGCCGACGAAGGCCTGGCGCGCGTTGCCCTTGGCGCCCTCGGTGTCGTCGACATTGACGGCGATCACCAGCACGCCCGCGTCACGCGCCTCCTTGATGACGTCGTCCAGGGCGTGGTCGTCGACGATGGAGGTCAAGAGCGCGTCGGGCTTGGCGGCAAGCGCGGCGCGCATGTTCGCTACCTGCTGCTCGACCGAGCCCTCGGTCTGGGTGAAGACCATGTTGCAGTTCGCTTCGACCTTGGCGCAGGCATCGTCGAAGCCTTTCTTCACCGCCTGCCAGAACGTGTTCGAGGCCGACGAATGATGGGTGAAGACGATGTTGAGCCCGTCGGCGCGGGCTACGGATTGGCCGCCGATCAGGGCGACGCCGAGCAATAGCATTGCGGTGAGTTTCTTCATGTCTGTTCCTCCCTTTGGATTTTTCAGATGCTTGTCCCGTCGCTGACGCGCCGATGGACGGTGTAGGCGCGGCCGAGGTCCGGACTGAGCGCCAGCCCCAGGCCCGGCCCGGGCGGCACGGTGATCATGCCGTCCTTCACTTCCGGCAGCGCGGTGACCAGATCGCGGTACCACGTGCGGTAGAAGGCGCGCACGCTTTCCTGGACGAGCGCGTTGGGCGCGTTGAGCGAAAGATGCGTCGAGGCGGCGAGCACCACCGGACCGGTGCAGTCATGCGGCGCCACCGGCAGCCGCCAGGCCTCCGCCATCGAGGCGATCTTGCGCGCTTCCGACAGGCCGCCGCACCAGGAGATGTCGAGCATGACGATGCCGGCCGCTCCGGTTTCCAGAAGATCGCGAAAAGCCCAGCGGCTGCCCAGCGTCTCCGAGGCCGAGATCGGCGCCGGGCTCGCGGCGGCGTAGCGCCTGAGGTCGCCGAGGCTGTCCATGCGGATCGGATCCTCGTGCCAGTAGGTGGCGTAGGGTTTCAGCGCCTCGGCGATCTTGATGGCCGGCAGGAGCTGCCACATGGAGTGGAACTCGACCATGATGTCCATCTTGTCGCCGACGGCTTTGCGAATCTTTTCAAACGGTTCGAGCGCGGCCTTCAAGTCTGCGGCGGAAATGTCGTTGCCGCGCGTCTTTTCGGCCGCGTGGTCGAACGGCCAGATCTTCATGGCGGTGATGCCGTCCTCCAGCAGTTCCCCGGCGAGGTCGCCGGCGCGGGTGAGGAAGGCGTTGAGATCGTCATAGTCGCGCCCGGCGCCGATGCCGTAATTGGCGGTCGTCTGGCCCTTGGCGTCCTTGATGTATTCGGTGCCGGCGCAGGTGTTGTAGGTGCGGATCGAACGGCGGCTGAAGCCGCCGAGCAGTTGCGCGACCGGCTGGCCGGTGGCCTTGCCGAAAATGTCCCACAGCGCGATGTCGAAGGCCGAGTTGCCGCGCACCTCGGCGCCGCTGGAGCGGAAGCCGAGATAGCCGACGAGGTCGGCGGCGAGCAGATCGATCTGCAGCGGGTCGCGACCGATCACCCGCGGCGCGACATATTCGTGCAGATATTCCTCGACGGTGCGCGACAGGAAAAAGGTCTCGCCGAGCCCGGTGATGCCCTCATCGGTATGGACTTCGACCCAGAGCAGGTTCGGCCGCTCCTCGATGCGGACGGTCTCGATGGCGCGAATCTTCATCAGGCAATCCCCGCGTCGAGCAGCGCCTTGACGCTCTTGTCGAAATGCTCGGCCATGTGCTCGGCCGCCAGCCGGGGATCGCCCTTGAGGATGGCGTCGGCGATGTCCTCATGGCCCTTGATCATCTTGAGTTGGGCCTCGTCGGACGAGCGGGTGCGCCAGCCGATCACCCAGGTGCGGCGGGTGACGCCGCTGAAGGCGGTGACGATCAGCGAAAAGACGGGATTGTGCGAGGCCGCCGCGATCGCCTCGTGGAAGGCGATGTCATGCTCCATGACGGCCTCGGGGTTCCTGAAACTCTCGCGCATCTGCCGGGCCGACCGAGCAATCGCCGCAGCCTCCTGGTCGGTGCGGCGCAGCGCGGCAAGCGCAACGGTGCGCATCTCTATGGTGCGCCTGACGTCGTAGACCTGCTGGACGCTGATCTGCTGGGTGGTGATGCCGTGCTCGATCACCATCGACATCGCGCCGGTATCGAGCTTGGCGACAGTGGCGCGGCGCCCGGCGCTCATGTCGATCAGGCGCATCGCCGACAGCGAGCGGAACGCCTCGCGAACGACGGTGCGGGAGACGTTGAGCTGGCGCGTCATGGCGGCTTCGCTTGGCAGCGGATCGCCCGGCGCCAGCCCTTCCGAACGGATGTGCTGGGTGATCGCCTGGATCGCCGTGCTGACCAGGCCAGGACTCGGCTCGTCCGGAGGGTCCGTCTGTTCTTGCATCCCGCTTCCCTGAAAACCTGTATGACAGGTTGTTATCCAATTGCTCATATTTCACGCAAAAGATATATGTCAAGCTGATTTCTGAAACCTGCCTGGAGAAGCCTCATGCACGACACGGAAGCCGGCCTGATCTTCGGCGCGCGCGACGTGGTCGGCGAGAGCCTGATGTGGGATGACCGCTGTGGCAGGCTGGTCTGGGTCGACATCATCGGCCGCCGGA
Source organism: Mesorhizobium sp. BH1-1-5 (assembly GCF_020165615.1). NCBI lineage: Bacteria > Pseudomonadati > Pseudomonadota > Alphaproteobacteria > Hyphomicrobiales > Phyllobacteriaceae > Mesorhizobium > Mesorhizobium sp. BH1-1-5. The sequence continues at coordinate 306,848 of NZ_JAIUIM010000003.1, forward strand.
TCCATCGGCTGGACCCGTCGACCGGAGCGCATGAGAACTGGCCGACGGGCGACCTCGTCACCTCGGTCGGCCTGCGCGCCGATGGCGGCGCCGTCGTCGGGTTGCGCAAGGACATCGCGCTGTGGGATTTCGGCGGGTCGTTCCGGACGCTCGCGACGATCGAGGCCGACTGGCCAGGCACAAGGCTGAATGAGGGCGTGGTGGCGCCGGACGGCTCGTTCTGGGTCGGCACGATGGCCAACAATATCGGGTCGGACGACGCTCCCTTGGCCATAGCAAGCGACGACGGCCGGCTCTACCGGGTCGACTCCAACGGCAAGGCGGCGTCGCTCAGCGAGGACCGCTTCGGCATCACCAACACCATGGCGTGGCTGCCGGACGGCCGCTTCGTCACCGCCGACACGATGAAGAACGCGCTCTACAGCTATGAGTGGGACAAGAAGGCGGGCCGGCTCGGCGAACGCCAATCCTTCTTCACCGGTTTCGAGCGCGGCCTGCCGGACGGCTCCTGTCTCGACGCCGAGGGTTATGTCTGGAACTGCCGGGTGGTTGGCGGGAGCTGCCTCGCCCGCATCGCGCCCGACGGCAGGCTGGACCGGATCGTCGAACTGCCCTGCAGCTGGCCGACGAGCTGCGCCTTCGGCGGTGCAGATCTCGACACGCTGTTCGTGACCTCCGCGCGCTTCACGATGAGCGCGGAGCATCTTGCCGCCAATCCCTCCGAGGGCGGCCTGTTCGCGTTCAAGCCTGGCGTACGCGGCGTGCCGGCCAACCGCTTCGGATAATCTCCCATCAGCCGGCACGCCGGCCGATTTCCAATCTGTGAAGTTACGCGTTCCCCCACTTGCAAGAATGCGGGCGCTGGGCTGGATTGACCAAAGCCAAGCTCGAGGACGCCGGAGGCAGAGGGGGGGGCCGCGATGGAGCCGATTGCGGCCGGATCAGCACCGGACGCGGATGGCGGCAAGGCCGAGCGCTACGATCTCGGCCTCTGCCTGTCGGGCGGCGGCTATCGCGCAATGCTGTTTCATGCGGGCACCCTCTGCCGTCTCAATGAGGCGGGGTTGCTCCAGAAACTCGACATGGTGAGCTCGGTCTCGGGCGGCTCGATCGCTGTCGGGCTGCTCGCGGTGCTTTGGCCGCGCTTTGCCTTCGTCAACAGTGTCGCCACCAATTTCGATGTCTATCTCGACAGGATACTGGACTTCTCGCAGGTCTTCCTCGACGCGCCGTCGATCTTCAAGGGCCTGTTCAACCCGTTTTCCAGCGCCGCGCGCGAGGTCGCCGCCTGCTACGACAAACACCTGTTCGCCGGTTCGAGACCGATGCTGAAGGGCTTGCCGGAAAGACCCTGGTTCGTGTTCTGCTCCAGCAATCTCGGCACCGGCTCGCTGTTTCGCCTGTCGCGGCGCTATATCGCCGACTACCGCATCGGCGTCGCCTACCAGGCCGACTTGCCGGTGGCTCTCGCGGTTGCCGCCTCCTCGGCCTTCCCGCCCTTCCTGTCGCCGCTCCGGCTCGACCTCACGCCCTTCGCGTGGAAGAACGACAAGCTCGACCCGAGCGTCGGCGCGCCAGTGCCGCCTTCCCGCGCCGTGCTGACCGATGGCGGCGTCTACGACAATCACGGCATCGAACCGGCGCTGAAGCGCTGCCGCTGGCTGCTGGTGAGCGACGCCGGCGCGCCCTGGCAGGCTTCGAACGCCGGCTACTGGAACTGGTTCTCGCAGTTGAAGCGCGTCGCCGACACCACCGACAACCAGGTGCGCTCGTTGCGGCGCCGGGACCTGGTGGCGCGCTTCCAGGCAGCCAAGGACGCCGACGATCGCGGCCTGCCCAATGACGCGACGCGCCCCGACTATGCGGCGGCGCGCGGCGTCTTCTGGTCGATCGCCAGCAAGCCGGACGCGACCGAACCGAATTTCGTGCAGACCGCCGCCACCGCGCCAGCCGATATCGGGACGTCGCTGCATTTCCTGGGCAGCGAAGAGACGGTCGACCTGGTGAACTGGGGCTACTGCGCCGCCGACCAGGCGCTGCGCGGCTGGTACGAGCCGGCGGTGGCCCCGGGCAAGGGCGTGCCGCTGAAGCCGGGCGACGTGAAACCTAGACGTTGCGCGCGGGTTTCGAAAGCGGTGATGAGCGTGTTCAAGGTTTGAGAGCCTTTCCTCGCCACACCAAGGCAAGCCCACCTCCCGAAAATATCGATTGCCGGGCGCCGCGAGGCGCGCGAAGCATTCATGTCAACCATGAGACAGCCCATGCGAACCGCATCCTGTGCCTGCGGGCAACTGAAGATCTCCTGTGACGGCGAGCCGCGACTGGTCGCGCTTTGCCACTGCCTCGACTGCCAGAGGCGGACCGGCAGCACGTACGGCATTGCCGCCTTCTTTGCGCGCGTGGCGGTCAGGGCCGAAGGCGCTGCCAGCACCTACAGGCGATTGTCCGACGGCGGCCATGCGGTCACCTTCCATTTCTGCCCGGAGTGCGGCTCCAGCGTCTTCTGGGAGCCGGAGCGCAAGCCGGACGCGATCGCGGTTGCAGTCGGATGCTTTGCCGATCCGGACTTTCCCGCGCCGACGCGGATCGCTTGGGAGGAGAGACAGCATGCGTGGGTAGGCAGGGAGGCGTCGGCGGAGCCGCCAATCTCCCCCGTCGTGGGGGAGATGTCCGGCAGGACCGAGGGGGGCGCGAAGGAATGAGGCATTGCCCCAGCTTGGGTCTCGCCAAATCGAGGGCACAGCACTTCGATAGGTACTGATATGTCAGCGGGACAGCGCGCCCCTCCGCCCTGCCGGGCATCTCCCCCACTTGGGGGGAGATTGGCAGTTCGGCCGCTTTCGCCAATTGCCAACGCCGCCTTGGCGTAATCCAATCCGGTTCGTGCCCTGCCCTCCGCGTGCTAACAGAGGCGCTTTCAACAATTCCAACGAATGGATCAGGACATGGCGGCAGAAAAAGTAGCTCTGGTGACGGCGGGCGGCAGCGGCATGGGGGCTGCGGCGGCGAAGCGCCTGGCAGCGGACGGCTTCAAGGTCGGCGTGCTCTCCTCCTCGGGCAAGGGCGAGGCGCTGGGCAAGGAACTCGGCGGCTTCGGCGTCACCGGCTCCAACCAGTCGAACGAAGACCTGAAGCGCCTTACCGACGGCGCGCTGCAACGCTGGGGCCGCATCGACGTGCTGGTCAACAGCGCCGGCCATGGGCCGCGCGCGCAGATCATCGAGATCAGCGACGAGGACTGGCACAAGGGCATCGACACTTATTTCCTCAACGCCGTGCGCCCGACCCGGCTGGTGACGCCAGTGATGCAGAAGCAGAAATCAGGCGTCATCATCAACATCTCGACCGCCTGGGCGTTCGAGCCGAGCGCGATGTTCCCGACCTCGGCCGTGGGGCGCGCCGGGCTCGCCGCCTACACCAAGATCTTCGCCGACACCTATGCCGCCGACAACATCCGCATGAACAACGTGCTGCCCGGCTGGATCGACAGCCTGCCGACGACGAACGAGCGTCGCGACAGCGTGCCGCTGAAGCGCTACGGCACGTCGGAAGAGATCGCCGCGACGATCTCGTTCCTCGCCTCGGACGGGGCCGCCTACATAACCGGGCAGAACATCCGCGTCGACGGCGGCATTACCCGAGCGGTGTAAGTCGCGCGGCAACGCGATGGCGCCCGGCAATACCGGGCGCCAAGTCATTTGCGGCTGCGAAGATGCAGCAGCAAGAGGACACCCAGAAACGCAACGACGGCGACCACATTGCCGAGAACGTTGCTCCAAAAACGTGCCGGGTCGTCCGCACACGAAATCCAGCTGAGCCGCCCCCGGATTTCTCCGGTCTTCAGGCCGTAGGCAAGATTATAGATCGCGAAGGCGGCGAGTGCCGCCACCAGGACAAAGAAAGCGTCGGTTTTGTTGCGATCCATGGAGCATGGTCTAGCTCCGCCCGATGAAATTTTGCTTATCGTCGTGCGGGCAACAGGGACGCCCGCTCAAGTCATCCGGGTCTGCGGGAATTGAGCACGCACAGAACGCACAGGAAGGCTATCGAGCCCACCAGGACGATCGAATTGCCGACCACGATGTTCCAGAATCGTGTCGGATCGTCCACGAGCGCGACCCAATGCAACTTGCCGCGGACTTCGCCAGTCTGGATGCCGCAGGCAATGTTGTAGACCGCGATGGCGGCGAGCGCCGCCATCAGGACAAACAGGTCGTTGTTCTTGTTGCGATCCATGGCAGCGGCTTTTAACAGCGCTTGGTGAAATTTTACTTACCTTGGGTAAGGCGGCGGCCGCGATACAGGCCGCCGCCTTACACGAGTTTATTGGTTGATCTCCGGCTCGACGAGCTTGGCTAGGTTGCGCAGCGATTCCTGCCAGCCGAGATAGCAGGCCTCGGCGGGGATGGCGTCCGGGATGCCGGCCTGGGTGATGTTGATCTCGGTGCCGACAAGCACTTTCTTCAAGGTCACCGTCACTTCGATCTGGCCCGGCAGGTTGGGATCGTCGAAGCGGTCGGTATAGCGCAGGCGCTCGCCCGGAACGAGCTCGACGAATTCGCCGCCGAAGGAATGGCTGTCGCCGGTGGTGAAGTTGCGGAAGGACATCTTGTAGGCGCCGCCGACCTTGCCCTCGAACTCATGCACCGTGCAGGTGAAGCCGTTCGGCGGCAGCCACTTCGCCAACGCATCTGCCTCGACGAACGCGCGGTATACCTTTTCCGGCTTGGTCGCCAGGACGCGGTGCAGTTTGATGGTGCTCGGCATGTCTCGATATCCTCTCTGGTTTCCGTTGATCGATGCCCCAAGGACGGACGGGCTGCGGCCGATCCGACAGAGGCTGTCAAATTTTTTGCCCGGCGGCTACCGTGGCATCCGGCAACGGAGGCAGCGGACATGAGCGCTTCGATCAGGCTGGGCATCGTCGGCGGCGCGGGCTGGCTGGGCGGCGCCATCGCGGGCGCCGCGCTTCAGGCCGGCATCGTTCACGCGCGGGACCTTGCCCTCTCCTACCGCAGCGGCCGGCCGGATCGTTTTGCCGGCGCGTTCTGGACCGACGATAACCAGGCGCTTGCAGAGCGTTGCGACATCATCATGCTTTCGGTGCGGCCGCAGGATTGGCCGGCGCTTACCGTCGACGCCAAGGGCAAGCTGGTCATCTCGGTGATGGCCGGCATCCGCCTTGCCGAGATCGGCGAGAGGCACGGCACACGCCGCGTGGTGCGCACATTGCCCAACGCCGCGGCCGAGGTCGCAAAATCCTACACGCCGTGGATCGCGAGCAGCGATGCGACCAGCGAGGACCGCGCCATCGTGCGCGCGATCTTTTCCGCCTGTGGTTGCCAGGACGAGGTCGGCAGCGAACGCGACATCGACTATCTCACCGGCCTGACCGGATCGGGACCGGCCTTCCCTGCCCTTCTGGCCGACGCCATAATGCGCCACGCCATCGCGTTTGGCCTCAAGCCCGAAGTCGCGCAGCGCGCCGTCAACACGGTGCTGACCGGCACCGGCCGGTTGCTCGAGGTGAAGGATGCCTCACCCGCCGACACGGTCGAAGCGTTCCTCGGCTATCGCGGCACGACTGCCGCGGCGGTTGAGACGATGCGCAAAGCCGGGTTCGACGAGGCGGTCGCCCAGGGGCTGACGGCGGCGTTCAGGAAGTCGATCGCGATGGGCGAGACGTAAGCGAGCGCTCCACTCCCAGATGTCAAAACTCGATCGGCCATGCCCTGTGGCTCCGCCGCGACAGATGCATGCGTCCACGGCTATCTGCACAATCTTTTGGCAGAAAATCTTGCCAAATTAAGTAAAATTGAGTATAATTCGCGCCCTAATTGTATTAGGCATCGCTCATTCTATCTTCTCGAAATATCGACAAAATTACTGTCGTTTTTCTCTGTACTATTTGCTTGTTTTCGGGAACGATAGCCCGTGTTGCAAGTTGGTTCGAAGCACTCGCTTGAACCTGCAATGAGCCATCCGGGCGGGGCAGCACGGAAGGATCGTCCGATGAGCTTCGTCGTCAACGCGGTAGGCGTTCCTCTCTACTATAGCGGCGCTTCCAATCATTGGTTTTCGGCCTCGTCCGGACCGACGTTCAACGGCAGCAGCGGCAACGACTCCATCTGGGCCGCCAGTGGTGTCAACGTCACCATGTATGGCGGCTCCGGCGACGACATCTATTATCTCTATTCGGCGGGCAACAAGGTGGTCGAGAACCCTGGCGAGGGCATCGACACGATCAGCACATGGATGAGCTACACGCTGCCGGACAATGTCGAGAACCTCATCGTCACCAACCCCCACAACTATGCCTTCGGCAATGCGCTGGACAACATCATCACCGCCACGGCAGGCGGCCAGACCCTGGACGGCGGCGCGGGCAACGATGTCCTGATCGATGGTGGCGGCGGCGCCGACACTTTCATCATCGCCAAGGGCAACGGCAGCGACTCGATCGTCAATTTCGCCTCGAACGATACCGTGCGCCTCGACGGCTACGGGTTCACCTCGTTCACCGCCATCCATGACAGCATGATCCAGGCGGGACCCAATGTGATGCTGAACCTTGGATCGGGAGAGATCCTCGAATTCAAGAACACCACGATCGACAAATTCCAGCCTAACCAGTTCGAGCTGCCGATCGACAAGTCCGGCATGACGCTGTCCTTCAGCGACGAATTCAACACGCTCAATCTTCACAGTAGCCAGGGCGGAACGTGGGACACCAATTTCTGGTGGGGCGCGGCGAACGGCAGCACGCTCACCCGCAATGGCGAGCTGCAGTGGTACATCGACGCCAATTACGGCCCGACCAGCTCGGTGCATCCGTTCAGCGTGCAGGACGGGGTCCTCATCATCACCGCGGCGCAGACGCCGGCCGACATCAAGCCGCTGATCAACAACTACGAATACACATCCGGCATCCTGACCACGCATGATTCGTTCTCGCAGACCTACGGCTATTTCGAAATGAAGGCCGACCTGCCGGAAAACGCCGGCGCCTGGCCGGCCTTCTGGCTGCTGCCGGAAGACGGCTCCTGGCCACCGGAGCTCGACGTGATGGAAATGTATGGCCAGAAGCCGAATTCGCTGCTGGTGACCGCGCATACCAACGAGACCGGCCAGCACACGACGGTGGGATCGACGGTGAACGTCATGGACACCGCCGGCTTCCATACCTATGGCCTGTTGTGGACGCCGGACAAGCTGGTGTGGACCTATGACGGGATGCAGGTGGCCGAAGCGGCGACGCCGTCCGACATGAACAAGCCGATGTACATGCTTGTCGACCTCGCGGTGGGCGGCCAGGCCGGTGCGCCGCCGGACCATCTCGCCACGCCGGCCCAGATGAAGATCGACTACATCCACGCCTATACGCTGGATGAGCTGCAGCAGAGCCATTTGAACGTCACGGGCGAACACACAGCCTAGGCGGTCGAGGCGATGTCGAGGGAGCGCGCCCCGGATGCGATCAGGCAGGCCGGCCCGTGGCCGGTGCTTTTGCGCCGGGTATTCCTGCGCGCCGTCGCCGATGTCGGGCTGTTCTCGCTGCTCGTCAATCTCCTGCTGTTGGTGATCCCGCTTTACCTGCTCCAGGTCTATGACCGTGTGCTGCCTTCCTCCAGCGTCGAGACGCTCGTCTATCTGTCGGTCATCGCGGTCGCGGCGCTTGGCTTCCTCGGCTTTCTCGACGCCGTCCGCGCCATCTACACGCAGCGCGTCGCCGCGACCGTCAACGACAGGCTGGGCGCGAGAACGTTCGCCGCCTCGCTCGGCTCCAGGACTGTGCCATCGCCGCTCACCGACCTCGCCGCGGTCTGCGCCTTCATCCGCTCGCGCGGTGTTTCGGTGCTGTTCGACCTGCCCTTCGCGCCGGTCTTCCTCGCGCTGCTCTACCTGATCCATCCGCTGTTGTTCTGGGTGACGCTTGGCGGCGCGGCGCTGCTCGTCGTGCTGGTCTTTGCCAACCAGCTTGCCATCGGCAGGAACGATGCGCTCTCGGCGGAGCGTTCGGCCTTGGCCAGCCAAGCCGAGCAGGCCTTTGCCCGCAACGCCGAGACCCTGCGCGCCATGGGCATGGTGGAAAACGCCGCGCGCGCATGGGGCCGGCATGTGGCGGCCGCGCTTGTCCTGCACGACCGTTCGGCCGGCGCCAACGCAGTCTTCAGCGGCGCTTCGCGGGCGCTGCGCATGATGCTGCAACTGGCGATCCTCGGCACCGGCGCCTGGCTGGTGCTCAAGAGCGAGATGACGGCGGGCATGATCTTCGCCGCCTCGCTGGTGTCGTCCCGCGCGCTGCAGCCGCTCGACCAGCTGATCGGCTCCTGGCGGCAGCTCGGCGAGGCCAGGCGCGCCTGGACGCGGCTCGGGCGCGCGCTTTCGGCGCAGCCGGAAAAGGCGGGCAAGCTCATCCTGCCCGACCCCACCGGCGCGATCTCGGCGCAGGATCTTTTCTTCATCGCGCCGAATGCCACGTTCGGCGCCGAGCCGATCCTCAAGCGATTGAGCTTCGCGATTCAGCCCGGCGAAGCGGTGGCGATCGTCGGCCCGAGCGGCGCCGGCAAATCGACGCTGGCGCGGCTGCTTGTCGGCGCCGCGCAACCAAGCGGCGGTTCGGTCAGGATCGACGGCGCGGAGCTCAGGACCTGGGACGAAAACCAGCTTGGACGGCATATCGGCTACCTAGCGCAGGAGGTGGAACTTTTCCCTGGCTCCATCGCCGACAACATCGCCCGCTTCGACGCGGACGTCGACGACGCGGCGATCGTCGAGGCGGCGAGGCGCGCCGAGGCGCATGAGTTGATCCTTTCGCTGCGCGACGGCTACCAGACGACGATCGCCGGCACGCTGTCAGGCGGCGAGCGGCAGCGGATCGGGCTGGCGCGCGCCTTCTACGGCAACCCGCGCATCCTGGTGCTGGACGAGCCGAGCACGCATCTCGACGGCGCCGGAGAGACCGCGCTGGACGCGGTGCTTGCCGCCGCGCGCGCTGCCAGCGTCACCACGATCGTGATCACGCATCGGCCTTCGATCGCCACCGCCTGCGACCGCGTGATGGTCTTGCGCGGCGGCGTCATCGAGGCGTTCGGGCCGAGCGCGGAGGTGCTGCGGCAACCCGGCAAAGCCGCGCAGCGGAGCACGGTGGTGACCGGATCGTTCGCGCCGACCATTCGCGCCGCGACGACCACCCGCTACGGGTCCTGAACGATGACGCAGAGCCTCACCTTCGACGGCCGCCCGCGCACGGATTTCCGCGGCACCGCCTTCGCCGGCTACGCTGCGGTCGCGCTTCTTATCGGCGGCTTCGGCTATTGGGCGGCCAAGGCGCCTCTGGCCGGCGCGGTGATCACACAAGGCACGATCGCGGCGACCGGCGGCAACATCCTGATCCAGCACCGCGAGGGCGGCATCATCAAGCAATTGCTGGTGCATGAAGGCGACCGCGTGCGCGAAGGCCAGGAGCTCATCCTGCTCGACCGGACGGCAGCCGAAGCCGATCTCAACCGGCTGACGAGGCAGTGGATCGCGCTCAAGGCGAGCGCCGCGCGGCTGGAGGCCGAGCGCGACGGTCTCGCCACGCTGGCGCCGATCGCCGAGCCCGCGCCCGCGCCGTTCCAGCCGGAATTCGAGAACCTGATCCGCGAACAAAAGAAAGAGTTCGACGCCAGGCTGGCGCGGTTCCGCTCGGAGCAATCGATCCTGGCGCAGCGCGTCGCCATGCATCGCGAGTCGGTCAAAGGGCTGAACGCGCAGAAGCTGGCGATCGAGCAGCAGGCCGAGGTGGTGAAGAAGGAGCTCGGCATCAAGACCGACCTTCTGGACAGGGGCCTTACCGATCGCAACGAATATTCGCTGCTCTTGCGCAGCGAGGCCGACCTCGTCGGCCAGGCCGGCGCGCTGGAGGCCAACCTTGCCTCGGCCAACACGCAGATCATCGAGGCGGAGGCGCAGACCGAACGCGCCACCACGCAGCGCGTCGAGGAAGCGCTGACCAAGCTGGACGACGTGCGCACCAACCTCGCCGACATCGAGGAGCGGATGCGCGCGGCGCAAGCAGTGCTGCAACGCACGACGATCACCGCGCCAGCGGCGGGCATCGTGGTGTCCTCGACCTACAATTCGCAAGGCAGCGTGATCGGGCCAGGCGAGAAAATCATGGAAATCCTGCCCACGTCATCCGGCCTGATCGTCGACGCGAAGCTCAGGCCGAAGGACATAGACCAGGTGCATGTCGGCCAGCAGGCGAAGCTGAGGCTCTCCGCGCTCAACACGCGCCTCACGCCGGAAGTGCCGGCCACGGTGAGCGAGATTTCCGCCGACCGGCTGACCGACCAGGCCACGCACGAGCCCTATTTCCGCGCCAAGCTGAAGATCACCGACGCCCTGCCCGCCGGCGTGAAGAGAGAACAGCTCTATCCCGGCACCCCGGTCGACGTCTTCATCAGCACCGGCGACCGAACCTTCTTCGAATACCTCGTGCGCCCGATGATGGATTCCTTCGCGCGGGCATTCAGGGAAAGGTAGGCTGCGAGGCGAGTCCTCTTGATCGCTCCCCCTGGTCGACGCTCCCCGGATGTTGGGCCGATAGCGGATCGGCAAAGCCTGCGATATAGGAACCGGAAGCCGGAATTATCCTGCGGTTCAACCCGACGCGTAAGGCCCACGTGACAACTGCTCGTTTGCTTCATGTCTGGCGATCGCTGTCCGGTGTCGGCATAGCCCTCGGCATGCTGTTCTTCGCGGCCGCCCTGACGCCGACGCTCGTTCCCCGCACCGACCTGACGCAGGGCGTGCTGGCGGGCGCGTGCTTCGCCATCGGCTACGGCCTCGGCGTCGCCTTGCGGTGGCTGTGGAGATATCTGGAGATTCCGGAGCTGCCGCCACGGGCGCGTTCGCTGTCGAAGGCCGTCATCATGATCCCGTGCCTCGGCCTGGCGATCGTGGCGCTGTGGCGATCCGGCGCCTGGCAGAACTCAATCCGCGCGGTGATGGGCATGCCGGCCGTCGATGGCGCTCACCCGGTCAATGTCTGCGCCCTGGCCATCTGCACCTTCATCGTCGTGCTGGCGCTGGCCCGCCTCGTGGCATGGCTGGTGCGCACCATCGCCGGGGCACTGAGACGCTACATACCCAGGCGCCTGGCGAATGTGGCCGGCGCCGCCATCGCCACGCTGCTCATCTGGTTGCTGGTGAGCGACGTCGCGATCCGGGCGATCTTCAGCGCGCTCGACTCCTCGTTCGCCAAGTTCGACGCTCTGTTGGAACCGGAGCGCCAGCCGCCGAGCGATGCCTCCAGGACGGGAAGCCCCGCCTCGCTGGTCAAGTGGGACGAGCTCGGCCGCGCCGGCCGCGAGTTCATCGCGGACGGTCCCGCCGCTGCCGAGATAGGCGCCTTCACCGGGCGCCCGGCGCAACAGCCGGTCCGGGTCTATGTCGGACTGGGGGCGGCGGACAACCCGCAAGCCCGGGCAAAACTTGCGCTGGAGGAATTGAAGCGGACCGGCGGCTTCGACAAGTCCACGCTTGTGGTCATCACGCCGACCGGCACCGGATGGATCGATCCGGCCTCGATGGACGCGCTCGAATATCTGTGCCGCGGCGATGTCGCCAGCGTCGCCGCCCAGTATTCCTATCTGAGCAGCCCGCTTTCGCTGCTGGCGCAGCCGGAATACGGCGCCGAGACGGCCCGCGCGCTGTTCCTCGAAATCTATGGCTACTGGACGAGCCTGCCGAAGCAGTCCCGACCGAAGCTTTACTTGCACGGGCTGAGCCTCGGCGCCATGAACTCCGAGAAATCAGCCGGGCTGTTCGAGATCTTCGGCGATCCGATCAGCGGCGCGCTCTGGAGCGGACCGCCCTTCGAAAGCCGCATCTGGCGTTCGGTCAGCGATACGCGCAGCAACGGCTCGCCGCAGTGGCTGCCGATCTTCCGCGACAGCAGTCTGGTCCGGTTCATGAACCAGAATGGTCCGGCGGTGGCGCCCGACACGCCCTGGGGGCCGCTGAGGGTCGTCTACCTGCAATATGCCAGCGACCCGATCGTCTTCTTCGACTATCGCGACGCCTACCGGCAGCCCGATGGATGAAGGCGCCGCGCGGGCCGGACGTCTCGCCGCAACTCGCCTGGTACCCGGTGGTGACCATGCTGCAGCTCGGTCTGGACATGGCCGTGGCGACGACCACGCCGATCGGCCACGGCCATGTCTACGCGCCGCAGGACTATGTGGAAGCCTGGAGCGCGGTGCTGGGCGTGAAGGACTGGTCGCAACAGGATCTCGCCGCCCTCAAGGCCCATCTTGCCGCCAAGGTTGCCGCAGAGGCCGACAGAGGTGGATAGCTGAGGCTCCAGGGCACCGCCGAAATCAGCAGGAACATGGCGAATATGCCGAGATGGACCACGCCTTGAAGGCTCGTCGTGCGGCCCGTGCCGAGCGTGAGCGTGCTGACGAACAGGGTGAGCAGAAGAAGGGTATCGGCTTGTGTCCGCGACCGACCCCGGGCGCGGACCTCGATAGCCTCTTACGACTTGACGATCTCCGTCACGCAGTGGACGTAGTCCATCCGATGGCCTTCGGGGGCGCGCGCAACATCGGCTTCGTACGCGCCATAGAGATCGTCGACGATTGCGGCACGGTCATTGGCGGGACGCGAGGGATCGAGCGCGTTCGCAAAGACGGTTTCCGACCAGGAGCGGAGCGTAGGCACATAGGCCCCGGCGAAGTTCTGCGCGTTGCCATGGACCCGGAAGGCCTCGGCATAGGGGCAAGGCGTCACCATGGTGAAGATGTTTTCCAGCCTCAGTCCGGCTTGCGACACCGGCGAAGCCGGATCGCGGAAGGGTGCCGCGAACTCCTCCGGCGTCTTGTAGAATTGCTGGAACGTCGCGTTGACATATTCCGTCTCGCTGATCCGCCCTGCACGAGCCAAGTCGCGCCAATGGCGCGCGAAGCCGTCGAACATGTCGACCCCGGTCGTATGCCCGAGATAGCGCCCTTCTTCGTCGACGCAGAAATTGGCCAGCGCCAGCCTGCCGCCGGACCTGAGCTCGCGCGCCCTGGCCAGCAGGATCGTCTCCCAGTCGCGCAGGCCCTGGGCGCGAAACTGCGCCCGCTCGGTTTCCGTCGCGCCGACCGCCTGAACATGGTCGGCAATCATGCACGGCCGCTTGCTGATCCAGTGCATCGCCGTGGCGGAAAAGCCGAACGAGAGCGAATTGTCCGGCAATATCTGGCGATAGAAGCTGGTGCCGCTGCCGAAGATGTAGAGACCGGGCGTCTCGGCCAACGGAACCTCCGCGGAGGTTCCCAGCAGCCCCTGGCTCAGCCGGAACAGGGTCGAGAAATCATTGTGAGGCAGGTCGGTGTAGGTGATCGATATCGCCCGCTGCGGTTCCCTCTCCCGAATGGCGCCGACCAGCCGACGCATCATGTCCATCGAGGTGCCGCCATCCGCCGCGCCGAAATCGGCGATCGCGAACGGTTGCCCCTCAGCCAGCCGAGGCATCCTCGCGGCGGCCTCGACGACGAGGTCGCCGACCTTGTCGATGACGTATTTGGCGCCCACGGTGTTGGCCGAGTAATAGCCCGCTCCGCGCATGGCGATCTTCTGGTCGTCGGCTGCGCTCATTTTTTCTCCCCTTGTTATTCATCGTCCACGCGGCCGCCGCCGGCTCCGCGCATGCGCGACCGCTCGCTTTCCGGCACATAGGTTCTGGCGGCGAAGGAATTCAGGGCGGCAAGTATCTGCCCGTCGATCGCGCCGCGCCGGCCCGTGACCGGCTGGGCGATTCCGGCGCGGCCTTCGATGACGACATCGGCCTTTGGCGTCAGCGGCGCCGCCGGATGGGCTATGCGCATGGCCGAGCGGCGCAGCATGGCGTCGAGCCAGATCGGCTGGCCGACATCGATGATCGTGAGCGGCATCGCACTCGCTGGAAGCGGATCGTCGAGAAGCAGAGCCGCCGTTCGGATCGGGCAGAGCGGCCTGCCGTCGGAGACATCGGCAGCACCCTCGCGCCAGCGCTTTGCGCGGGCCGGCTCCGGCGGCGCGAAGGATTGCGTATCCTCGAACAAGCTCAGCAGGGCCGGCCCCCAATTGTCGCCCTCGACCGCGATCCGCCGTGCCGCGCGGCCGATATCCTCGGCCAGCCCCCATGAGAATCCGGCGCCCCGCGCCGCCTTGGTGCTCAGCGTTTCCACCTCGTTGAGCGACAGGTCGATCACGCGGCCTCTCCTGCCATCGTAGCGACATCCTCGATCAGGGGCTCGCCGCTGAAGAGCGCGATGCGCAGCCAGCGGTCGGAGCGCGGATCGAAACTGCGCGCGCCGAAGAAGGCGAGCTTGGCGCGCAATATGTCGACGGGCCGCAATTCGGCGCCGATCAGGTTGTCGTGGATCTCGGCATAGGGGAATTTCGCGACGATCTGGGCGCGCCGCACCGCATGGCGCCATTCCGGCCGGCGCAGCAGGAAGTCCGCGACACGGGCCGACGCCGGCTCCCGCGCCAGCGCGGCCGCCAGGCTGAGTGCGTCGCGCGCGGTGGCCAAAGGCTGTTCGAGCTCGGCGCCATCCTCCTCGAAGCGTTCTCCGAGCCGGGGCTCGAGCTTCTCTGCCGAGACATACCAGAAGCGCGCATTGGCGGACGGCTCGGCGAAGTCGATGCCTGCCGCCCAGGAATAGCAGTCGAGAAGCGCCTTGCGCAGCGAACCGCAGTCCATGCCGCCTGCGATAGCATGGCCGGGCGTCTCGTCGGCTTTCATCGTGTCGCCGAGCTTATCGACCAAAGTTCCATGCGGCTCGAGAATCAGCGAGACGCAGGCCTCCTGCCCTTCGAGGGAGAAATTGTCTTCCGCGAAGCGATAGACCGCATCCCAAGGCTGGGGTTTCGCCAGCAGCCGATCGAGGTTTCCGACCAGCGCATCGAGATCGGCGGCCAGCGACAAGGTTGCGGCGGCTTGGCGGCTGTCGTCGCTGTGCCAACGGGCGACACGTCGCGACAGGTCGGCAAGCGTCCGCGCGAAAATCCCCCGTTCCGCCGCGCCAGCATGCGGCTCTGCGCGCACCCGCGCCAGCGCGGTTTCGCGGGCCAGGAACCAGCTATGCGTCAGGAGCGGATGGCGAACGAGGAACGGCGCCATGCCGAGCCCGGTCGCGTTTCCCACGCCGAGCGCCCGGCGCAAATCCGGCGCCAGCCTGGCCGCGCCGGCCGGATTGCGGCGATGGGCGATGTGATCGACCAGATCGAGCGTGAAGGAGCGGATCAGCCAGACGGTGAGCATTTCCGCCTGGAAGGATCCCGCAAGCTCCGGCCGTGTTGCGATCTCGTCGCGATCGGCGATGCCGAACTTGCCGTTGCCGTAAACGGCCGTCGTGCGCAGCAGATAGCCGACGCCGAGCAGTTGCTCCTCGGCCGGCTGTCGTCCTTGCGCAAGTACCGCGGCGACGTCCTCGAACAGCCGCACGCTCTTGTTGGCGCGCGCCAGCACCAGTTCGCGGCTGGTGTAGCGGCCCGCCTCCTGCAGCGGCGCATTTGCCTCCAGCCGCGCGATTTCGGCGGCGTCCGGCAATCCGTCGTAAAGCACGTAGCTCGTGTCCCAGGCCTGCGCGATCACCCGGTCGGATCGCTTCTCGTCATCGAGCGGCGTCGAGAACGCGACCAGGCTGTAGGTTCTCGCCGGCGTCTCGACCGCATAGACCGCGCACCCGAACCCATTGTCGTCCAGGTCGAACAGATGCTTGCGCACCCGCCATTTCTCCCGGGCGGCGCGGCGGATCAACTGGCGCAGAAAGCTGAGGCGCGTCGGATGCGCGGCGCCCAGCCGCTTAAGGCGCATGACAACCTCGGGCGGGCGCAGCGCGATCGCCGTCATGCGGTGGCGCCCGCAAGCTTTTCGAGCGTGGCGAGCGTTTCGGCCGCCACCTCGATGCCGTCTCTGGTGTTTTGTTCGCGCGCGCCGAAGCGCCTTGTGCCTGGAAGCCTGGTATCGCCAGTGAAGGCGCCAGCGACGATTTCCAGATTGCCCGCGAAGGCCCCTGCCGAAGTGGCATCGGGCGACACCGCCAGGAAGAACTGGCCGGTTCCCGGCGGGCCTCCGGCCGTGCCGGAGAAGGGGCTGGCGACAAGCCCGGGATTGGCCCCCGTCAGGCATGCGGCAAAGATCTCCACCAGCAGCGCGGAGCCGACGCCCTTGTAGCCGCCCGCCGGCGCCATCGTGCCCTTCAGCGCTTCGCCGGCATCGGTGGTGGTCTCGCCGCTCGTGTCGAAGGCCCAGCCGGGCGGGATCGGCTCGCCGGCGCGGGCGCGCTTGATGACCTCGCTCTTGGCGACGACGCTGGCGCTCTGGTCGATGACGAAACGGGCGCCGCTCTGCCCGTCCGGGACCGCCAGCGACCATGGATTGGTGCCAAGCGCCGCCTTGCGGCCGCCCCAGGGCGCGATCGAGGCCGGCGCGTTGGTGAACCCCAAACCGACCAGACCGGCCTGTGCGATGTTTTCGGTGTGATAACCGAGCGCGCCGCAATTGTAGGAGTTGCGGATGGCCAAAGCCGCCATGCCTTGCGAGCGCGCCGCTTCGATCAGCGCCGGCAGGCCGAGGGCGATGGCCGCATGGGCAAAGCCGTTGGCGGCATCGACGGCGACGACCGCGGGAGCCGGCCGCGTCAGGATTGGCTGCGCCTGCCCCAGCACCTTGCCGCAGGCCAGATGCTCGCAATAGGTCGGCAGATACATCAGGCCGTGCGACTTCAACCCGTCGCGTTCGGCTGCCGCGATGCCGGCGGCCAGCGCCCCGGCCTGGCCCTCGCTGGCGCCATGGCGCATCAGCGCGGCGCGGGCGAGCGTTTCGATGCGGGCTTGCGTCAGACGTGTCATCCCCTCACCCGCCAATCATGCCGCCGCATAGCCGAACTCTCCTTCGCTCGCCCGCGTCTGCAGTCGGATGCATTCGATGAAGCGCAGCGATGCCGGCTGCAGGTTGCGGCCCTCCTTAGCGATCCAGCCGACGGTGCGGCTCGAGCGCGGATCGGCAAGCGGCATGAAGCGAACCGCATGGCTCGATTTCCAGCGGCAGAGCCTGGGCAGGATCGTCACCCCGAGCCCCGCCTCCACCATCGCCAAATTGGAGCTCACATTGGTCGCGGTGAGTTTCGAGCCGGCGGCAAGCGCCTCGATCTCGGTAATGCCGAGGGCAGCCGCCGCGCCGTTGCGGATGAAGCTCTCGCCGTCGAGCTGCTCCCATTTCAACGGGCGCTTCGATTTTGCCAGGGGATGATCGACCGGGCAGACGAAATCGAGCGGCTCATGGAATAGCGGCTCGAAGCTAAGCTGCGGCCGCCTGGTGGCGAGCACGCACAGCCCGACCTCGACCATGCCGTTCTCGACCGCATCTACGATGGCGCTGGAATCGCTGTCGCGGACATGGATGTCGAACCGGCTGCCCTCGGCGCGAAGCTGCGCGATCGCGCGCGGCAACAGGGTCACCGCGACCGAAGGCACACTGGCCACATCGCAGCGCCCCTGACGGTCCGCCGCGTAGCTAGTCATTGCCAGGCAGGCGCGGTCGTAGTGCGCGATCATGGCGCGCGCCTCGTCGAGCACGATGCGACCGACCGGAGAGAGCGCGCCCTTGCGTTCGCTCTCGAACAGCGGCGCGCCGATGTCGTCTTCCAATTGCTTCAGGGTCATCGACACGGCCGACGGCGTGCGGCCGATCTGGTCGGGGGCGGCGCGCACGCCGCCGGTCTCGCAGACCGCGACGAAGCTGCGCATGCCGGTCAGGCTGATGGTTTTGGTCACTGTTAAGCTTGCCTGAACATTTGTGCCAAAAATTGAGCTTGATTGAAGTTCACAGCATTGGTTAGGTCGTTGTCAACCGAATTGATGCAGGTCGAACAGGATGCTGAACGGTCAGAACTTCATTGCAGGCGAATGGCGCGACGGCGCCGGCTGGGTCGAGGACATCAATCCATCCGATGTGACCGATGTTGTCGGGCGCTTCGCCCAGGCGCGCACCTCCGACATCCATGACGCCGTGGCGGCGGCGCAAGGCGCCCAGCGGGAATGGGCGGCGGCGGGGCTGGAAGCCAGAGCCGCCGTTCTCGACGCCGTCGGACGCGAGTTGATGGCGCGCTCGAAGGAGCTTGGCGAATTGCTGTCGCGCGAGGAGGGCAAGACGCTTCCCGAGGGTGTCGGCGAGGTTTATCGCGCCGGGCAGTTCTTCACCTATTTCGCGGCTGAAGCCTTGCGCAATCTGGGCTCCTCGGCCGACTCGGTCAGGGCCGGCGTCGACGTGCTGATCGAGCGCGAGCCGCTCGGCGTCGTCGCGATCATTTCGCCCTGGAACTTCCCCGTCGCCACAGCGTCCTGGAAGATCGCGCCGGCGCTTGCCTTCGGCAATGCGGTGGTCTGGAAGCCGGCCAGCATCACCCCGGCGAGCGCCTGGGCGCTGACCGAAATCATCAGCCGGCAGGCGATCCCGAAAGGATTGTTCAGCCTGGTGATGGGATCGGGCTCGACGATCGGCCGCGAGCTTGCCGCCAATGCCAACATACAAGGGTTGAGTTTCACCGGCTCCGGCGCCGTCGGCTCCGGCATCGCGGCGCTGGCCGCCGCGCGCTTCGTGAAGCTGCAGCTCGAAATGGGGTCGAAGAATCCATTTGTGATCATGGACGACGCCGACCTCGACCGCGCCGTCGACCTTGCCGTGAACGGCGCCTTCGGCGGCACCGGGCAGAAATGCACGGCCTCGTCGCGCCTGATCGTGCACCGGCCGATCCATGACGCCTTCGTCGAGAAGCTGCTGGCGAAGACCAAGGCCCTGAAGGTCGGCCATGCGCTCGAGGCCGGCGTCCAGATGGGACCGGTCGTCAGCGCCGAGCAGATCTCGGCCAATCTCGATTATGTGACGCTCGGCATCAGCGAAGGCGCTGAGCTTGCGACCGGCGGCGAGGTGCTCGATCTGGCGCATAATGGGCACTATATGGCTCCTGCCGTGTTCCTCAACGGGGGCTCGCGCATGCGCATCAACCAGGAGGAGATGTTCGCGCCGATCACCTGCATCATTGCCGCCGACGATCTCGACGAGGCGATCTTCATCGCCAACGACACGCCCTATGGGCTAACGGCAGGCATCGCCACGCGCTCACTCGCACGCGCCACGAAATTCCGCCGCGCCTCGCGCTCAGGCTGCGTCATGGTCAATTTGGCGACCGCCGGCACCGACTATCACGTGCCGTTCGGCGGCGTTCGCGCCTCGAGCTACGGGCCGCGCGAGCAAGGCCGCGCCGCGGTCGAGTTCTACACCCAGGTCAAGACATCCTACATCCACGCGGGCGCGCCCGAATGACCAGCGACGCGCCGCAAGTTCTCATCGACGGGCTGCAATACTGCAACTGGTCGCGCGAAATTTTCGAGGAGATGCGCCGGGGCGGCCTGACCGCGGTCCACGCCACGGTCGGCTATCACGAAGGTTTCCGCGAGACGGTGCGCCACCTCGTCGATTGGCGCACTTGGCTTCGCGACAATGAGGACCTGATCCTCCTGGCGCGCGATGCCGGCGACATCGAGCGGGCGCGGGCCTCGAACCGGACGGCGATCCTGCTTGGCCTGCAGAACCCGATGCCGATCGAGGACGACATCGGCCTGATCGAGATGCTCTTCGATCTCGGCATCCGCTTCATGCAGCTCACCTACAACAACCAGTCGCTGCTCGGCTGCGGCTGGATGGAGAAGGAAGACAGCGGCGTGACGCGCATGGGACGCGAGGCGATCGCCGAGATGAACCGGCTCGGCATGATCATCGACCTGTCGCATGCCGGAGAACGGACCGCGCTGGAAACGATCGCGTTCTCAGGATGCCCGGTGGTCGTTAGCCACGCCAATCCGCGCTGGCTGCGCGACAGCAACCGCAACGTCTCCAGGGCCGTCCTGCACGCGCTGCGCGAAAAGCAGGGACTGCTTGGCCTGTCGCTCTATCCGCTGCATCTTCCGAACGGCTCGGACACGACCCTCGCGCAATTCGGAACGATGGCTTCCGAGGCCGCCGAGATCATGGGAGCGGAGCATCTCGGCATCGGCTCGGATCTCTGCCAGGACCAGCCCGACAGCGTCGTGCGCTGGATGCGCGAAGGCCGCTGGACGCGCGAGACACAGGCGGCGGCAAGTTTCCCGCCACAGCCATCCTGGTTCAGGTCGAACCTCGACTTTCCTGGGTTGTCGGAAGGCCTGCTCTCGGCGGGCTTCGACAAGGCGCAGACCTCGCTTGTGCTCGGCGGCGCTTGGCATCGCTTCCTGACGGCCAGCCTGCCTGCGGCCGGGTGATTGCTGGCCTTTTCAATAGCTAGTTCATCGGCCGAAGGCGCTTGGCCGCGCCGCCTATGGCATTGCGGAACGCGGCATCGAAGTTGACGCCGGCGATCTCCCAGCTCTTGTCCTGCGCGCCAAGCGGCAGGCGCCAGACAGCATGCCAGCCCGGCTCATTGGTTTCCCAGTCAAGATGGCCGACCAGGATCGCATCGGCCCCCAATCTGGATTTCAGACCTGCCAATGTCTCTTGCGGTATCGCGTCGACCTTCTCCGGCGCGATGGCCGACAGGTCTGCGTCGCTTGCGAAGACGATAGGTATCGCGAAACGCGTCGAAGCGTCCTCGAAGCTTGCGCGCAGGTCCGAGCCGTGGGCGCCGCCGGAACGACGCACGGGCCGCCGGGCTTTCGGCATCCATTTCATAGAGCGATGCGTAGCCAGACCGCCAAAGCTCGAACTCACGCGCATTGCCGGCCTGGATGGACAGGTTCAAGCGGTTCGGCGCGCGGCGGGCCGTTTGTGGCGCTGGCGAATCCATGGGGCAGGCTGCTCCAAAAGCTGGCGAGCCAGCGTGCCCAACAGGCCCCGATTTTGCAAGGCATCCATTCAAAGCCCTTATATTTCCGGACCGTACGCTCCTCGCGTCGCGCGGCCCTCCCCTGGCTGAATCGAATTTAGGCCAGCGCCTGTAGACATCGCGGCGGCAATGAAACAATCTTCACTGCGGGAACACAAGCGCCTCGAAGAAGGCGCCTACATCCGGGTGCGCATGAACAATCGCTGGACCTTGTATGATCCACGCCTGGCCTGGATGCTGGTTGCACCAGTGCTTCTGCTGCTGATCTTCTTCCTGGTGCTGCCGATCGCGGTGATGGCGGCCTATACGTTCTTCACCTTCGTCACCGCAGGCGTCGAAACCAGCGCGCTGACCACCGCCAACTGGCAGGAGTTCTTCACCGACAGCTACTATTCCGGCTTCCTGCTCAAGACGTTGAGGGTCGGCGCGATCACCGCGCTGCTGTGCGGCGTGCTCGGCTATTTCCCGGCCTATTTCATCTGGGCGACGAGCTTCAAGCACAAATGGCTGCTCTTGCTCCTGCTCATCGTGCCGTTCTGGATCAGCTTCACCATCCGCACCTTTTCCTGGATAAACATCCTGGGCGAACAGGGCGTCATCAACGTCGCGCTGCTCAAGATGGGCATCATCAACGAGCCGCTGCAGATGCTCTACAACGAAGGCGCGGTGATCCTGGGACTGCTGCACTTCCTCCTGCCCTACATGATCCTCAACGTCTATGTCAGCCTGGAGGGCATCGACCGCACGCTGATCGCGGCGGCGCGCTCGATGGGCTGCACCAGCGCACAGGCGTTCCGCGAGGTGACCTTGCCCCTCTCCCTGCCCGGCCTCGCGGCTGGGCTGCTGCTCTGCTTCGTGCTGGCGGCCGGCAGCTATGTGACGCCGCAACTGCTTGGCTCGGGCCGCGACGCGCTGTTCGGCAATCTGATCTACGACACGATCATGGGCGAATTGAACTGGCCGATGGGCGCCACGCTGTCGATCGTGCTGTTCGTCGTGCTCGGCTTCTTCGCCGCCATCTACACCCGCTACATGGGAATGTCGCAGATCGTCAAAGGGCTTGCTGGATGAGGAAATCGGGCGGATGAGCGGGACGCGGCGCAAGGAGGAAGGCAGATGGGCCTGGCGGCTGACCGGCTTCGTCACGCTCTGCGTCTACATCTTCATGTTCGCGCCGATCGTGGCGACCGTCATCCTGTCGTTCAACGCCTCGATGTTCGGCGGCTTCCCGATGACCGGCTTTTCGCTGCAATGGTACGCCAAGCTGATGAACAACGACGCGGTGCTGACGGCCTTCCGCACCTCGCTGTGGATCGCGCTGGTCACCGCTGTCGCCACCACGGCCATCGGCGTCGTCACGGCCTTCGCGCTGGTGCGCTTCGAATTCCCCGGCAAGCAGGCGCTGAGCACGCTGGTGATCCTGCCGGCGCTGGTGCCGGAAACCATTCTCGGCGTCGGCCTGCTGGTGCTGATCAAGGCGATCGACCAGCCGCGCACCATGCTGCTTCTGGTGCTCGGCCATATCCTGCTTGCAGTGCCCTATGTGGTGCTGATCGCGCAGGCGCGCATGGTGGGAATCCGGCGCGTGTATGAGGAGGCGGCGCTCTCGCTCGGCGCCTCGCGCTTCTCGTCCTTCCGCGAGATCACGCTGCCGCTGCTCATCCCGGCGGTCGTCGGCGGCGCGCTGCTCGCTTTCACAATCTCGTTCGACAACACCTCGGCCAGCCTGTTCTGGCGGCCGGCTGGCGTCGAGACCATGCCCACCCAGATCCTTTCGATGCTGAAAATCTCGATCAGCCCGGAGATCAACGCGCTCGGCACCGTGATGATCCTGGTGACCGTCGGCATCCCGTTGGTCGGCGGCCTGATCCTGCAGAGCTTGACCAAGTTGAAGAGACGCGGCGAACCAAAGGAGGAAGTACGATGAAACTGACGACGACCAAGCGGCTGGAACGGCTGCACGACCGGTATGCCAATGGCGATCTGAGCCGCCGCACTTTCCTGACGCTGACGGCGGCGGCCGCCGCATCGGCGGGGCTTTCCATGCCGTGGATGGGCCGGGCGCTCGCCGCGGTCGAGGAAGTCCGCTTCGACGGCTGGGGCGGCACGGTGCAGGACGCGATCGACAAGTTCGCCTTCCAGCCCTACACGGCCAAGACCAAGATCAAGGTGGTGCAGGGCACGTTCGGCGACGAGGACGAGATCATCACCAAGATCAAGACCGCGAAGCCCGGCGACTACCAGGTCATCCATTCCTCGGGCGTCAACTACTACATCAAATATGTCAATGGCGGCCTGACCTCGGAGATCAACGAGGCCAACATTCCCAACATGGTGAATGTGCTGCAGCCGATGATCGAGCCGTTCCGCAAGCTGACGCCGAAACTGTCGGCCGTGCCTTACGACTACGGCACCACCGGCATCGCCTACAACACCAAGGTGATCTCGCCGGAGGAGGCTAAGGAAAAGGGCGCGGCACTGCTGCTCGACAAGAAATATGCGGGCAAGGTGGGCGGCTATTCCGACATGACGACGCGCGTCTGGTACGCGGCTTTGGCCACCGGACAGGATCCCAACAACCTCAAGGACATGGACACGATTTGGGCCAAGGTGCGCGAGACGCGCGACCTCGCCAAGAAGTTCTGGAGTTCCGGCGCCGAGCTGATGGACCTGCTCTCCAAGGGCGAGATCGTGGTGACCGACGCCTGGTCGGGCCGCGTCGCAGCACTCCAGGACCAGGGCCATCCGATCGGTTACCTCGATCCGGCGGGCTCCTATGCCTGGATGGAGGACATGCTGATCCTGAAAGGCTCTCCGATGGCAGAGTGCGAGGAGCTGATCAACTTCATGCTCGATCCGGCGACCTCGATCGCGGTGGCCGAGGGCCAGAGCTACCCGCCGTCGCTCGACCCGACCAAGGTCAAGCTCACCGACAAGATCGCGAAGCTGCCGGCCTTCGATCCGACCGGCACGATGAAGGCGCTGACCTTCGCTGATCCGACTTACTGGGCGACCAATGAGGATGCCTGGACCAAGCAATGGAACAGGATCTCGAAAGGTGCCTGACAGCCAGGACACGAAAATCCATCCCCGGCCGGCCTCGGCCGGGGCAATCGGCGCGAGCGCGGCCGCCGAGGCGACCAGCCCGGCGGTCGAGTTCCGCAACATCGACATCGCCTATGGCAAGTTCGTCGCGGTGCGCGATTTCTCGCTGTCGATCCGCAAGGGCAGCTTCGTCACGCTGCTCGGGCCGTCCGGCTGCGGCAAGACGACGATCCTGCGCTCCATCGCCGGGCTGGTCGACATTTCGGCCGGCCAGATCATGATCGGCGACCGGCGCGTCGACGACGTGCCGATCTACAAGCGCAATATCGGGCTGGTGTTCCAGAGCTATGCGCTCTTTCCCCACAAGACCGTGTTCGACAACGTCGCCTTCGGCCTGAAATACCGCAACGTCGCCAAGCCCGAGATCAAACGCAAGGTCGGCCAGGCGCTCGACATGGTGCGGCTGCCGGGCAGCGAGAAGAAACTGCCCTCGCAATTGTCGGGCGGCCAGCAGCAGCGCATCGCGCTGGCGCGCGCCATCGTCTTCGAGCCGCAGGTGCTTTTGCTCGACGAGCCGCTCTCGGCGCTCGACGCCAACATGCGCGAGGAGATGCGCGTCGAGATCAAGAAGATCCAGAAGGAAACCGGCATCACCGCCATCTTCGTCACCCATGACCAGGAAGAAGCGCTGTCGATGTCGGACCGCATCGTGGTGATGAATGCAGGTTCAGCTGAGCAGATCGGCACCCCAGAAGAGGTCTATGAGCGGCCGGCCACCGCCTTCGTCGCCGACTTCCTCGGCAAGGCCAACATGCTTTCAGGAACGGTGAGCCGATCCGGCGGGCCGACGACGGTCAAGCTGGCCAGCGGCCAGACGGTCAATGTGCTGGCGCCGCGACCGCTGCCGCAAGGCAGCGTCGTCACCGTCGTGGTGCGGCCGCAAAAACTGTCGGTCGGCGGAACGAGCGCCAACCGGTTGCCCGGCCAGGTCGTGGCGGCCTCCTATCTCGGCGGCAGCGCCATCTACGAGGTCGACATAGGCGGCAAGACGAACATCCGCGCCAACGCCCCGATCGACGGCCGCGTTCTGCGCGAAGGCGAAGCGATCGAACTCCGCTTCGACCCGAACGACTGCGTGCTGCTGGACGAGGACGGGCGGCGGATCTCCTGAGCTCGCCACCGCCTTCCTGCAGGCATGGCGGTGTCGTTATTTCCGCCGTGTAATCAGTACGATCCCTGACGGCTATTACAGTTCATTTTTTGGAGATAAATGCCTTGCAGGCAGGAGTGAGCTCACTGATGTGCTGTTTAAGACAGCTTAACCCCTTTGCATTGTCGACCATCTTGCACACTCGCTGGGCATCCGCCCTGCATGGTGTTTTGTAGGCATCTTTCGCTAAAGCGGCGTCGGCGAGGAAAAGCGATATAGAAGCCAGAAGCGCCAGTCCAAGCGATTTCCGTTTGCGCATGACTTAGTTCCTCTCTGAAAATGGGCATAGTAACGCATCCGTTATATACGATAATCCTGATATAATTGAAAGACCAAAGACTTCACGACGACGCGCTCCGTGACACATTGGCAAAGGACGATATTTCAAACTGAGAAACTACCAGATTCCACGGCAATTTCGACGCCCGCTCCAACGCTGGCTCCCCCGGTCGTAGGCCACAAGCCCCGCCATCGACGACGCGAAGCATCGCGCCGCAAAACGATGGAGACGACGATGACGACTTTGGAACACACCGCTTGTGAAACCGGCCGCGCGGGCTTCGGCCTGGCCGGCTTTACCGGCCGCGCGCTTAGGCTTTGCTATCGCGCGATGAGGATGCGCAGCGACCGCGCCGCCATGCAGGCCATGCCCGATTATCTGCTCAAGGACATGGGTATCGCTCGTTCGGAAATCGACCATTACACCTCGATGCGCTACGCGTCCGACGCCGACGGGATGGACATCCGCAACGCTGGATGACCGCCGATGGCGATCATCGCCGCGCCGTCGACAAGCCCCGGGCTTTCCCATGCCCGGGGCTTTTTGCATTCGGGTCGGGCGGTGGCGACGCGTCGTTTCAAACGGTACGTCCAACGCAATTTCCACGGTAGGCGTATTAAAAATTCCACGGTCGCATCCACTCTCGTTCAAACGCCCCATCGGCAGATAGAGGCCGTCACGGCAACCAAGCCGCAACCGAACCTTTGGAGATGAAGATGCAACCCAACACCAAACCTGCACGGCTTCCGCTCAACGGCGTCGACACGCCGAACCTTTTGGCGACGATCAATTTCGTCGCGGGGCAGCCGGAGCTGGCCAAGTTCCAGTTCCGCGCTCACAACGAGTGGATCGAAGGCACGCACAGCAAGACCGTCATGAACGGCTTCTTCGGCGCCGGCCAGGAGCAGAAGCACGAGAAGCCCCACTATGCCGACGCCGACCATCCGGCGATCCTGTGCGGCGCCGACAACGCGCCGACCCCGGTCGAGTGGCTGCTGCACGGGCTGGCGGGCTGCCTAATGGCAGGCGTCGCCAACATTGCCGCCGCGCGCGGCATCAAGCTCACCAAGGTGAAGTGCTCGGTCGACGGCGACATCGACCTGCGCGGCATCCTCGGCATCTCCGACGAGGTCCGCAACGGCTTCCAGAACATCCACGTGTCGTTCGAGATCGAAGGCGACGCGCCGGCCGAAAAGCTGCAGCAGCTGGTCGAGCAGTCGCGCGCCCGTTCGGCGGTGTTCGACGTGCTGACCAAGGGCGTGCCGGTCACCGTCGGCATCAAGACCATCCAGTAAAGCCGGCAGGCGGCCCGGAGCCGATCCGGACCGCCTCCTTTCTCAAACGGAACAGAACATGAGACGCGCGGACGTCGTCATCATCGGCGCGGGCCAGGCCGGCCTTGCGCTCAGCCATTGCCTCGGCCAGGCCGGTATCGACCATGCCGTGCTGGAGCGTGGCCGCATCGGCGAGCGCTGGCGCTCGCAGAGCTGGCGTTCGCTTCGGCTGCTCACGCCGAACTGGCTGAACGCCCTGCCCGGCTCGCCCTATAAGGACGGAGATCCCGACGGCTTCATGAGCAAAGGGGCTTTCGTGGAAAGCCTGGAGCGCTACGCCTGGCAATGGCATGCGCCCGTCGAGACCAATGTCGAGGTCATCGCTGCCAAGCGGACCGGCGACGGCTTCGCCTTGCGCAGCAGCGCCGGCGACTGGTCGGCGCGCGCGGTGGTCGTGGCGACGGGGCATTGCGACAGGCCGGTCATCCCTTTTTCGGCTGAGACACTTCGCGGACCGCTCAGCATCCACGCTTCGCAATATCGCTCGCCCGGCGAGTTGCCGGGCGGCGACGTGCTGGTCGTCGGCGCCTCGTCCTCCGGCGTGCAGATCGCCGACGAGCTCGCCCGCGCCGGGCGGCGTGTGGTGCTTTCGGTCGGCAAGCATACGCGCCTGCCGAGAACTTGGCGCGGCCAGGATATCTTCTTCTGGCTCAGCGCAATGGGCCTGATGGCGCAGCGCCAGGAAGACCTCGCCAACCCGGAAGCCGCCCGGCGCCAGCCATCGCTGCAGCTCGCCGGCCGGCCGGACAGGGCCGATGTCGACCTCGCCACGCTGCAGGCGCTCGGCGTGGAACTGACCGGGCGGGTACGCAGCGTCAGCGATCGCGAGATCGCCTTCGCCGGCGATCTCGGCCAGCACGTTGCGGCGGCGGAAGCAAAGCAGGCACGCCTGCTCGACCAGATCGACCGCTTCACGGGCTCGGCAACGCCATACCGGCCCGAGCCGGTGGCGGTGCGGGCAGCCTGCGCGGAGCGGCTTTCGCTGAGCGACGGGGGGATCCGCACGATCATCTGGGCGACCGGTTATGCACGCTCGTTCGGCTGGCTGGAGCCGCTGGCGCTCGGCGCCGATGGCGAGTTCGCGCATCAAGGCGGGATCACCAGCGTGCCCGGCCTCTACGCGCTCGGCTTCCGCTTCCTGCGCAAGCGCGATTCCAACTTCATTGGCGGCGTCGGCGCGGACGCCGAGGCGATCGCCGCCGAAATCTCCCGTCATCTCGACTGCAACGGCCGCAGGGCGGCCTGAGGACCACAACCATGGCAACCACCCCCATCTCCCTCATGGCTGCCCCCAGGCGCGGCCATTACGACGCCATCGTCGTCGGCGCGCGCTGCGCGGGTGCGGCGACCGCGATGCTGCTCGCCCGCGCCGGCCTCAAGGTGCTGGCGATCGATCGCAAGCCCTATGGCTCCGACACGCTGTCGACGCATGCGCTGATGCGGCCTGCCGTGCTGCAATTGTGGCGCTGGGGACTGCTCAAGCCGCTGATCGAGGCCGGCACGCCGCTGATCGAGACGACGACCTTCCACTATGGCGACGAGGAGATCACCATCCCGCTCGCCGCCGGTTCGGACCTTCCCGGCCTGATCGCGCCGCGGCGTACCGTGCTCGACCGCATCCTGGTCGATGCGGCGCGCAAGGCCGGCGCGGAGATCCTGCACGAAGTGGCGGTCGGCGACCTCTTCGCCGACACGCGCGGGCGCGTTCGCGGCATCGAGATCCGCGCCGCCGGCCGCGCATCGCTCCGGGTCAGCGCCGATATCGTGGTCGGCGCCGACGGCGTCGGCTCGCTGGTGGCGAAATGCGTCGACGCCCAGCCCTTACGGCGCGGCGCGGTGTCGGCCGCCCATGTCTATGGCTACGCCCCGGTCGAGGCCGGCGCCGGCTACCATTGGTATTTCCGCGATGGCATCGCCGGCTCGTTCATCCCGACCAATGACGGCCTCGCTTGCATCGTCGCCTCGGTGCCGACTGGTCTGTTCGACCAGCGCTTCCGTCTCGGCCACGCGCGTGCCCGCATGGATGTGCTGGAAGCGCTTTCGCCGGCGCTGGCCGCACAAGCGGCCCGAGCGCCGAAGGATGCCCGCCTGCAAGCCTTCCGAGGCGTGCCGGGCTATATCCGCCAGCCACACGGCCCCGGCTGGGCGCTGGTCGGCGACGCCGGCTTCTTCCGCGACCCCATCACCTCGCACGGCATTTCGGATGCGCTGCGCGACGCCGAAAGCCTCGCGCGGGCGATCCTCGACGGGTCCGAAGCCGCATTCGCGATCTGGCAGCAGCAGCGCGACATGATCGCCAACCAGATCCTGGATACCACCGACGCGATCGCCGGCTTCGACTGGACGCTCGACGATCTCGGCGAGCGGCATCGCCGCTTCAGCGCCGTGCTGAAGGCCGAGGTGCAGGCGCTGGCCGGGCAGCCCATACCGGTCCGCCGTGCCCCTTCCCCGGCATCGCGGCCGACGGCCCACCGGGCGCCGGCCAACCAGGACGAGCCGCCGGCCTCGACCGGCTCGAACCTCAATCGCAACCGAACCGGAGCAAGACCATGACTGTGCACCTGATGAAGGACGGCTGGGTCGGCGTCATCAACGGTCGGCCAAAGGTGGGCGCCTTCGCCGAGCGCTCGCGGCGCACGCAGCCCCAGGATATCGACGCCTTCGCCGAGATGACCGGCGACCGCAATCCGCTGCATTACGACAAGGCGCTGGCCGAGGCTTCGGTGTTCGGCAAGCTCATCGTGCAGGGCGGCGTCACCTCAGGCATCCTGAATGCGGTGGTGGCGGAAGACCTCCCCGGCCCGGGTTCGGTGTTCCTCGAAGTCTCGTGGAAATTCGTCAAGGCGGTCGGCGTCGGCGAACTGATCACCGGCCGCGTCGAGGTCAAGGAGGTGCGCGCCGACAAGCCGATCACGAAGCTGGAGACATCGGTGCGCAACGAAGCCGGCGAGCTTTGTCTC
The DNA here is from genome assembly GCF_020165615.1 of Mesorhizobium sp. BH1-1-5. Lineage (NCBI taxonomy): Bacteria > Pseudomonadati > Pseudomonadota > Alphaproteobacteria > Hyphomicrobiales > Phyllobacteriaceae > Mesorhizobium > Mesorhizobium sp. BH1-1-5. Next base: position 336,559 of record NZ_JAIUIM010000003.1, read on the forward strand.
ACCGGCACAGCGACGGTGTTCACCGTGCCCTTGGCCAGGGGTTGAGAACTTTTCGAGCGGCCGGTTACCGGCCCGCCGTCTCGGCGATGAAGGCGCGAACGTGGTCTATGAACTCCTCGAAGGCGGGCTCGCCTTCGAGCAGGATGTGGTTCTGGCTGTCGAGCTCGATGAAGCGCGCGCCGGGAATGCCCGCGGCCATGGTGCGGCCCGACTCCACCGGCGCCACGTTGTCGTCCCGCGCATGCAGCACCAGCGTCGGCACGCTCACCTTCTCAAGCAAGTCGCCGACGTCTATCACCGAAAAGGAACTCTGAAGGCGCCAGGCATCGTCGGGCGAGACGGTACGCAGCATCAGATCGTCCATCCAGGCGAAATGCTCATGCGTGGCGCCGGGGATGAACATGGAGCAGAAGGCCTGCCGGAACATCGGGTTCGGCTTGCCCCAACTCTCGCGCATCAGCGTCGCCGCGGCCTCGCGTGTGGCGATCTCGCCCGCGTCGCCGCGCGCCCGCCAGCCTTTGACGTAGCCGCCGTAAAGGATCATGCCCGACACTTTCTCGGGATGGCGGATGGCGTAGGCGATCGATACCGCGCAGCTCTGCGACAGGCCGAGCAAGGTGAAGCGTTCGAGCCCCGTCGCCTCGACCACGCATTCGAGGTCCGACAGCATGGTCTCGAACGAGATGTCGACGACGTGCCGCTGCGAAAGCCCATTGCAGCGCTCGTCATAGCGCACCAGCCGGTTCTGGCGCGACAATTCCCGCATCCAGTGCCGCCAGATCGGGCTGTCCCAGTCGAAGGTGAGATGCGACATCCAGTGCGCGGCGCGCAGGATCGCGGGGCCGTTGCCGGTGCTGGCGTGGGCGAGCCTGGTGCCGTCGAGAGCCCGGCAGAATTGCACGGCGCGGCCAGGATCCTGCGATGACGTGACGGGTCTCGGCGGCGTGGGAGAAGTAGGCTGCGGCGCGCGGCCCGTGGCTTGCGCGGCGGCCGAGCGGACCTTGTCCTCCAGCGCCTCGGTCTCGGCGGCGAGCCTCGCATCGTCGGGCACGAGGCTGCGCAGGCGCTGGGCGAAGGGCAGCGCCCGCCGCGGCTGGTCCGCCAGGCGCTCGACCAGCTCGCGCAGGATGCCGAGCTCGACGATCTCCACCTCGCTGGCGATGGCCTGCCGCCAAGCTTCATAGTCGAAGCAGCGTTCGAGCGAGAGATCGGCAAGAAAGCCGCCGCGGATCGAGGCCAGGGCGGCTTCGAGCTCCTCCGTCGAGCGGGACGAAAGATCGGCCTTCACCAGCGGCGCCAGCCGCGCATGGTCCGTCTCGAGGTTGAGCGCGACGGCGTTGCGATCCGTGGCAAGGGCGGATTCGTCGTCGCCTAGCACCTGGCGGATTTTGGACAGGCTCCAGCGCAAGGCGCCGCGCGGATCGTCGGGAATGTCCCAGAATATTCCGCACAGCCGCTCGCGCTGGTGCCGCCTGCCGGTGACGGCGAGGTAGGCAAGCAGCGCCCGCGTCTTGCGCGACGGCGGCAGGTCGAGCGGCTGGCCGTCGCGCATCACCTGAAAATCGCCAAGCACGCGCAACTCCAGCATATGCTGAGCGCCGTTCATGCGTTCACGCGCTTGTCGATCGCCATGATCCCCCTTCGGCCTTGGCCGGCGCTGCGAAGGGCAGCCAATAGCAAAATCGGCTAATTTAGGAAAGCTTGGAGCCTCACGGCAGCAACAGTTTCAGACTGGAGAGCACGAGGCACGCCCGTGACGGCCCGGCTTCAAGCCTTTGCCGGAACCACCCTCGGCTTGATCACTGTCGCCAGCAGGACCCCGGCCACGATGAAGGCCGCGCCGAGCAGATCGTAGTCATGCAGGCTCTCGCCGAGCAGCAGATAGGCGAGAATGGCGACGAACAGTGTCTGCAGATAAAGCAGCATGCTTGCCCGGCTGGCGCCCAGCGCCTCGACGCTTTTGTTGTAGAGATAATACATCAGCGCGCCTCCAGGGCCGGCCAGATAGGCGAGCGCGAGCAAGCCATTGCCGTTCAGGGCGGAGCGTTCGTCGTTGACGATTTCCCAGAGGTGGAACGGCAGCGCCACCAGCGCGCCGGCGCCGAGCAGGAGCACGACCAGCGGCAGGAGCTCGAGGCCGAATTTGGAGCGGCGCAGCAGCACCGTGTAGAGCGCCCAGCAGAAGGCGCTGCCGACGATCCACAATTCGCCGATGTTGAAGCGCAGTTGCACCAGTGCGTCCAGCTTGCCATGCGCGACGATGACCAGCATGCCGGCAAGTGCCGCAACCGCGCCGAGCGATTTCCAGAGGCCGAGCGGCTCACCAAGCACCAAGCGCGCCAGCACCATGGTCATTATCGGCGATATCGCCATGATGATGCCGGCCGTCGTCGCGTCGGTATCGTTCAGGCCATGATAGATCATGCCCTGGCAGAGCGTCAGCCCGATGGCGCCGACGGCGACGATCTCCAGCGGCCGGGCTTTGAGCAGCGCGAGCATCGCGCCGTGATGGCGATGCACGATCGGCAACAGGATGGCGCAGGCCAGCAGGAGCCGCCAGAAGCATAGCCCCCAGGGTGGCATTTCCGGCGCTACCCATTTGGCGGCGATATAGACGCCGGCCGAGAGCAGCCAGCAGAAGACGGCGGTGGGATAGCCACCCAGGGAAGGTATCGAGATCGCGGCAGGTTGCTCTGCCGGATGCGCTATCGGTATCGCCTGCATCGCATGCCCCCCGTTCCATGAACGCCAGCCCAGACGTGGGCGGCAGTCTATCTCATATCGGGGGTGTTACATAGTTGGCCGACAAAGCCATGCCGCAGGGATCAATGCGGCGTGCCGCCCGCCATATGCAGAAGGTCCCAGGCCGAGTCGACGCGACCGTCGAACTGCGAAGCAAAAATTTCGGCCTCGAGGTCTTCGAAGCCGTCGTCGACAAGAGCCTCGATGCTTCGCCGCAGCAAGGCAAGCTGCATCTGCCGCGCGTGGATTTTGTCGGATTCGCGCATGATGGCCGTGACGTGATAGGCGACGACAGGGTGGCCAAGACAGGACAGGAGCGCGCCCGACCCTGCCGTCGCCACAGTGACTGCTTCCTCGATATTCATGTCGGCGCTCCTCATCAAAAGATGCTGGGCGCCTCCCCGGCAGACGGCGACGGTATCCGTCGCTTCTTTTCTCATTTCGGCAGTCGCAAGGTGATTGCTCGCGGCCAAAATCAGTATCCTTCAGAACACTATTAAAGGCGACCGGATAGTTAATCGATGGTTAACGGCAAGGCTCGCATCTTAGGCATCCGGGCCGGCTTGGCGCGCCGGTCAGTGACCGAGGACGTTACGCTCGGCCGACGGCGCCAGGCTCTGCGAACCGGGCACCGAAACCGGCGCGCCGCGAAGCACCCAGTCGGCCGCGATCTGGCCGATGACCGGGGCGAGCTGGATGCCGTAGCCGCCGGCGCCGGCGGCCGTGATCAGTGACGGTTCCGAGGCATCGAGCGGCCCGACGAAGGGGCGATGGTCGGCGGTGACCGGATAAAGGCCCGCCCAGCCACGGCCGAGTCGCGCTCCAGGCAGATCGGGCACGCGTTCCAAAAGCAGCTCGGCCAGATCGACCTTCGACTGCTCCTCGCACTGGTCGTTGTAATTGTCGGGGTCTTCCGGCGCGATCGAGTCCACCTTGTGGATCTCGGCGATCAGCTCGCCCGGCTTTTCATGGCGGAAGTTGAGGCCGCTGCCTTCGCCGTTCACGAGGTCCATCACCATCGGCATGGTGTAGTCGAGCGGCTCGTCCAGATGGATGACGACGGCTTCGTGGCGCTCGGGCCAGATGTGCAGCCGCTGGCCGAAAAGCGCGGCGACCTGTGGCGCCCAGGCGCCGCCCGCATTGACCACGACGTCGCAATCGATCAGCCGGGGCTTGCCATCGGTGGCGTCGCCGCTGGTCTCCAGCCTATAGCCGCCCAGGCGCCGTTGCACGCCGAGCAGCTTGCGGTACTGGCGGATCTCGCCGCCCTTGGCGCGCACGATGCCCGCCAGCAAATTGCACATCTCGTGCGGGTCGATGAAGCCGTTGTCTGGCCCGAACAATCCGCCTTCGAGCCCGTCAGGATTGATGTGCGGAACGAGGTCCCTGAGTTCGTTGGCGCGGATCAGGCGCGACCTCAGCCCCGCCTCGGCCTGGATCTCGACCGATCTCGCGAACAGCGTCATCTGCGCCGGCGTGCGGGCCAGCCGCAGATAGCCGATATGATTGAAGCGAAGCCCCTCGCCCTCCCACTGGCGGAACCGGCGCAGCGCATGAACGCGCAGCATGATCTCGAACGGGTCGGTCAATTGCGATCCGACGACGCCGACCGACCGGCCGCTCGACCCCGAAGCAATCGACTGGGCTTCGAGCACCGTGATGCGCGCGCCCTGCTCGACGAGGTTGAGCGCCGTGCACATGCCCAGCGTGCCCGCGCCGATCACCACGACATGAGGAGAAGCTGTCATCCGTGGTCCGCCTCAATCAGGACTGCGCGGCGACGTCGCCCAGGGTCGCGTCGATCGCTTGAAGGATGGCGCCGGCGTCTTCCTCGGTCATCGGCGTCGACAGCGCGAACAGGCCGTAGCTGGCGGAGAGCACGCCGCGGCCAAGCAAACCCTTGTGGAAGGCGTCGAACTTCCTGTGCTCGGCCGGACCTGGATAGATGGAGCGGTAGTCCGTGACGGGATGCGACGTGAAATGAACCTTGAACAGCGAGCCGACGCCGACGCATTGGCCGGCAAGCCGATGCTTTTCGAATGAGGCGACGACCCCTTCGCGCAAGGATGCGCCGAGACGATCGAGATGGGCAAAGCTCTCTTTCGTCAGCGCCCGCATCGAGGCAAGGCCGGCGCGCATGGTGACCGGATTGGCGGTGAAGGTGCCGCCGTGCGGAAGCGCTGGCTTGCCAGCGGTCGGATCGAACACCGCCATGACATCGGCCCGCCCGCCCACGGCGCCGACCGCAAAACCGCCGCCGATGATTTTTCCGAGCGCCGTGAGGTCGGGCTCGATGCCCCACAGGCCTTGCGCGCCCGACCATCCGAGGCGAAACGAGATGACTTCGTCGAAGATGACCAGCGCGCCCGCGGCATGGGCGATCTCGACCATCGCGCGAAGGTAATCCCGGCGCGCCGGAATCAGCCCGGCGCGGTTGGGCATCGGGTCGATAAGCACGGCCGCGATGGTCTCGCCTTCCGCGGCGAAGACGGCGCGCAGCGCCTCGGTGTCGTTGAAGGGCACGGCGATCACGTCGTCCAGCACGCCGCGCGGCGTGCCCTTGGCATAGGCCGTCGACCTCGGCAGATCGCCCCAGTTGGCGGGCGAGGAATCCAGGCTCACTTCGGCGAAATCGTAGGAGCCGTGATAGGCGCCCTCGATCTTGACGATCTTCGGCCGCGCGGTGAAGGCGCGCGCGGCCTTGATCGCCATCATCACGCCCTCGGTGCCGGAGTTGGTGAAGCGGATCTGGTCGACCGAGGGCAGCCGCTCGACCAGAAGCTCGGCGAGTTCGATCTCGCTCAGCGTCGGGGCGCCGAAAGCGGTGCCGAACGGCAGTTGCTCGGTCACGGCCGCGGTGACATCGGGTTGCGCGTAGCCATGGATCATCGACGTGAAGTTGTTGATGCAGTCGTAGTAGGAATTGCCGTCGACATCCCAGACCCTGCAGCCCTCGCCCCGCGCGGCATAGATCGGGAACGGATCGACGAACACCGTGGTGCGCGTGTTGCCGCCCGGCATCACCTTCCTGGCGCGCTCGAACAGGGTTTTCGATCCGGGCATGGCGTCGGGATAATGCGGCATGGCTCTCCGAAGGCGAATTCGACTTGTTGAAACAGCGGCGCAACCGCCGCTCGTCACGAAGCTACGGCTCGTTTGTGCGCCGACGCAATCGGCCAGGCCCGGTCATGCGACCCGACCACGGTCATCGCGGACCTTCATCATTTCGCGGCAGCGGCAACCGTGCGGTTCGGGTGCCTCAGATTGGTCGGCGTGATGCCGGTCTGCTGGCGGAAGACGCGGCTGAAATGGCCGGCATTGGGGAAGCCGCAGCGGTAGGCGACCTCGCCGATCGCGAGATCGCTGCCCTCGAGCAGCGACTTGGCGTAATGCACCCGCAGCGCCAGATAGGCGGCCATCGGGCCGATGCCGAGCTCGGTGCCAAACAGGCGCTCGAGCTGGCGGCGCGAGCAGTTCTGCCTGGCCGCGATCTCGGCGACGGAGAGCGTCTCCTGGAGATTGCTTTCCATCAGAAGCAGCGCCCGCTTCACCGCGCGGCTCGCGGCCGCGGGAAAAAGGTCGCCGACCGGCTGCACGTCGCGGCTGGAACGGATGCGGTCGAGCACCAGGATCTTGGCCGCCTTCTCCGCCGCTTTCTGGCCGATGAATTGCGAGACGAAATAGCCGGCGAGGTCGGCCGCTCCCGTGCCGCCGGCGCAGGTGGCGCGGCCGCGGTCGACGGAATAGAGGCTGTCGGCATGGGCGTTGACATCTGGAAACTCGGCGCGGAAATCCTTGATGTGGAACCAGCTGACGGCGGCGCTGTAGCCGTCGAGCAGGCCATAGCGCGCCAGCACGAAGCTGCCGGTGCAGAGCGCGGTAAGGGGCACGCCTTTCGCGGCGGCGCGCAGCAGGAACGCCTCCTTTTCCGAGCTCAGCTTGCGGTTGGTGTCGAGCAGGCCGCCGACCACCACGACATTGTCGAAGTCCTCGGGATTGCCCATCGCCTTGGTCGGCAGCAATTCGACGCCGCAGCTGGCGCGGATCGGCAGGCCGCGCTCGCCGACGATCTCCCAGTCGAACTCGATCCTGCGGCTGCGGTCGCCCTCGTCGCCGGCCAACCTGAGCGTGTCGATGAACAGTGATAGCGGCGACAGGGTGAAATCGCGCACCAGGAGAAATGCGAACTTCTTGGCCATTTGCCTCCGGGACCATCCTCGTTTAACCGGACATTATGCGAAAATCCCAGGGCCGGGCCTTCTGATTCCGACCTGCATGCGGTCGAAACACCACCGGGGCCGCGACGTCGTGGGGCTAGCGGCGCGCAGCGGCCCGGCTGGCGAGCGCGATGATGATGCGCCCCAGCACGATCCCGGCGACGCCCGCCGCCGCCTTGACAAGGGCGTCGAGGGCGCGCGCATGCCGGCCGGGATCGAATAGCTGCAGGAACTCCAGCACACCGGCCACCACGCAAACGAACAGCACGGTCTGCGTGACCCGGGACGGAAACCCGAGCGCCAGGGCCAGCCCGAACAGGATGTAGGCCAAAGCGCGCTCCACGTTGGCGTCGCCAAGATGCGGCCGGAACTGGATGGGCGACAGCGTTGCAAAGGTGATGATGGCCAGCAGGACGAGCGCGGCGAGACGGGAGAGCGAGGTCATGCCCGCTCATACAGGCGGCAAGCCGGCATAACAATATAGACCGGTGCCCGGTCGGGGATTGGTCCCGCGCACCCTGCAAGCGCAGGCGCCAGCATCCGCCGCCGACCATCATTGTCCCGCCGGACGCTCGGTTGCCTCGCAGGTGTCGGCCTGGCGTGCGACGCGGCCAGGCTGGCCTTGCTTGAATACCGCTTCCGGCCGGTGCATGGTTTCGCGCGCTGTCGAGGGCCGCAGGGCATCCGGCACGAGCCGTCATCCCATGCCTCAGTCGAAACAGCGGGACATCTTGCAATGACGACCATCCATCAATTCGCCGTGTCGGAGGGGCAGGAATGGGTGCTGCCGGTCGATGACGAGACTTACGAGGTGTTCTTCGGCCTCGATGGGCGCTCGCTGGACGGCTGGCAGCCGCCGGTGATGCGGCGCGTCGAGGAAGGCGAGCGGCTCTATTCCGATTTCCCCTGGCTCGGCGAGCACGCGCCGCTTTTGCGCCAGGCGGCCGTCGATGCGCTGGCGTCGGCGCTGGGACCCTATGGCAAGCTTGTCGCGCTGCGCGGCGAGAAGGTATGGCTGCTCAACGTCACCAAGGTGATCGATGCGCTGGACGAGGCGAATTCGCGGATCGTGCGCTTCGACGACGGCGACATCTTGGCGATCGAGCGATATGCTTTCGACGCCGCCAGGATCGGCACGGCGGAAGTGTTCAAGCTGCCGATGCGGGCTTCCCCTGTCTTCGTCAACGAGGTGTTCGTGGAGCGGGTGCGCAACGCCGGGTTGCGCAACGTCTCATTCGAGCCGGTATGGGCCTCGGGAACGGCAATCGCCTGAGGCGAATAACAGTTTTGCGGTTTGTGGCGGAGACGGGCAATCACCGACGCCGGCGCCGCCCCTCATCCGCCTGCCGGGACCTTCTCCCCGTATAATGACGAGGAGAAGGAAGTGGCCGCCCTGCCCTGGCCTGCCCGCTGGGCGCATCTGGAGCATCGCTCTGGCCCAACCCGGACATGCATGAACGGGATGGCCATTATAACCAGACTCTTTATAACGGTCGCTGACATAGCGACGACCAAGGGGAGACGATGCGTTACATACGTCCGCTTTCAATCGAAGATGCCGTTGGCGAGCTCGCCAAGGCGGTAGGCCCGGCCGCGATCCTTGCCGGGGGCAGTGACCTTTTGGTGAGGATGAAGGGCGGCTTCATCGAGCCCGAGCTGATCGTCGACATCAAGGCGATAGGCGGCCTGGCCGACATCACCGAAACGGCTGACGGCTTCCGGATCGGCGCCGCGGTGCCCTGCGCGGTGCTGGGCGAGAACAAGGCTGTGCGCAAGGCGTGGCCGGGCGTCGTCGAGGCGGCCAATCTGATCGGCTCCAAGCAGGTGCAGGGCCGCTGCACCATCACCGGCAATCTCTGCAACGCCTCGCCCGCCGCCGACAGCGTGCCGGCGCTGGTCGCGGCCGGCGCCAAGGCCGTCGTCGCCGGGCCTTCGGGCAAGCGCACCATTGCCGTGGAAACCGTGCCGACCGGACCGGGCCGCACCTCGCTTGCCAAGGGCGAGATCATCGAGGCGATCCTGCTCGACAAGCGGCCTGAGCATGCCGGCGACGCCTATCTGCGCTTCATTCCGCGCACCGAGATGGACATCGCGGTGGTGAGCGCGGGCGTCAACCTGACGCTGGACGACAAGGGCGCGATCAAGACCGCGCGCGTTGCGCTGGGCGCCGCCGCACCGACCGTGCTGCTGGTCGAGGAAGCGGGCCAGGTGCTGGTCGGCTCGAAGCTCGACGAAGCCACGCTGGAGCGGCTGGCCAAGATCTGCTCAGGAGCCTGCCGTCCGATCGACGACAAGCGCGGCACCATCGAATTCAGGCGGAAAGTCGCGGGCGTGCTGGCGCAAAGGGCCGCCGCTATCGCCTACAAGCGTGCGGGAGGCAAATAATGGCCGGTGTAGCTGTATCAACCACCATCAACGGCGACGCCGTCGAATATCTGTGCCAGCCCGACGAGACGCTGCTTGAAGTGCTGCGCGACCGGCTCGGCCTGACCGGCGCCAAGGAAGGCTGCGGCACTGGCGACTGCGGCGCCTGCAGCGTCATCGTCGACGGACGCCTGGTCTGCTCCTGCCTGGTGCTGGGCGCGGAAGCCGAGGGCCGCAAGGTCGAGACCATCGAAGGCATGGCGCATGGCGACCAGCTGCACCCGCTGCAGCAGAAGTTCATCGAGCACGCGGCCTTGCAATGCGGCATCTGCACGCCAGGTTTCCTGATTGCGGCGAAGGACCTTCTGGCCAAGAACCCCTCGCCCACCGAGGAGGAAATCCGCTTCGGGCTGGCCGGCAACCTCTGCCGCTGCACCGGCTATGACAAGATCGTGCGCGCCGTCCAGGACGCGGCCAACGTGATGAAGGGAGCCTGATCATGAATTTCGATCCGCGCTTTACCGGACGCAAATTCTCCTCGGTTGGCACGCGCCCGCTCCGCCCCGACGGCATCGACAAGGTGACCGGACGCGCCCGCTACGGCGCCGACTTCAACATGGCTGGACAGTTGGTGGGCCGGATCTTACGCAGCCCGCACGCCCATGCGGTGATCAAGAGCATCGACACCTCGAAGGCGGAAAAGCTCGCCGGCGTGAAGGCGGTGATCACGGCGAAGGACCTGCCCGACCTCACCGACGGCGACGCCGGGATGTACGACATCCTCGACAACTCGATGGCGCGCAAAAAGGCGCTCTATGACGGCCATGCGGTGGCAGCGGTGGCGGCGATCGACGCCCGCATCGCGCGCCAGGCGTTGAAGCTGATCGAGGTCGACTATGAGGTGCTGCCGCATGTCACCGATGTCGACGAGGCCGCGCAGCACCACGCGCCGCTGATCAACGACCAGGTCTTCACCGAGGGCCTCGAGGAAAAGCCGGTAAAACCCTCCAACATCACCAAGCGCACGCAGTTCGGCCATGGCGATGTCCACAAGGGTTTCGCCGAGGCCGATTTCATCGTCGAGCGCTCGTTCAAGACCGAGCAGACGCACCAGGGCTATATCGAGCCGCATGCCTGCGTGGCGAGCGTCAACCCGGACGGCACGGCGGATCTGTGGGTCTGCACGCAAGGCCATTTCGTCTACCGCCAGCATTGCGCCCAACTGCTTGGGCTCGAAGCCTCGAAGCTGCGCGTCACCTCGTCGGAGATCGGCGGCGGCTTCGGCGGCAAGACCCATGTCTGGGCCGAGCCGGTGGCGCTCGCGCTGTCGCGCAAGGCCGGCCGCCCGGTGAAGCTGGTGATGACCCGCGACGAGGTGTTCCGCGCCTCAGGGCCAACCAGCGCCACCTCGATCGACGTCAGGATCGGCGCGAAAAAGGACGGCACCATCACCGCCGCGGAAGCGACGCTGCGCTACAGTTGCGGCCCCTATGCCGGCTCCTGGGCCGAGATCGGCGCCATGAGCGCGTTCGCCTGCTACAAGCTCGAAAACGTCAAGACCGTCGGCTTCGAGGTGCTGGTCAACCGACCGAAGACGGCGGCCTATCGCGCGCCGTCGGCGCCGATGGCGGCCTTCGCGGTGGAAAGCTCGATCGACGAGCTTGCCCGCGAGATCGGCATGGATGCGGTGGACTTCCGCATCAAGAACGCCGCGCAGGAAGGCACCCGCGCCTCCTACGGCCCGGTCTACGGGCCGATCGGCATCGGGCCGACGCTGGAGGCGGTGAAGAAGCACCCGCACATGAAGGCTCCGCTGAAAGCCAACCAGGGGCGCGGCATGGCCTGCGGCTTCTGGTTCAATTTCGGCGGCCAGACCTGCGTGGATTTGAATATCGGCATGGACGGCTCGGTGTCGCTGGCCGTCGGCACCGTCGACGTCGGCGGCTCCCGCGCCTCGCTGTCGCTGGTGGCGGCGGAGGAGCTCGGCATCGACTATTCGCAGCTCAAGGCGATCGTCGCCGACACGTCCTCGCTGGGCTACAACGACATGACCGACGGCAGCCGCGGCACCTTCTCCTCCTCGATGGCGACGATCTCGGCCGCGCGCAACGCGATCAAGATCCTTCGCGATCGCGCGGCGCAGATGTGGGACATCCCGGTGGAAGACGTGGTCTGGGAAAAGGGCCATGCCATCGCCAAGGGCGAGAAATACGGCAACCTGTCGCCGCTGTCGCTGAAGGACATCGCGGCCAAGTCGGGCACGACCGGCGGCCCGATCGCCGGCCATAGCGAGCTGGTCGCCGACGGCGCCGGCGTCTCCTTCGCCACCCATATCTGCGACATCGAGGTCGACCCCGAGACCGGCGCGACCCGGGTTATCCGCTACACGGTGGTGCAGGATGCCGGCAAGGCGGTGCACCCGACCTATGTCGAGGGCCAGTACCAGGGCGGTGCCGCGCAAGGCATCGGCTGGGCGCTCAACGAGGAGTATATCTACGGCAAGGACGGGCGGCTGCAGAATGCGGGCTTCCTCGACTACCGCATCCCGGTCTGCTCCGACCTGCCGATGATCGACACGCAGATCCTGGAAATCCCCAACCCCAACCACCCCTATGGCGTGCGCGGCGTGGGCGAAACCTCGATCGTGCCGCCGCTGGCGGCAATCGCCAACGCGGTGTCGAACGCGGTCGGCGTGCGCATGACCCACATCCCGATGTCGCCGCCGCGCATTCTGGCGGCGCTGGACGCGGAGCGGGAAGGCTGATGCTGAAAAGCGCGAGGCGGTTTTCGGCTCGCGCCACCTCCCGATGAGGATCTGGAGATAATGGTCGAAGTCACCCTCTGGGGCTCGCTCAGCGCCGTCGCCGGAGGCAAGGCCAAGCACGACATCGAGGCCAAGGACATCAGGGAACTGTTCCGCAAGCTGGCGGAACAGTATCCCGGGATCGAGCCCTGGATCGATCGCGGGATCGCGGTGGCGATTGATGGCACGATTTATAGGGATACGTGGAGCAAGGAGTTGCCAGAGGGGGCGGAGATTTTTCTACTGCCGAGGCTGGCTGGGGGATAACGAGCGAGCGGCCGCCGCCATCGCTGGTTTCGCGGATCCCGCGCGGACCGCCCGCGGGCACCGCCTATCGCCTAAGCCCGAAAAAGCTCAGCACGGCGAGAATGACAACGACAAGGCCGACAATATAGATGATGCTGTGCATGGCATGTCCTCCTGTGGAGGATTAATAATTAGCGACGGCTAATGTTACACCGAGCGGCTGATCGGTTGGCATGAACGGCCGTCCGACCGTTACGGTTTGCCGGTATCCTTGGAGCCGACTATCGCCGCCAGGATAGCCTCGTATGCGCTTCCGACTTCCTCTTCGATCTCCTCCTCCGAAATGCCTGCCGCCTTGGCGTCGGCGAACAACTTGGTCGTCAGCTCGGCCACCGAGAGGATGTCCGCGCCCACATTGCCGCGCATCACATTATCGGTGATCCATCGGCCAAAGAACTCCGCGCCACGCTCGCTCATTCGCCTTGCTCTTTGAGAAAATGCGCCTCGCGAAGGAGCGCATCCCAGTCGGTCCCGATCGTTTCGATCAGCTCGCCGGGCTGATCCAGGGTGATGCCGGCCGCTTTTGCCAGCCGCCCTGAAAGCAATTCGAAGACAGCCTGGTCGCTCTCTCCCAGACTCCCTTCGCGATGCTGCAGCGCCTCGAAGATCACCTCGAAAACGCTGTCGACTTCCTCGTCGATCTCGCTGGCCGGGATGCCTTCGCGCCCGGCCGCTTTGATCATTTCGTCGGCGAGGTCGGCCACCGCGAGCGGATCATCCGTCAGCACGTTCGGCAGATGTTCAGCCATCCATTTGTCGAAGAAGTCGAGACCGCGCCTGCTCATTTGGCCATAAGCGCGCGAGGAACATTAGGTTCCGCTGATACGGACTGAGGTCCCATGCGCCGGGGCATTGGTCCATCGCGTGAAACATAAGCCCCGCGACTTCATTGGGGCTCACTGACGAACAATCAGTCCCTTCATCGTCAGGCTGCCGGATCGCCCGTCACCCGCCCACAGGTGGCGGGCATCCGATGAAAGAACAAGAACCGGGGCAGAGGTGAACAATGTCGATTTCCGATGAGTTGCGGGACGTCAGTCTTCGCTATGAATGCCCGAACTGCCACCAGCCGATCATCAGAAATGGCTCATGGTTCAAGGCGGTGAGCACCTTTCAATGCGACGCCTGCAAAAACCAAGCTCAGGCTTGGCTATTCGGCCAAGCTGGCGCTTTTCGAACGACACGACAAGGCGCAATTTTCGGGAGCGTGACCCAATGTGGATGAGCTCCTGCGAGCCCTTTGCCGAGGTGCGGCTTCCTTTGCGGGAGCGGCTTCTGGTGGCCGCAAACGACAACAGCGCGCTGCACCATCATGATCTTTCCATCCTCGATCTCATCCCGGCCGATGACCGACTTACAAAGATCGCCGCGAAAGCGGAGCCGATAAGCATTGCCGCGGCCGTGGGCATAGCCATCAGCCTTTTCATCGGGCCGGTGGTGTTCTCATGCCTGATGCTGGGCGTCTGGAGCGCGGCGCTGGATAGTAACGGAGGCAAGCATGATCGAGGCGTCTATGACGTTGGAAACCAGGGTGGCGGGTTTGCAAGACAGGCTGAAGGAAGCCAAGCTCAGCACGGATGACATGCGGGCCTTCCAAAAGGTCGCGGACGTGCTGGACAATGGCCATGGCGGCATCGACACCGACGACCTGATCGCGCTGTCGTTTGTGGTGGAGGAAGAGGGTTGAGGGCGGAGCCGGGCTAGGGCTCAGCTTGATTGGGGTGCCCCTCGGGTTGCTCGCTCAGCGCCGTCGCCGGAGGCAAAGCCAAGCACGAGATCGATGCCACGGACATCAGGGAGAGTATTCAGGGATCGATCGGGGGATCGCGGTGGCGATCGACGGCGCGATTTATCGCGGTCGTGGAGCAAGGAGCTGCCCGAGGGGGCGGAAATATTTCTGCTGCCGAGGATGGCGGGGGATAGGCAATCACCCCACCCGTCTTTTGTGTGCCTGAATCGATGACGCACTTGCCATTGGTGTGCTCGTACTGGCTTGTTAAAAGTCGGCGCGAAAACGATTCGTCTGGAAAACCTCAGGTTGCATCTATGAATTTACGCAAACGGTGCTAGAGTGAGAACGAACCATAAACAAAATTCTAGCACGCTGATGCGTATGAGGACTGTATGACCGACACCTCTAAGCTGACTTTCTACGAATTCTTCGCTGGCGGCGGCATGGCGCGCGCCGGCCTCGGCAGTGACTGGCAATGCATCTTTTCGAACGACTTCGACTTCAAAAAAGGCGCTGCTTACCAAGCCAATTGGGATAAGGACGGGCAGACTGTTCTCAAAGTCGGCGACATCCGTAAGGTTCAGTTAAAAGAGTTGCCAGGGGTCGCCGATCTCGCATGGGCTTCGTTCCCTTGCCAGGACCTTTCGTTGGCAGGCGGCGGCGCTGGCTTGCGTGGGGAGCGAAGCGGCACCTTTTATCCATTTTGGGACATCGTGAAGCTGCTAATCGATGAAGGCCGTGCCCCGCGGGTGGTTGCATTAGAGAATGTCACCGGCACGTTGACGTCCCACGGTGGCAAGGATTTTGAAGCCATCTGCCAAACGTTCGCGGACAATGGCTATCGCTATGGCGCACTAGTGATTGACGCCGCTTTGTTCGTTCCGCACTCTAGGCCACGTCTATTCATCATCGGCGTTCGCGAAGATATCGAGGTTGAGAACGCAATGGTAGCACCTGGTCCGATTGAACCTTTCCACACGCGCGGACTACAGGCGGCGTACGAACGCGTCGGCGAAGAGGCGAAAGCTAAGTGGCTTTGGTGGAATATACCCACTCCGCCACACCGCAACACGGTGTTCGCCGACTTAGTTGAGGACCAGCCTGACAGCGTTCAGTGGCATTCGGCTAACGAAACCGCGAAGCTGCTCGGGCAGATGTCGCCTATCAATCTTGCAAAGGTTGAGGCCGCTAAGCGCGCGGGGCGCCGCATGGTAGGCGCTGTCTATAAGCGCACACGCGTTCAGGACGGAGTGAAGTATCAGCGCGCTGAGGTCCGATTTGACGATTTGGCAGGATGCCTTCGAACGCCAGCGGGAGGTTCATCCCGGCAGGTGATAGTGGTCGTGGACGGCGAGCGCATCCGCTCACGTCTGATTTCGTCGCGCGAGACGGCAAGATTAATGGGCCTAGACGAAGGCTATGCGCTGCCCAAAAACTACAACGAGGCCTACCACCTCACGGGCGACGGCGTGGCCGTCCCCGTCGTCAGACACCTTGCGCAATACGTCTTTGAGCCCCTACTTAGGAAACCTAGGGCCAAGGACGCGGCTGCTGCATGAGTGTCATTCCCTGGGAACAGAATGCTGATCTGCGAAATCAGATCGAAAAGTTTGCGGAGGTTCTAAAGACTCAGTCCCACCTGCTCGGCGATCACGGATTGGACGAGAAAGAGTTCTACAATTCCGGCCTTTTCCGAGGCGCGATAGAGCGTATCCGTGGTCAGTACTCAGGGACGATGCGGCCGAAACGCGAGTTCGTGCAGCACGTCCTGAATCATATTGAAGATGCGGGCCTAATCGAAGGCTGGGACCTGAGCGAGGCAGCCGAGCGCAGCGATTATTGGGTGCGTCTGCCTCATGGCAGAAACGCCGTCATCGCCCTGACAGGCGGCATGGATGGGAACAACGTCACGTTGTTCGAGCGCCCGGATACTGCGGACGAGTTTGTCATCTGGAGCATAATGACCAACGCCGGCGGCGATCCGCGGCGCAATGCTTGGTCTGGGATCCACACCCGGCTGTCGGCTGAGATGATCGCCCGCGACCAACAAGTCGACGGCGTGATCATCTGGGATATGGTTTGCGGTACCGTCGGCCGGCCGTGTCCGAAGATCATGGGCGGGACCACGCCCAGGCTTACAGACGTCGGGCCATTCCGAGTGCCGCCGCCATGCATCTACATGTTTCCCTCAATCGTACCCGCTGGCGCCGTGACAAAGGCAATGGCACAGAAAGTGACTGACGTTGCGCTGCTACAGGCCTTCCACACCTGTTTCGGCGGGCACGACGACGAGTTAAACTTCGTGGATTTCGAAATCGAGCTCGCCAGGGACGAGACTTGGCGCAAGACGACTATCACTCGCGCCGGTATAGTCCAAGCCGAATCGGAGATGACGCCGATCCGGAGAGGCTAATGGCGAAAAAACCAAGCGCGGCGGACGATGCGGTCAAGCGGCCGCCACTAGAAACCGACGAACTGCGCAAGGGGATACGCTCCTTCTTTCACGAAACAGACTACGATGACCCCAGTGGCGTTACAAAGAAAGTTGGCAGCTACAAGTGGGGCGTTTACGCATTTTATGACTACGACGGCGAACCCATCTACGTCGGCCAGACCAAGGAGAAGCTGAGCGGCCGTGTCGGAAGACACATGACGAACCAGCGCACCGACGCTGTTGCGATGTCCGTCCTCGACCCCTTTGAGGTGGCTGAGATCGAGGTCTGGCCCTTACCTCAATTCGAAGGCGTGAACAAAAAGCATCCCGACTTCAGGATGGCAAACGCTGCTCTCGACGCACTTGAGCATGCGGTTTTTACACGACTGCGCAGGGAGAGCAAATTCGGGGCAATTCTCAATGAGAAGGACCCGCCGAGCCCCACAGTTGGCATAAATGAACCACCCTCCGTGCGCGGCAGCATCGTGTCGGATACCATTCGAGAACTGCGCAGCCACCCAGATACCCGGCTGGCGCGTCGATCCATGATTGTGTCCAAGCTGGCGCAGGTCATCTCCGAGCGCGAAGTGAAAATGGGCCTGCGGCGCGTGCTAGTGACGCAAACTAAGCGCCTACATTGGCTCGCTAAGCGACGCTTTGAAGCCTTGGGGGGCGATAGCAAAGTCGAGGCCGGGTCGGAGAATGACGACGAAATCGACAGAGGGGAGTAGCAGTCGCTCTCGCAGTGAGGTGATGCGTGCTGTTAGATCCAAGGACACGACGCCAGAGATAATAGTACGTCGGTTGGCGCACAGGATGGGATTCCGTTATTCGCTCCACTGCAAGGATTTGCCCGGCAATCCAGATCTCGTGTTTGTAAGCCGACGCAAAATCATTTTTGTCAACGGTTGCTTCTGGCATGGCCACGACTGCGCGAGAGGCGCTCGCCAACCGAAAGACAACGCCGAATATTGGAGAGCGAAGATCAGCCGCAACGTCAAGCGCGATTCCGAGAACCTTCGGGCGCTACAAGAAGCCGGCTGGCAAGTGATGACCGTGTGGGAGTGTGAAACCCCAAAGCGCAAGCGAGACGCCTTGGAAAACAAGATAAAGTCATTCCTCACGTAGTCTAAGCGCTGCGGCAAACTATAGTCTCAGCCACTATCCCGGCTTCAGTCGCAACCTTCGTTGCAAACGCAAGGTTCAGCATCGGTCCGAGCAGCAAAGAGAGGCTGTCATGCTGACACGCCCCACTAGAAGAGATCTGCCATGCTGGCAGATACGCCTCCTGAGAACAGGACATGAACGAAAGCTACCCACTGAAACCGAGAAGGAAGGAACAAAAGCAATTAACTTTTGTTTCAAGCTATTCTACAGAAGATATGTCGTAGTTTACCCTATTTATATCTGCCATATCTAGTATCAATGAGGCATATTTATAGTGCTCAAGCCATTTTTCATCCCTTGTAGAGTCTTTTCCACTTTCAGGAACGACGACACATTTTAATCCAGAAGCCACAATTGCACGGGCACAGTCTGAGCACGGAAAAAGAGTGAGGTAAATTGTTCCGCCCTCGAGTTTCTTACCAGCGTGACAGGCATTTCGGATCGCATTTCGCTCCGCATGTTCCAAAACGAAGTACTTCCACCGCGGATCACGCTTGATCGCAGCGTGGCTTTCCTCAATAGTGCATTTAAGTTCAGCCGGGGGGCGGTTTGTACCAATCGATGCAAGCTCACCGTCTGCGCCAACGATTGCGGCACCTACTTGCCGATGCGGATCATAACTCCCTTCAGCAGCCGACATCGCGGTGCGAATGAACTGTCGATCAGACTCTGAAAGGGTCATTGCAAGATTCCAGAATGGGTAAGGGGGACGTACGATGAAGCTTCTAGCAGCAGACGATCTTGACGCAACCAGCTTCTTCTCGGAGGGCCAACCGCTGAAGCGAGGGTCCAGTTTTGAACTCACAGTTGGGGTCATAGTGGGTCAAGATGGCAATCGCACGACAGGTCCCTTCGTGCTCAGGCCGGGAGAGATGGTTCAAGTTGTCTCGAAAGAAGTGTTTCGTTTACCCGACAACGTGACTGGGCACGTTACCTACAAAACAGCCCTAACGAGACACGGTATTTGGGCGCTTACTGTAGGCATCGTGGACCCGGGCTGGGAAGGTCCGATTGGAACCACCCTTCTGAATTTCAGCAAGGTCGACTTTCCAGTCGATCGGGGCCAGACCTTTCTCAGGGTAACGCTCTTCAAGCATGCGAAAGTTCCCGCGGCCCTGCTCCCTAAGGCCGTAACTTCACCGGAATACATTCGAGATATACAGAAGATCGCGTCCACAGAATTCCCCCGCACATTTCTGAATAGCGATGCCATAGCGAAGAGCGCACGCGACGCAGTAATGGATCGGATGCAAAAGGTCGGTATTGCCTGGATTACGGTAATTGCAGCCATTTTCACTGTTATCCAAATCGTTCTCACGATTCTGCCGATTGGATTAAACTACCTGCTAAATTCGCCAACCAACAAGTCGATTGATGAACTGGCGAAGGGGCTCGAGAAGGTCAACGGCCGACTGGAGTTGATCGAGCGCGGGAAGTGACATTCCAAGGACGGCGGACTCCGGTTCGCCAGGCCGGCGGCGGAGCATCGGGCACATGCGCCAGCCACCTGGAGCACCCCCTCACACCGCCATCGTCGGCTCGGTATTCACCTCCAGCGCCTCTTCCGCCTCGTCCTCTTCGCCCAGCACCTCGCCATGCACACCCAGCGCCTTCCCGATCCAGACCGGGTCGACCGTGTGGTCGCGCTTGGGGTTGGTGGTGTTGGGGTGGATGAGGATGCTCAGGCCCCCGTGGTTCAGCATCAGCCAGGGAACCAGCGTGGCGAAGATCTCGGTGGCGAAGGAGACCTGGTACATGGCCTGCTCGTGCGGGCCGACCGGCTCGTCGCCAGTTGCCCAGCCGCACGCGGAAACGCTCACCGATGCGCTGGCGCAGCCATTCGGCCTGCCGGCGCTCGGCCGCATCGCCGTAATAGATGTGGGCGTGATAGCTGGCGATCTCCGCCAGCTGTCTCGGATCAAGTGGCGTGGCTTCGTTCATCGCGATGCTCCCGGTGGTTCCAGCGCACAGCGGAACTCTAGGCGGTTCTTCGGTTCCTGGAAACGGCTGGCCGCTCGACAGACTGTTTAGTGGCTGCGTGGTGGGCGCGTGATGACATACGCTGGCGCTGCCCCCTCTCCGTCTCGGCTTCGCCGAGCCACCTCTCCCTCGCTTTGCGGGGGCGAGGAAACGCCAATCGCCGAGGTCGCGGCCTTCGCGGCTGGCGTTTCCTCGCCCCCATGAAATGGGGGAGAGGTGGATCGGCGCGCAGCGCCGAGACGGAGCGGGGGCCAGCGCCGCCTTATGTGATTGCCGTGCTGACGGCAGGGGACAATCGCGTAGGGCAGCGCTGCCCCCTTCTCCGTCCGCTACGCGGCCACCATTCCGGGGCGAGCCACGGGTCTCGCCCGTCCTTCAGACCCCCCGCTTTGCGGGGGCGAGGAACCAAGCTTTCCAAAGCCCGCCCCAGGTCGCTCGCGACAATGTGTATGGCCGCCATTTCAGACTTCGCTTATCAACGATGCAGCATGCCATCCATGGTTCCCGGACAGCCCCGTCCGGCGAAGAGAACGTCTTTGTGAATGAGGCAAGGGATGGAGGGGGAGCGGCGACGGAACGGCCTTTGATGCGCCTTAGGCGTGGCCGTTGGCGCCCGGAAGCGGGCGGCAAGGCGCGCTGAGGCGGGCATGTTCCGGCATCTTCAAAGCGGGCAATCAAGGCGGACCATCGAGCGGGCCGGTCGAAACGGCGCGCTCAACACCAACACGCAACCCCGGGCGCCGTCCCGAGGTGGCGTGGCGGGCCTGTTTTGCCCTCTCCTTCCATTTCAGCGCCTTGGCGATTTTGAGTGCGTTGACGATTTTCCAGCGGGGGTTCGGCATGTCGCATCTTCTGTTTGTGCTCGCGCTCGGCTTCGTCGCCTGGCAGTGGTTCGCCAAGGGGCGAAGCGGGGCGAAAGGCGCTCGGCGGGAAGGCGTGCGGCCGGAAGGCGGCCGGCGCGCCGCGCCGCGAATGGCGTCTTCCGACAACGGTGACGACGAGACAGAAGGCGGCGAGATCGCCGATGTCGCCAAGGCGGTTTCGAGCTTCCTCGGCGAGAAGGGTTTTCTGGGCGAAAAAGGCCTGCTCGGCGAAGCCCTGCTCGGCGAGACAGGGCGGGAACTGCTCGGGCAAGCCGTCAGCCGCGCCTTGCAGGAGTCCGGAGTCGCCGGCGAGATCGAGCGCCGGGCGACCGAGGCGCTGAAGCCGCTCAGGCAGGCGTCAGCCAAAGCCTCGAAGAAGGCGGCAGCGCAGGCGCAGGGCAAGCAGCGGGCGAAGTATCTGCTCGACGGCGATGGCGGCTACCGGCAGCGCAGCGACCGCACCGCGCGGCTGGAACAATCGTTCAGGGGCAAGGGCCTCTGCTCGCCGCGTTAGCGCGGCTCTCAGCTTGAATCGCTTATCCGCTCCAACTCCCTGTTTTCACATCGTAAATCCATGAGGCGCGCGCGCCTCCAACCAAGCGAGGGAAGTACAATGGCAATCACCAGGCAGGTCATCACGTCTCTGCAGCGCGACGGCACGGATGCGCTGGGCACCAGGACCGTGGCGATGAAGATCGTCGACGAGAGCATCGTCTCGGGCTCGCTGCTCACCGTCGAGAGCAACCATTTCTGCATCCTGAAATCGCGCGGCGCGGTGCTCAATGTCTACGAGACCGGGCAATATGCGCTGCAGACGCCGGACAAGCCGCTGGTCGGCTCCGTCGTGCAAGGCTTCTTCGGCGGCTCGTCGCCCTGGGTCTACGAGGTCATCTACATCAACCGCTCGAAGCTGCTCGTGCGCAACGAGGGCGTGGCGACCAGCGCCGAGATGGCGGAGATGTCCTATGTGGTGGATTACTACATCCACATCGACAGCAAGGAAGAGGCGCTCGACCTCATCACGCACATGCCCTTCGCGGGCGCGGTGATCGACACCAAGGAGATCGCGGACTATGCCGGGCCGGCCATCGAGCAGGCGATCAACCAGATCATCCAGGTCACCAAGATGGAGAACGTCAATGAGCGCATCAGCGACGTGCGCGAGGCGGTGAAGGCGCATCTCACCGATTTCCTCAAGGTCTACGGCATCATGCTCAACGACCTCAAGGTGCTGATCATGCCGCGCGACGAGCGCATGCGCGAATTGATCTCGCTGCAGGCGATCGGGCTCACCCCCATCGAGGCGGTGCGCTATTACCTGGCGCTGCGGATGGCCGACAAGGGCCTGGTCTCGGCGCCCAATGCCGCGGCCGGCGTGCCGTTCCAGATCGGCGGCCAGCCGACGGGGTTCTATCCGCTGGGCGACGAAGTGGGCGCGACAAGATGAGCCGCTTCTACGAGGCCGGGCCACTGGCGCAGGTCGGGATCAACCTGTTCTACGGCTATGGCTACAATTTCTACCGGCAGGAAAACCAGCTCCGCGCCGACGACCAGCGGGTGCGCCAGATGGCGTGCTCGCTGCTTGGCCGGGCGCGCGCGGGGCTCGACGAGGCCGAGAGCCGCTACCGGCGCGAGAACATACCGACGCCTACCAGGGCCAATCCCTTCCCCGACCCGGCCGTCGTCGCCAATGCGCAGGCGCTCGAGCGGCTGGGGCGCGAGGTGGGCGGGCTGGAAGGGCTTATCCGCCACCAGCCGGTGCCGGAGAACGACCGCATGGCGCAGCGCTACCGGCTGGAGGCCGCGACGCTTGCTACGCTCGCCGAAAAGGACGCCGTGCTGGTCGGCCAGGCGGAGCTCTTGCGCTCGCTGCTGGAGGGCACGGCCGGCGAGGCGATCCTGGCCAACAGAAACGAGATCGAGACCGGCATCGCCGCCATCGCAACCACCTTGCGCGACCGGCAGACGTTCCTGCTGTGAGGCGCGCGACGCGTCAAACGCGCTCCGGCGGATCGCCGGAGCGGCGCTTGGTCAGAACCGCCTTCTGTTCAAAGGCCGCTTCAGGGCGATGCGGGCGAAATTGTCCAGCGTGCGCGGCACCGGTACTTCCTCGATCGCCTCGATGGCCCCCTTCTTCGCTGCCTCTTGCCGAAAGCGCTCCACCCAATCCTCGGTGAGGTCATCGCGCTGGATCCTGAGTTGAGAGACCGGCACGGCCGCCGGCGCCGGAACATCGAGCAATTCGGCGACGGCTTCGAGATAGGGCCTCGGGTCCGGCAGGAGGTCCTCGTAGAAGAAATGCCGGTGGGGCAATTGCGAAAGGTCCACATAGGCCCGCCAGAACGCGTAGCTCTGCTCGATCTGGAAGAACGCCTGGCTGATGCCGGCGAAGCTGTAGGGAACAGGAGATCGAGCGCCCTTGGCGCGGCTTGTCCACAAGAGCGAAACGCTGGCGCGGTAGAAGGAAATGGCTTGCCTCAGCCGATCGCGGCGTTCGAGCAGGATGAAGCCCAGATCGTTGTTCTTTCGAACTTCCAGCAGGAAGTCCTTGCCGCACTTGCCCTTCGACCAGCTCAGATGGCGCGGAAACACCTTGATGGCGAAGCGGCCGTTCGCGGTCGAGGCTCCGCGGATCACCGTCTCCTCGAGCACATCGTATCTGCGCGGCTCAGGACCGAGATGGAGCTGCTTCAGCCATTCCTGCGAACGGCCCATGATGCCTGTGGCATTGGTGAGACTTCCAAGCCAGTTCGAACCGCTTCTTCCCTCGGTTAAAACTGCAACCCCCTTCAATCTATCATATCCTCTCTTTTAGCCCGCTGCCGGTAAAGCCATAGGAACGCGCGGGCTCAGAGCTTCATTCCCGCCATCGCTTCAGTCTTGCCCGGGCGGACGGGCCGCTCCCGGCCTATGTCCGCCTCGATGCCGCTCTTTCGCGACTGCCGCTCCCGGCAGCCGTTCCGAACGGTCCAGCGTTTCATCGAAACGCCGACCGACTCCAGATGTTTCTTTTACGCAGTTTTGGACGGAAGGCCACGGCGAAGTCGCCGAGCCCAACCGCTCACACTTTTCCTGGAATTGCTCCAGGTGCCGCCGGGCCGCTTGCTATCCTGAAATTGCGAGGCCGGCTCACGCCCTTTGCCGGCTCAGCCGCTCGACCGCGTCGACGATGAGGTCGCAGAATTTCCGATGGTCGAGCTGCATCGCCACCGTGTGGCGGAAGTTCACCTGCTCGCTCGCCGTGCCGCCGAAATGGCGCATGCCGCCCATCTTCTCGAAATTGCAGACCGTCATGCCCTTGGTCCAGCGTCCGGCGATCTCGACGCGGATGTCGGCCTTCTCGGTGGTGAAGACGGTCGGGTCGATCATGGCCGCCACGCAGCAGGCGTCATGCACGGCGGGGTATGCGATCTGCAAAAGGCCGCCATGCGTGGTCGCGATGAATTCCCAGATATCGAGGATGAACTTGGCGATCGAGCCGCCGACGGCGCGCACCCTGTCCTGCAGCTCAGGCGTGGCCAGGGCCTGGTGCGTGAGGTCGAGCCCGACCATGGTGACGTCCCAGTCGGCGCGGAACACCACGTCGGCGGCTTCCGCGTCGGCGTAGACGTTGAACTCGGCCGCGGGCGTGATGTTGCCGCGCGTGAAGGCGCCGCCCATCGCCACCACCTTCTTAACCCGCCCGATGATGCGCGGGTCCTTGCGGGCTGCGAGCGCGATGTTGGTGTAGGGACCGACCGGCACCAGCGTGACGGTCTTAGGCTCATGCGCCATGACGGTCTCGATGATGAAGTCGACGGCGTGCCGCCTGTCGAGCTCGAAGGAGGCCGGCGGCAGTTCGGGGCCGTCGAGCCCGGTCTCGCCATGGATCTCGACCGCCAGCACCTGGTCGCTGACCAAAGGACCCGGCGAGCCCTTCGCCACCGGCACCTTGATGCCGTAGGCGGTGCATGTGGCCAGCGCGTTGCGCGTGGTGTTCTCGACATTGTGGTTGCCCGAAACCGTGGTGATGCCGAGCAGGTCGATGTTCGGGTTGCCGGCCGCAAGCAGGATGGCGATGGCGTCGTCGTGCCCCGGATCGCAATCGAGGATGATCTTTTCCGTGGTTCCTCCCTGGGGCGATTACAGACTGGGGCGGCTTGCAGCGTCAAGGTTCTTCGGTTGGCACAACGGGGTGCAACATCGCGGATGCCGGCGCTGCCCCGCTCCGTCTCGGCGCGCAG